>JBBQGP010000004.1:0-63010 GCA_038323095.1 Chloroflexia bacterium | reverse complement strand
TTTATCCACCGTAGTTTGTACCTGCGTCAGGGCGTTACGGGTAGTTTGCAATTGGGAAGCAGTCATTTGATATTGCTTCTCATACTCACCGCCCTTGAACATCAAAGCCCAGGTATTAGGCTTTTCAAGCTGGCGCAAACTAGTGTTAGCGTTGCTAAAAGTCGAACTGGCCTGACCAAACAAACCACGGGCCTGTTCGCGCACTCTATCCGATAGATAATCAATTTTTGGGCTAAGGTCTAGCACCATATTGCTAACCTGACCCGCCAGCCCTTGCAATTCGGCCACCCGCTTGTTCCAGTAACTGCGGGCAGTGAAGTAGCGATAAGCTAAAAAGCCGCCAATTAAAGCCAGAATAGCCACAACAATCGCTACAGTAGTTAGCGTTCCAGAAGTTTCTTTGGAGGAGATCTTGTCGGCAGCTTTCTGGGCTACCATACTTGCTCCCTCGCCAAACCCTTTAGTGTTAAAGGTACTTAGGCTCTCGTTAATTACTTCCTGACGTTCTGCCGCCGAAAGCTTGTCTGTACCCAAGCCCACTGCTTTTTTGTTAGCATCTACCACCACCACCACATCGGGTTTTGGGCTACTCAGATAGCCTTGTAAGAACCCGGCATAGTCCGCCGGATTGCCACCTTTGCTCTGG
Source organism: Chloroflexia bacterium (assembly GCA_038323095.1). Lineage (GTDB taxonomy): Bacteria > Chloroflexota > Chloroflexia > Chloroheliales > Chloroheliaceae > L227-5C. Next base: position 62,364 of record JBBQGP010000004.1, on the reverse strand, counting down.
GGAGCTTGGGTAAGGATTGTGTTACCCAAAACGGCAATTCGAGTATCCTGTTTGCCTTTCAGCTTGCTTACAGTGTCAGCAATTTTGCTTTCAAGGCCCGGCTCGTTTACGTTGGTTTTGACTGCCTGTGACACATAGTAGCCTTTGCTACCCAAATTCTTGACTATATCATCGGGCGTATCGCTAACTTGTTGGGCAGAAGTTGTGCCACCAGGTCGGGGAGTGGCGGTTTGGGCAGCTACCGGGCTAACGAAAATTAGCAGGGCCAGCATTAGCAGGGCCGGGCCGAAAGCTATTTGCCATTTTTTAGAAGTTGTCCGGCTTAAAAGTCTCATCGCGCTCCTTATCCTTTGTTCTAATCGCCTACTCTACCTGAATTGCTTTTCCGAAGTGCTGAGTCCTATTATAACCCATGCAAGCAAACAGGTTCTATAGTCAGGAAAGCTTGAAATTTGTCCTGACACTACAAACTTATACGCAATATAGCGGCCAAAGTTACAATCTCGGCAATCTTTAATTTTGTCTAATTTTTACTTTCCTGAAAGTTAATATCTTCCCTAAATATTATACTTTGCTTTATTGTTTATTAAGTTTTGAGAGGTTATAATTGCAGCAGGTTTGAGCGACTGCAATTATAACGAATTCCAAATGGTTTTGTTAGTTTGACTTTATAGTCAGTTAGGGGACTACGATGGGACAGCAATCTGGTTTTATTTACGTTGTTGACGACAATATTGATACTGCCGCTTTGCTAGTAGATTTACTTTTAATTTCTAATTACCGCTCCAAAGTTTTTAATAATGGGCAGATGGTATTAAATTCACTACAAACTGTTCCTATAGAAGAATTACCCGATTTGATTTTGCTGGATTTAATGATGCCCGGTATGAATGGTATGGAAGTATTGCGCCATATTAAAGCTAACACCAGGCTCCCCTTTATTCCCGTTATATTTGTGACGGCCCACGCCGAAACCCAAACCCGGATTGCTGGACTCGAAATCGGAGCAGACGATTACTTGACCAAGCCGATTAATCGGAGCGAACTTTTGGCACGAGTAAATTCATTGCTAAGGCTAAAACAGGCTTATGATGAGAAAAGCCGTTTACTTAGCGAAGTCAAAACCGCTTATGACCGTCTTAGCGAGACCCAGCAAGAGTTGGCCGAAGCTGAAAAGAAAAAGGGCCAGATGGAAGCAATGGTTAGCACCGCCGCTGCGATCTGCCACGAAATGAGCCAGCCTATGACCAGTGCCTTGATTACGCTTCAGCTTATGCGACAGAGTGAGCCGGATGAACTTAGCGACGACGACTTTGATACGATGGAAAGTAGTCTTTTACAAGCCCGAACTATTTTATATAAGCTACGCGCCTTGACCCGTTACGAAACCAAAAGCTATCTGGGCGAGGAAGATATTCTCGATTTGGATTCATCCAGTTGTGATGAAGCAAATAAAATGGGTATTCCAACTTTCCGTGATTATAGCGAAGATATGCCATTTTAACGCCCCTCAAATTTCAGATTGTAGCCCGGCCCGATTTCCTGCGAAAAAGCCATTTTGACAATTGCTTGCTCACTGGCTAACAAACCAAGTTCCCGCCAGGGGCGACACAAGGCGATATAAGCGGCTTTCTCGCCTGAAACCATCTCCACAGTAGCTCCCACCAGTTTACCCGCCAAATCGGGCTTCCTGAAGCGTAGAGTGATGGCTTCGCAAACCTTTTCCCATAAAAGCGCGGTTTGATTATTATTAAAGCTTGCAATCGGGCGAATATCCTGCTGCAATTTTTGGTTAGTGGCAAAATCAGGGCCGGAAGTTTCCACTTCCGGCTGGCTGGCATTGCTCACAAATCTATCATAGCCCGCCGGACGACGTGGCCCGCTTGTTTTGCGATAGCGCATAGTAGCGGGTCGGGCTGGTTTTTGAGCCTGTGCGGTCAAGGCATAATTTTCACTGATGGCCTGCCGGATAAAGCCGGGCCAATTCCTGATTATTGTCGGGTTTTGCCTACGCAGTTCTTTGGCTAACTTTACTTTTTGCCGGATGTAATCATGCGGCCAGTTTGCGATTAGCTCATTGGCAGCTTTCTCGCTCAAACCAAAGCTTGTCAAAAGGTCTTTAGTTTCTGCTTTATGCTCGGTTTCTAAATCTTTAGTTATGTCAACAACAACTTCCGGCTCCAGCTTTACCGCCAAGTTACCTTGCTGACCGCGATTGTTGTTAGTTGATTGTTGTGAACTGTTATTTTGCAAACTATTATTTTGTAAACTGCCATGTTGTTGGTTAATTTGCTTTACCGTCTTTGGTTCTCCACGATTACTACCCCGGTCAATTTGCTGAACGCTGCCTGGTAAAGCGGCTTTACTCTCTGCTAAACCTTGCGGGGGCATGGGTAAAGTTACTTTACTACCCCGTGAAGCTCTTAGTTCATTGGGTAAAGCTGCTTTACTATGGGGGTTAATTTGCTTTACCCTTTCGTTATTTAGGTTTGTAGGTAGGGGTTGGTCATTTTGGTTTACCCTTTGGATAGCTCCGACGCGCCCTCCCCTTTCCTGTGTAGCCGGAACTGTTTTAGTTTCAACTAACGGGGAAGGGGAAGAGTTGACGTATCGGAGGTTGTCGGCAGGAGTAAGATTGGTTTGTTCTATTTCAGAATATTCAATTTTTGAATACGCTTCTGGTTGAGAAAAAGTTGAATTATTCGACTTTGTACCCGCTTCGTCGGCGTAACGCAAGCAATAGACATTTACTTCGTTGCGTCCATCTTCGGCGGTATGCTTCTCAACCGAGATAATACCTTTTTCCTGCAAACCAGCTATGCCTTTAAGGGCTGCTGGTTTGGATAATCCCGTGCCTTCGTCCATTATCTCGCCATTGCGCTTGCGTATCCCGCCAGTCAATTGACTGAGTGAGATTGCGTCGGCCTGTTTTTTGAAGCCGAAGGTGCGGCGCATTATGTAAAGTAAAACGCGCAACTCGGCTTCGGACAAACGCGGAGCAAGCACATCAAAGAATTCGTCGGGAATAGGAGTATAGTTCGGACTTTTGAATCCGGCGAAATAAAAACCCTCGCCTCTTTTCGCGCCGGGTTTTTCGCTTGAATTGTGGTTAGCAATTTCTTGCTGCATTTTCGCCGTCTTTCACAAATAGATACGCTTTTCGGTAGCCAGCCATGTAAAGCATGTTTAGTCCAGCTTAATAATAAAGCGGTTCTTTTTGATAGGCAAGCCCTAGCCCTAAAGTTTATATCAATACTGGTATTAATACTTTATAGACTCGCTTTTTCATGTTGAAGGCGTTTACTGCATGGTACACAACTCTTTACTGCATGGTACACAACTCTTTACCGCAGACCCCATGCTATTTTCTTGATTTGGATTATCGCTCAGAATATCGAGAAAATGGAGAAAATATGAAAAAGGGCTACCAGAAATTTACCAAAAATTGCTTTGGTGTGGTCTGTAGTTAATAAAAACTTCTATTTTTACCGCATACCACACCAAAAATTACCAGAATTTACCGCTTACCACACGCATCGGTAAACTTATCCACATGTTTGCTTTACCGCATACCACACCGAATCAAAAAGCGGTAAATTCTACGGCATAATATTTACCGCTTACCACACCTACGCATGTCAGTTCTGATTTCGGCTTTACCGCAGACCACACTTGGCAATAAAATGAGCCTGAGCCACTTTACCGCAGACCACACGCGTCAGAAAAACAGTAAATAATTTACCGCAGACTCCACATGCAGTAAATTGAACTCAGCTTAATTTACCAGATACCACACCGACTTTGGGGTTAGTAAATCTTAATTGCCAGTTTTCTTGCCGCCTTCTTCGTTTCTGCGCCTTTGGTAAAAAGCCATTTCGTTTAGTTCAACCGTAAAGCTTTCGTTAGGGCGCAAGGGCAGCGGGCGTGGGCTGTAATCGGTAATTACCCCTTTGGTTTGAAGTTTATCCAAAGCTTTTTGCAGAATTTGGGTGGCACGGGTAACATTTTTGGTGGTAACTCCAGCTTTATCGAGAGCGGTGCTGCGTTGGATACTAATGGTCAATTTGGAGTATTTTAGCTCTTTGTAGCGGGTATACAAATAATTTTCGATACGGTCTTCGGTGCGAGTATGACCGGGATTGACAAGCAAACGCGGGTCGCCCAGGCGTGGCACAAGCGTGTAATTATTGCCGGGTGTACCATCGCGTCGGCGCACTCCTTCGTACCAGGCTTGCCCAATCGTAACCTGAATAATATCGCCGGGTGTCCCACGCTCAAAAAGCTCCCAGGTGGATAACCCGGCGTTAGCTTCTTCGTCGTTTGAATAAATGGTGCGAATACTGGTAATCAGGGCTTCACGAACGGCGGCCCGATAATGCTTGCCTTTATCATAGACCGGGCGTTCCGCTACGACAATAGTATTATTCAAGGCGACTAGCGTCCGCATTAGATAACGACGGTTCTTACTATAATGAATACCGCGTTTGTCGCGGGCATAGCCGAGCCTGTCCAAAAACTCGTTTACCGAAAAAGTAACGTTTGGAGTGCGCCAGTGCGGATAATCGTTGGCGACTTCAAAAAGCAGGTGCATCACGCGGGCGGCATAATCACCCAGCGCAGCGCGGGCTACTTCGGTTACGGCTACTAAAGCCATTTCACGTTTTTCCTGGTCCTGGGCCTCGAACCCGTCGAAACCCGGCAGGGGAATTTGCAAATTTAATTTACCCTGTTTGCGGACAAAAGTTAAATTGCCGCCTTCGACCACGCCTTTTTCGTCCTGGTCGAAGCGGTGAATATCAGGCCGCAAAACACTGTAAACCGTATCCATCGCAATCAGGCCGCGCCGGGCTTCTTCCTCGATTTCGCGGCGCAAGCGGGCTTCTTCCGGGCTAATTACTTCCTGCCCGCGCATCCGGGCCAGCAAACTTTGCAAACCGTCCATTTTCTGACGAAGCGGCTGCAATTCTTGCAAGCGGGCTTCTTCGTCTAACTCGGTATCGGCCAGTATCCGGGCTTCTTCGTTCTGGCAATCTTCCAGATAGGTTTCGAGCAATGCCTGAAATTCAGCATCGTCGCGGGATTTTTGCCCGCCATAAAGTTCAGTCATAAAAGTCCTCAAATCATTGTCGGGAGGTTTTCTTAAAGGCCAGCCTATTGTAAAACATGTAGTAGAGCTAAAGCAAGTTATAGCAATGGCGGGATAGCTGTGTTAAAATAAAGCTAAATTTCATGAAAGACAGGGGAAAAGCCCTGGCGAGGGTTTGGGGGTGTCCCCGGCCTCATTATTCTCAGCTTTGTTAAAAAGATAAAGGGTGATACAAATGGCGGCAGCACAATCGACCAAGAAAAAAGGACAGGTCGCGCCTGTTCCGCAGCCAGTAATAATTGCGATTGCTCAAAATAAGGGTGGTACGGCTAAAACTACTACCACTATGAATTTGGGGGCGGCTCTGGCGGCGAAGGGTAAGCGCGTTTTTCTGATAGATTTAGACCCGCAGGCCAATCTTTCTACCGGGCTAGGGGTAGAGGTGGCTCAGGTTGACAAGTCAATGTATCACGTTTTTGTAGAGCGCAATACCAATTTGGCCGACATTGCTTTTGAATGTGAAGGGATGCACCTTGCTCCGGCCCATATTTCTATGGTTACACTGGAAATGGATTTGGTCAATCGCAATGGGCGGGAATGGCTTTTAAAGAAGAAGATGGAAGCCTTGAATGGCAAGTACGATTACGTTTTAATAGATTGCCCGCCAAGCCTCGGTTTGGTAGTCACTAACGCTCTGGCGGCCAGCCACTACGTTTTGCTTCCCGTCCAAACTCAGGCATACGCCCTTTATGGTGTGCCACAGTTAATGGAGATGATTGGAGTTCTGCGGGAAGATTTGAACCCCGATTTAGCGGTTTTGGGAGTGTTGCTCACTTTTACCAACCGCACTCGCCTTTCCAAAGAAGTTGAAGAAGAAATAAAGAATTATTTTAAGGAAGAAGTTTTCAAAATTAGCATCCGGCAAAGCGTCAAGATTGCCGAAGCCCCTTTAGCCAAGCAATCTATTTTGATTTATGCCCCGGATATTGCCGAAGATTATATTCATTTGGCGGAGGAGGTACAAGAACGTGTCCAGCGCAAGTCCTGGTAAACGCAAGTTAATCAAGGAAAGTCCTTTTCAAAAGCTGGCCCAGCGCACCGTCGAAACGGGCGAACAGGCTTTGAAGGATGCCCGCGAAATCGAATTACGTTTGATTGAACCTAATCCAAATCAGCCTCGTCGCCGTTATAACGAGGTTACTTTGAATCAATTGGCCGAAGATATAACGCAACGCGGTATTTTGCAGCCTTTAATTGTTCGGCCTTATCAGGGCGAAAACGGGGCGGAGTATCAATTGGTGGTGGGTGAAAGACGCTTCCGGGCGGCTAAAATTGCCGGAAGAACCTCTGTTCCGGCCATTATCCGCGATTTGGCCGATGACGAAGTGCAGGTAATTTCGCTTATCGAAAACATTCAGCGTGAAGATTTGGATATTGGCGACGAAGCGAATTATTTCAAGACTTTGAAAGACCAGTACGGCCAAAGTATTCGCGAGATTGCCGCTCTGGTCAATAAAAGTAAAAGCTATGTGGAAGTGCGGCTAAAATTGGCCGAAAATCCGGCGGTAGTTGCTCAAATTCGGGATGGTAAAATTGGGATTCACAGCGCAGCTCTGGCTTCCCGCCTGGGAGTTGCCGAGGAAGAAAGTGTCCGCGAAAAAGACAGTTTGTTAAAAGATAAACAAAGTGTCCGCGAAAAAGACAGTTTACCAATTGTCCGCTTTCCGATTGTCCGCCCTTTTCATCAATTAACTTCTATTATAAAGGATAATTCGCGCAAATACGAGAAAGCTACTCCCGACGAGCGCGGCGCGATAATGGAAAGTTTGCAAGAACTTGAAGTTGAAATTGCGAGACTGCGCGAACGTTTAAGTAAAAGAGTGTAACACGTGAAACATGTTTTTGACCTCAGCCTGCTCCTGATGTAAACTATCCCTGGCAATGTTTATTTTTGGGCAGAAGCTCTCAAGCAAGCTTTTGCCCGCTCTTATCAACTTACAGGAATAATTACGGATGAAATTAAATAAAAAATTTTCCAGAAACCGGGCGAATTGGCAGCTTTCATGGTTGCTGCTCATGCTAGGTTTGTATTCTCTACTACTGGGGGCTTGCTCGGACTCGCCTACCACCGCCCCTAATCCGCTTCCATCAGGAACAGGAGCGGCTACTGACACAGGTACTCCCGGTGCAACCTCGGCGGCTAACTCTACGCCTGCGGCGGCAGCTACTTCTCAGCCTGACTCTAACTCACGTCCTAATCAGGTCGGGGCGGACAATCGACAGGTGGTGCGACTGTGGACGGGCGGCTGGAAAGGTAATACCGATTACGAGGCTTTCCTTAATAATGTAGTAGATAGCTACCGCTCCAAATACTCCAAAACTTTTACGCTGGATTGGCAGGATTTCGGGACGAATTTAGATAATAAGCTTGCTGACACGCTTGCCAAAAATCCAAAGAACTTGCCTGATTTGGTTTTGCTGGATGTCGGCAATATATATCAATTTGCCGCCGCCGGGAAGCTGGAAGATTTAGCCCCGTTGGTCGGTAGCGAAGTGCAAAGCCGTTTTCATCCTGTTGGCTGGGATGCCTTGCGCTATGGTCAGGGCGACAATTCAGGTGCCTACGGTTTGCCCTGGCTTGCCAGCACTCGCGTTTCTATTATTAATAAGAAGCTCTGGCAACAGGCGACCCTTGACCCAACCAAACTTCCCAAAAACTTTGATGACCTTGACCAGGCTTTACCTTTGATGCGGGATAAAACTCCCCTGGATGTCCGGGCAGTTTGGCTCAAGCCTGACCCGGTTGCCGATTTCTTAATGGAAGATACGCCGCTTTATTCCAAAGGGCCAGATGCTAAATTTGTTCCGACTTTTAATATTGCCAACGCGCAGGGTAAATGGCAGTATTATTTCAACCGCCGCAAGGATGGCTATTTCTCGAATGAAGCTTTGGAAGGTACTAATAAAGATGCGCTAAGCCGTTATTCCGCCGGGAAATTGGTGATGGTGATGGATGGTGCGCCGCTTTTACCAGATTTGAAAACCCAGAACGCCGAGCTTTACGCTAATACTTTGGTTACTTTGCATCCCTTGAGCAAAGCGAACGTACTACCTTTGCAAATTCAGGGCTGGTCTATGTTGAAAGACGGGCCGAACAAGCGCGAGGCTTTGCCCTTTGCCCTATTTCTGGATAGCGACGAAAATCAGTTGGCCTTCGCAAAACTGGCGCAGATTTCTATTCCTACCGCGAAAAAGGCTTTGCAGGATACTTTTGTGCAAACCAGTGACGACCCATTATCACAGGCGCGGGCTATTATGGTACAAGCTTTGCCCCAAACCCGACCAGCAGAACAGCTTATCCCTGCCCCGCTTCCTCTGACAACCCGCGATAAACTGTTAAATGCTCTGGTTGTTGCTCAGGGTGCGACCTGGGCCAAAGCGGTTAAGCCGCAGGATGCTTTGGCCGAGGCTGCTAAAGCCTGGACTGAACTTCTAAAGTAGTTTTACGCCAAACCTTAGCTATCAGTCTTACCCGGCTGGTAGCTTTTTATTTTTAGGAGAGTAAAAATCATGGATGGATTGAAAGAAGCGCAACGCAAGGTAGACGAGTATATTCAGGCTAACGGTGGTTACTGGGAGCCAAATTCTAACTTTTTGCGTCTGGTCGAAGAAGTGGGCGAATTGAGCCGGGAATTTAATCATCATTTTGGGGCAAAAAAGAAGAAAGCGTCCGAACCTGAAAAACCCTTAGAGGATGAATTTGGCGACGTGCTGTTCGTGCTTATTACCACTGCCAATTCGGTTGGAGTTGATTTGTCGGCTGCGCTTGATTACGTCTTGGAAAAATACCAAACCCGCGATAAGGGACGCTGGACAGGAGAGAACAATTCGGAAGTATGAAGTATAAAGTCGGAAATAACAAAGAAAATCTGGAAAGTGAAAGTTAGAAGTATAACCTGGCACGCCTTCCAGCCGGGTTTAGCCCGGTTGGGCAACTTGGCCCGAAAATTCACTTCTGGGCTTTCGGGTAATTTACACCCTCGTAAAAATCTGATGCCTGTCTACCAAACCGTTGCAAATTGACATACAAGCTTTATTGTAGCTAAAATGCTTTGGTAATTCTGTGATATTTGTAACTGTGTACTTGCAATCCAGTAATCAAAAGATTAGGTTTTCTAACTTAAAACTTAAAACTCAAAACTTATAACAAGGTGCTATGAGATTAAATGTTACACCGTCGGTGCGTGAATTGGGCATTGACGCAGTTATGGCGGTTATAAATGGAGCGGAAATTTCCAATAAAAGCCGCCCGCTTGAAAAGCTCAAAAAAGAAATTATCGAACAGTTGCAGCCAACCGATTTTTCGGCTGACCCTGTTTTGCAGGCTTATTACGAGCTTTATCAGAAGTTGGGCGTAAGCGAAGATTTTACCCCACCTGCTGCACATTTGTTGAATTTAATAAAACGTAACGGACGTTTACCCAATATTAACACGGTGGTGGATTGCTATAATCTAATATCGGCTCGTACCCGGCTTTCGATTGGCGCACACAATTTGGCGCACATTCGCGGTGATATTACCTTTCGCCTCACCGATGGGACTGAGCATTACATCCCACTTGGTGAAGAAAACCCGGTAAAAGTAAATACTGGCGAATATGCCTGTACTGATGCTGAAAAGATTATTTGTCGTCTGGATGTAAAGCAATGCCAGGAGACACGCATTACCAAAGAAACCAGCCGCTTTATGCTTTACGTGCAAGGCAACCGCAATACCAGCCCGGATTATTTAGCACAGGCTTTGCTTGAAGTTTGCGAACTTATCAAAGAAATTTGTGGCGGCGATTATCATATTCTGGCCCAGGGCGAGAATTGGCCGCTTTAGCTTAAAGGCAAGAGGACAAGAAAGTGACCGAACAAACCCAAAAAAGTGCAGAAAGTAAAAAATCTGACGAATTGTTGCAAGAACGCACCGCTAAGGCTTTGGCGGGTGGCCCGAAGAAATACCGCGAAAAGCTCAAGGAGCAAAAAAAGCTTTTTGTACGTGACCGCCTGAATTTGTTGCTCGACCCCGAAAGCTTTATCGAAGATGGTTTGCTGGCGAACTGGCAAAGTCCCGAATTGGCCGCCGATGGAGTTGTTACCGGCTTTGGTAAAATCGCAGGGCGCAAGGTTGCAATTATGGCTAACGATAGTACAGTTAAAGCCGGGTCGTGGGGCGCGAAAACTGTCCAAAAAATCCTGCACATTCAGGAAAAAGCGATGCAGTACCAGATACCGCTTTTTTATCTGATAGATTCGGCAGGAGCGCGAATTACTGACCAGGTAGAAATGTTTCCGGGCGAACGTCATGCCGGGAAGATTTTTTACAATGAAGTGCGAATGAGCGGGGTTATTCCTCAAATTTGCGTGCTTTTTGGGCCAAGCGCGGCAGGTGGAGCTTATATCCCGGCTTTTTGTGATATTGTAATCATGGTCGAGGGCAATGCCAGCATGTATCTGGGTTCGCCGCGGATGGCCGAAATGGTCATTGGCGAAAAAGTTAGCCTGGAAGAAATGGGCGGAGCGCGGATGCATTGTAGCGAAAGTGGCTGCGGTGATATGCTGGTCAAAACCGAAGAAGAAGCTCTGACCGCCGCCCGCCGCTACGTTCAGTATTTCCCCCAAAACTGGCAGGAAAAAACACCAATAGTCGAAAACCGCGAACCCGTTCCCGGCAAGGCAATTGCCGAAATTATCCCCGAAAATCAAAACAAGGTTTTTAACATGAACGATTTGATTAGCCGGGTGATTGATGAAAATAGCTGGTTTGAAATCAAAAAGTTGTTCGCCAAAGAACTAATTACCGGGTTGGCTCGGATTGGTGGGCGTACCGTTGGTATTGTGGCGAACCAGCCTCGCGAAAAAGGCGGCGTTCTTTTTGTAGATTCAGCCGACAAAGCCGCCCGGTTTGTCTGGCTTTGCAATGCCTTTAACATTCCTCTGCTGTTTCTGGCCGACGTTCCCGGCTTTATGATTGGCTCGAAAGTTGAACGGCAAGGAATTATCCGGCATGGCGCGAAAATGATTGCGGCTGTCTCGGAAGCGACTGTACCGAAAATTTGTGTAGTGGTTCGCAAGTGCTATGGCGCGGGACTTTACGCAATGGCTGGGCCAGCTTTTGGCACGGATTGCACCCTTGCTTTGCCTACCGCTCAAATCGCGGTTATGGGGCCGGAAGCTGCTATAAACGCCGTTTTTTACAATCAAATTATGGAATTGCCCGAAGACCAGCGCGATGCTTTTATTCAGGCTAAACGAGCCGAATACCGTGAGGACATAGATATTTATCACCTTGCCAGCGAACTAATCATAGACGCGGTTGTTCCCGGTGAGCAATTGCGGCAAGAACTTATCCAGCGATTTGATATGTACAGCACCCGCCAGCGCGAATTTACCCGCCGCCGCAACGCTGTTACCCCGGTCTAATCTCTAAAAACTTCTGCCCCTTCTAAATTAGTAGAAGGGGCTTTTTTAAACAATTCTCTCCTGTTTTTGACAAAAATCGATTTTACAAAAGTCTGTAAAGATTTTACAAAGTTTACCTGGTTTAAACTTGCCGATTACATTGAAGAGTTATCATAAGGGTGTGAACAAAAAGTTCACTCCAAACAAAAACCAGCGAAATCAGGCGTTATTTTTCGCCTTAAAACATTCGCTTCCCGATATTATTCGAGCAAAGAAAGGAACTTTTAATGAAAAGCACTTTGAAGCAACGTATTACTCTTGGTTTTGTAGCTTTCGTGTTTGCCGCCGGAGTATTTTTCGGCCCGGTACAAAGCTTGACTACCGCTAACGCCGCACCCGTCCAAACCGTAGCTGCCCAAACTCTTCAGGTTGCCCAGCCAACCACCGCTCAGGACAAGAGCCAGAAGCTAGATAAGGCAATTGCCGCCCTTAAAGACCGCATCGCCAAACTCGATGCCCAAATCAAGAAGCTCGACCAGGAAATCAAGAAGCAGGACAACCAGCCGCAGAAGAAAGCCAAACTCGAAGCTCGCCGTGATAAGCTTCAGGCCCACAAAGCCCAGCTTGAAAAGAAATTGGCTCAACTAGAGCAGCGCAAGAAAGACCTGTCTAACGGTCAAGGCAAAACCAAGACCAAGAAGAACACTAGCCCTGCAAATAACTAAACAGTCAGCAGCTAATAAAGAAGGGTACTTTTGCAAATTGTCGGCAAAAGCACCCTTCTTTATTTCACTTTCAACTTTCACTTTCCAACGAATCCCTAGCCCGCCAAAGGATTAGTTGCTCCCGGAGCTAGATCAACTACTGCTACCGTGCAGCGCGAAATGCAAACTAACTTATTATTTTCGTCCGTCAGTTTAATATCCCAAACCCAGGTGGTACGCCCTTTGTGAATGACTGTCGCCGTTCCCGTAATCGTACCTTCCCGTTTGGGCCGGATATGATTGGCGTTGATTTCTAATCCAAAGGCGATTTGCTTTTCCTGGTCAATATTCATGGCTGTTCCCAACGAAGCCAGCGATTCGGCCAATACCACCGAAACGCCGCCGTGCAAATAACCTAATTGCTGGCGGTGGTTCGGGCCAATCGGCATAGTTCCCACTACTTTTTCTTTTTCAAAAGAAACCAACTTTATATCTAAAGCTTCCCAGATCGAACCGGCCCGGTTATTGTTGATTCTAGCTATAATTTCCTCGCTGGAAAATCCCACCGCTTTTTTTACCTTTCTGTTAAATTTTCTTCTAACCCGGCCCAAAAAAATCTTCGTCGTCGGGTGGTACTTCGATAGTATCAAAAATCTTTCCGCGTTCATCAGCCAACCGCTTTTGTTCCTCTTTTTCGGGTTTTACCCCGATTTCTCCGAAAATCTGACGATAGTGGGCAATTGGGTCAGGGTGAATAGAATAACGGTCATCAAATTCAGTCGTGTTCAAAACTTGAGCTAATTCACGAGCGCGATTAAGTATGGTTCTATTAGTCGTGCCGTAACGTCGGGCAATATCGTCAATATCTACCAATCGATAATCAAAAAAGGCTATCAGGTATTCAACGCCTGCCGCCCAGGTTTTTATTTTCGTTCTATCAATAGTTTCCTGTTTGCCCTTAAAATCCCGCCACATTCGTAAGGCATTAAGTAATTCTTCCAGATTAAACCGCCCAGCCTGACTTTGCATCTCCCTAAGAAAAAGCCATTCGGACTCATCCAAGCTTTGCTTTTGTAACGGTAAAATTTGCTTACCCTGATAGACATCCAAAATAAATTTATCTGCGGGGTCTTGCGGATTAAGTTGACCGTCCGAATTAAAGGGTAGCACTTCGGATATTCGCCATTCGTCTTGCCAGCTCAACAACAAACTTGAGCCGAATAAACGTCGCCAATGTTCCGGCTCCTTATTCTCCGTGTTCTCTAGCTGCAAGGGTTCAAGCACGCCCAATTCCAGTAAAGCTACTTCGCCTTCAAGCTGAACATCATAAGGGGCAAGCCGTCCGGCCTCTTCCGGCAAATTCAGCCGTAAATCCAGCCGGAAAAGTTCCAGGCCGAACATATCAAAAAAATAAGCTGCCGCCGACCCTGCTACCAACAAATCTTTTATCTGAAAGACATATCCCATTCGCACTGCTTCAACGAATTCCTCACCACGTTGAGCCGCCGCCTGCGCCAAAACTCTGGCCTGATTACTTACGCCTGTTTCACTCATTTTAGCTTCTGGTTTCTAGTTTCTGGTTCAATCTACCACCAAATTATCTCGCAACTCGCAACTCTGTTCCCTCTAACAACTAACAACCAACAACTCTTTTACGGTTGATAGTGGTCATAGAAGAGAGTATCAATCAAGGTTTTGCCGATAAAGCAGATTAACATAACTATAATTACCGGGTTTTTCCAGTTGTGAAAGGGGCTGATAGTTGGGTCAAGCGGAATCATGATAAAAATCCACGCTACCAAACAACCCGTCAGCCATTGAACTAATACCGTCAGCCAGCGCAACCAGTGGCCTTTGGGCCGGGCGTGGTAACTTATTACCCAGTCTGGCTCTACCAACTTGCTTTCGGGTGTGGCACTTTGAGCCTGTACTTGTGCCAAAGCTTCGGATTGGTCAATTGCCGGTATAATCGAAACTTGAGGCTCTTGGTTCATAGACTGCCTGACTTTCATTAGAATTTCTGGCATATTATTCGTTAGTTCTATTATAGAGCCTGAAACCAAGTCCGGCAAGAACCAAACCCCAATTTGCGATGAACCAGCCATTGTGTTATAATTTACCTCCGATGAAGCTAAAAGAAGCTAAAAAGAAGCTAAAACAAGCAAAAATAAGTGGCCCTTTTTGGACGTTTGCTAGATAGTAATAACGTCGGGGCAACCTGATATATTGGTTAAACCTGATAACATGGTTTAGCCTTTCTACCTCAATTCTGGCAAGAAAACCTTCCTTCACCGGGTTTTCTGTCGCCCTTTTAGAAGGGAAAAACTGAGTTGAGGCAAACCCGAAGAAAGGAGGTGTGAAGGACATCGTGCGTAACTACGAAATGATTTATATTCTGAACCCTGAACTTGGGGACGAAAATTTTTCGGCAGCGATAGACAAAGTGAATAATCTTATCACCCGGCTTGGCGGTGAACTCGGCGAAAGCAATACTGGTAGCCCCTGGGGGAAACGCCGGATGGCTTACCCGATTGAAAAAGTCCAGGATGGTTACTATGTAATGGCAACCTTCCGAATGGATCCGGCCCGCGCCGAGGAATTGGAACGTGACCTTCGGATTACCGAAGACGTAACGCGCCACCTGCTCGTTAGCCTGGCCGAGGCTTAGACAGTTTTGAGCTGTTTCATTTTTCTTATTGAGCCGATAATTTGAATTTGAGCCGTAACTAAAAGGAGATGAAAAGAAATGGCTAGAGATTTGAACAAAGTCATGCTAACTGGACGGTTGGGCAAGGACGTAGAGTTAAGAGTTACCCCCAGTGGTAGCGCGGTAGCTACTTTTTCGGTAGCTTCTGGCCGTTCTGTCAAACAATCGGATGGTTCGTATCAAGACCAAACCGAATGGTTTCGGGTAGTAGCCTGGGAAAAGCTGGCAGAAACTTGCTCTAATTTCCTGAAAAAAGGTAGCCATGTTTATATTGAAGGTCGCGTTCAGACCCGAAAATACATGGATAAGAATAATCAGGAACAAACTATCGTTGAAGTTATTGCTAACGAAATGCTGATGCTGGAATCAAAACGCGGCCAGGAAGAAGGCGGCGGCAGCTATCAGCAAGCTGGTAATAATTATAGCAATGGTAATGGCAAGGCTGCTCCCGCTCGTTCGGCTGCACCCAGTCGCAACAGCAATCCATTCGAGGAAGATGAGATGCAAGAGCCAGAGGACATTCCGTTCTAAATCTGGTTGAGGCAGGAAATTAGCTTTTCTGCCTCAAACTTAGTTCAAATCTAGCTATTTCGGTTTTTCTGGCGAAAAGTACGGCTAGAAATATATGCCGAAGGAGTTTAGAATCAGGTGACTACCGAAAACGAAAATCAAACAAGTGCGCCCGCTCCCGCCCCAACCGGGCCGGGTGGTTTTGTCCCGCGTGGGCCGCGTCCGGGTGGTTTTGTCCCGCGTGGGCCGCGTCCGGGTGGCTTTGGTGGGGGAGATAATGCTGAAGGTGGGCAAGATGGTGGCCGCCCAGGTGCGCCCCGTCGTCCGCGCCGAGGTGCGCCCAAAGACCGCTTCGCACCCCGCCGCAAAGTTTGTCAATTCTGCGTAGACAAAATCAAGGAAGTCGATTACAAGGATTTCCAGCGTTTACGCCGTTATTTGTCTGACCGGGGCAAGATTGAGCCGCGCCGCAAAACCGGCACCTGCGCCCGCCATCAACGTTCTATGACTGTTGCTATTAAACGAGCGCGTTTCCTGGCTTTGCTACCTTATGTAGCAGACCGAGGCCGCTAATCGGTCTTGTGAAAAGCGGAATTTATTTTCCCATAAATTTTTGCGAGGCACAGAAAAAGTACGGACAGTTCCGGCTTTCCTGTGCCTTTTTCCCGTTATTTTAGAGCGAATTTTATTTTTAATTTATTTTGAGTTGGAAGTGAGAGATATACCCGATGGCGAATAACCAGGACAACCGCCCGCGCAACCCGGATGAACCAGCTAAACCCCGCCCGGACAATATGCGCCCCCAGCGTTCGGCCAAGCCCGGCGAGGCTATTCCACCTGTAATGTCGGCGGCTACTCGTCGCCCACCGCGTCAAGGTGAAGAAGTGCAACCTGCCCAGCCCATGACCCAACGTCAGACCAGCCATTACCAGAAAGATTTGCAGCGTCAGCGTCAGCTTATCCTTGCTACGATTGCTGTTGTTGCTATTACCATACTGGTTTTGGCAGTCGGCTTTTTTCAATCGCTAGTTGCCCCCAATATCAAAACTCTGGCCGAAGTTAATGGGCAAAGTGTTAGTAGCGGCGATTATTACAAGTTCCGCAAAATCCAGCTTTTCAAAATAATTGGTCAGTTACAACAGCAATTGTCTTTTGCTCAGGGCGACCAGCAAAACCAAATTCAATCACGTATCCAGCTTTACCAGACCGAAATTAGCGATATTGGCAATGGTAATCGCCCGGTAGACCAGCCGACCCTCGAAGCTTATACTGGAAATTTGGTAGCCGAAAAAGCAGCTAAAGACCAGTTTGGCATCGAAGTTAAAGACGATGAACTAAACGGCTACTTGCAAGACCTTTTTCTGGGAACGATTTATACGCTTACGCCCAACCCTACTGGGGTAGGTGCTACTTCTACCGCTGGAGTAGTTAATACGGCTGTTGCCGCTATCGCTACTTCTACCGCCGGAAATACGACTCCCCTGCCGACTGCTACTCTTTCGGTTAGCCCCTCGCCCAGCATTAGCGCGACGGCGGCGACTACGCCGGGAGTAACGGGTACAGCAGGTGCGGCGGGTTCGCCTGCGCCGACTTCCAGTGCCGCGCCTGCGATTACTGGTACAGTTTCGGCCAGCACAACCGTTACGGCTACCACGACGGTTACGCCGACGGTCACGGCGACTTCTACGCCTTTGCCTAATGATAAAGTGCAAAGTACCATTTCGGCCAGTCGCGGCAGCTTTGTAGATTCTTTCAAGCGGGCTACCGGGCTTTCTGAAGATGATTACAAGAAGTATGAGCTAAAGCCGCAGCTAATCAAGAAGAAGGTTAGCGAACGTCTGGTTGCTGAAGTTCCCAAAATCGGTGAGCCTTACCCGCAAATCAAGGTTAGCGAGATTCTGGCGAAGGACGAGGCAACCGCCAAAGATTTGCAAAACCAGCTTAAAGGGGTTGCTCCTGACCAGCTAGAAGCCAAGTTTGGGCAATTGGCTCGCGATAAATCCGAAGATAAAGTTACGGCTGCCCACAATGGTGATGTTGGTTGGGTTGTCGATGGTATTCTCGATGCCGACGTTTATAAGGCGGTCAAGGATTTATCAGTAGGACAGCTTACCGACCCAATTAAAACCAGTTCGGGTTATTATCTGGCGTTGGTTACAGGTAAAGACGATAAACGCGCCCTGGATGCCGTTGGCTACAATCAGCTTACTACTACCGACCAGAACGGTAATTATGTAGTCTTTACAAAATGGCTTAAGGATAAGGTAGACGCGGCCAAGCCCAAGTACAATACACCGCCGACTCCGACTGCCGTTCCGACCCAGGTTCCCGCTCCCGTCTTTACGCCGGTTATCCCGCCGACAGCTACCGCGACAGCCGTCCCAACTACTGCCGTTCCCACCACTGCCGCTGCAACTATCGGCACACCAGGTGCAACGACTGCCGCCGTAACGACAGCCAATAGCACGACTGCTGCCGTTACGACAGCTAGTGGCACCACACCAGCCGTTACGACAGCTAGTGGCACCACTGCGGCAGTAACAACGGCCAGCAGCACCACTGCGGCAGTAACAACGGTTGCCGCACCTTCGGCCACGCCGACGAAATAAGCAGTTGTAAAGATTAGGGGAGCTTGTCTGCAAATAAAATGTAGATAAGCTCCCCTATTTTGTTGCTATCGTATCAACTTGACATAATCTTTATTTGAGAATTCTTTGTGTCTTTGTGCAAAAATTTTACTAAACCATTCCGGCAAGTTTGGCTTTTTCGACAATATGGCGGGCCATCCGCAAGTTAGCGGCATCTATCATCTTGCCGTTGACGCTGATTGCGCCACGCCCCTCGCTGGCCGCTTTTTCGTGTTCAGCCAACACGGTTTGCGCCCATTGAATTTCTTTTTCGGGCGGTGAAAAAATCTGGTTTACCGTTTCGATTTGGGAAGGGTGAATACACCATTTGCCGTCAAAGCCCATGCTCCGGGCAATCTTGCAATGCTGCAATAAACCTTGCTGGTCTTTGAAGGCGGCAAACGGCCCATCCATTACCCGTTTTTGGTAAGCGCGGGCGGCAGTCACCACCGCTTGCATCACATAATGCCAGCGATGGCCGGGATAAAGTTTGTCGTTTTCGTCGAACTCGCCGATAGAATCAAGCGGCATTTGCACCGAAGCGGCGTAATCACCCGGCCCGTAAATCAAAGTTTCGAGGCGGGCCGAGGACGCGGCGATTTCCCGAACATTGGCGCAACCCATCGCCGTTTCGATTTGAGCTTCAAGACCAATCGGACGGGAAAAGTTTTTGTAGGCTTCAATCTGGCCTAGCAAGGTTGCTACAAAATAAACATCTTCGGGTCGGTCTACTTTGGGGATGACAATTAAATCTATCTTGTCGCCCACCGCCTCGATTACTTCTATTATATCCCGGTAGGCAAAGAAAGTATCCAGCCCATTAATCCGATAAATCCGTAAACTTTTGCCAAAATTTAGCTCCTTGAAAGCCCGAATCACATTGGCGCGGCTGGCTTCTTTTTCGGCGAGGGCAACGGCATCTTCCAAATCAATACAAACTGCGTCCGCCGGAGCGTTAGCGGCTTTTTCAATCATTTTCCAGTTAGAAGCCGGAACAACTAGCTCGGAGCGTTCCAGTCGGGTATCCAGCCTTGACATTCTTGCCGTCCTTTGTCTTTATTTTGCAATAAGTAAAAATAGTATACGCAGGCTGAAAAACCCTGTCAATGCTAAAAGAGTGTGAAAAAATGCACGTTTAATTATTGAGTAGAGTCTTAACTATAATATAATTCTTTGTATTCTTGACGGTCTTATAGGAATGTTCTATCATGTTTCTAAATAGTTAAAAATTTCTCAATCGCAAAATTTATCGGTTAAAAAGCTCGTGATTTAGCTCGATACACCCGAAGCCGCATAAGAAGGCATAATACTAAGGACTCAAAGAGGAGGCAGATTTTCATGACGAAACAGTTCAAGCTTTTTTGGTTAGCCCTGATTTCCCTGTTATTGCTAGTTCCCCTGGCCGCCTGTGGCGACCCAACCGCCACTAACGCCCCCGCGACTACCCCCCCCGCCAGTGCCGCTACTACTGCGGCGGCTGGTGCTGCTACGACTGCGGCTGCCGGAGGTTCAGCTCTAAGCACTGCCGACGAAGCGGCTTTGTACGAAGCGGCCAAAAAAGAAGGCAAGCTGGTTTGGTACACCGTCTGGTTTAATCAGGATATTGTGAACGACATCGGCAGTGCTTTTAGCACGAAGTATCCCGGTATCAAGGTGGAAGGTACCCGCAACGTAGCCGCCACTATTTACCAGAAATTGACCCAGGAAATGCAAGCCGGTATCAAGAACGTGGATATTTACGGCACCACCGATATGGGTCAGATGATGGAACTCAAGGAACAGGGCAAGCTGCAAGCTTATAACCCGGCGGGCAAGGACGCGGTGATTGCCGAATACCGTTCGCTCGATGCCGAAAACTTTTACCATACCGGCTCACTTAGCCCTATTCTGATTACCTATAACACCCAAAAGGTGAAGGCCGAAGATTTGCCGAAAAGCTGGCAAGAACTGATTACGGACAAAAACAAGGACAAGATTACTACTGGTAGCGGCGCGGCCAGTGGTCAGGTTGGCACTTGGGCTTTGAGTATGCAGCAAAAATATGGCTGGGATACTTATTTTAACAAGTTGAACAGTCTTAACCCCAAATTGGGTCGCTCCATCAACGATACGGTAGTGGACATTGTTTCGGGCGAACGGGCGGTAGGGATTGGCCCGATGGGGCAGGTACTGGCAAGCAAGGCCAAAGGCAACCCGGTAGACGTAATTTACCCCACTGATGGGACAGTAGTAGTGGTGAACCCGGTGGGAATTTTGAAAGATGCTCCCCACACTGCCACCGCCAAATTATTTATGAACTTCCTGATGAGCAAGGAATACGCTGAACTTTGTGCCAAAAACTTTGAGCAGCCTATCCGTACCGACGTTACCATTACTGGCGCGAAAGCCCTCAAGGAAATCCCGACCTACTCTCCCAAACCGGCTGAAATCCGCAAAGACCTTCCCGACGTTATCAAAAAGT
Source organism: Chloroflexia bacterium (assembly GCA_038323095.1). Lineage (GTDB taxonomy): Bacteria > Chloroflexota > Chloroflexia > Chloroheliales > Chloroheliaceae > L227-5C. The sequence goes on along the minus strand of JBBQGP010000004.1, from coordinate 41,822 downwards.
GGAAAACCGTTTTCGGAGCATAAAGCTGAACCAAGTAACAAGTAACAAGTATCAAGTAACAAATGGAGCGGAATCCTAGTTGATACTTGATACTTGTTACTTAACCCAAAAAGGAGGATGCTAGTTGGCACAGGAACTTAGCAAGCCGCTAGTTTCGCCGGGCGCAAAGCAAAAGCCGGAGAACGAATTGCGGAGTGGCCGGGACTTTTCGGCGGTTTTCTGGATATTTATGGTAGGTGTATTGCTGGTGTTGATTGGCTTGCCGATGTACTGGCTGCTGTATCGTAGCTTCTCGTTGCCAAACGATGCTGGTCTGACCTTGAAAAATTACGCCGACGTTTTCACTAATGTACGGTATCTGGAAGCGGTCAAAAACTCGGTAATTCTGGCAACCGGCGCGGCCTTTTTGAGCGTGGCGATTGGTGTACCGATAGCCTGGGCGATTTCACGTACCAACATGCCGGGACGTGGGATTATGCGGATTTTGCTGCTGGTGGCTTTTACCACTCCGCCCTTTTTGGGGGGGATTGCCTGGGTGTTGCTGGCCGGGCCGAACTCTGGCGAGTTAAACAAATGGTTTATGGCTCTGACCGGGGCATCCAAAGGCCCGATTAATATTTACACAATGGCCGGCGCGATTTTCGTCGTGGGGATTTACAGCTACCCGTACACCTTTTTGCTGGTTAGCTCGGCTCTGGAATTTGTATCTTCGGAATTGGAGGACGCGGCGACGGTGCTTGGGGCGGGGACGTTCAGAACCACTATGCGAATAACCTTGCCTTTGGTGTTGCCTTCGATTATTTCGGGCTTTTTGTTGGCTTTTCTCGAAGCTCTTTCGCTGTTCGGTTCGCCGACCTTGCTGCTGATTCCAGCCCGCACCAACATTATTACCACCGAAATTTGGCAATCTTTCCAGTATCCCCCCAACGTCGAAGTAGCTTCAGCTTTTGCCATGCCCTTGCTGTTGATTACCGCTCTTTTACTGTGGCTGCAACGCCGGATTTTAGCCAAACGCAATTACACGACCTTAACCGGCAAGGGTGGTCAAAAACGCCTGATTGATTTGGGCGGCTGGAAATGGGCTTTTCTGGGCTTTTGCGTGTTCGTCTCGATGCTTTCGCTGGGCTTGCCTTTCTTTATGCTAATCCGGACTTCGCTTTCCAAAGCCTGGGGTCGGCCTTTCACCGAAAACAATTTGACCCTGCAATGGTATGATGATGTGCTGTTCAAGCAGCCGACTACCACCCTTTCTATTCAGAACAGCTTGCTTTACTCGGCGGTAGCAGCAACGCTGGCGATGTTCATCGGGATTACGATTGCTTATATTGTGAATCGGCAACTAATCCGGGGCTGGCGAATTTTGTCGTTTATTGCGATTATGCCACTGGTAATTCCCGGTATCGTGATTGCCATCGGTATTTTCTCGGCCTACTCGCGCCCGCCTTTTGCCCTATACGGTACGGGCCTGATTTTGATGGTAGCCTACTGCACCCGCTTTTTGCCGATGGCCTTCTCGAACAGTAGCGATATTTTCAAGAGCATTAACCCGGAAATGGAGCAAGCCGCCCGCAATTTAGGCTCAAGCCAGCTTGGTACTGTCCGCAAAATTACCGTACCTTTGGTCAAGCGCGGCTTAATCGGGGGTTGGATTTTGGTCTTTATTCTGGCCGTCCGCGAACTTAGCTGCGCTATCCTGCTCTACAGTACCAACAGTCAGGTAATGCCGACGGTGCTTTTTGAAATGGTCAACGAAGGCAGCTTTGAACGGGTGGCCGCGCTGGGCGTGGTGATGCTGGTAATCATCTTTGCCATCATTGGTATCGCCTACCGCTTGCTTGGCCGTGACTTCATGCTCGACAAAAGATAAGGGAAAGATAAAGCAAATGGCAACTATAACGCTGGACAATTTGACCAAAGTCTACGGCACACACGCTGCCGTTAATCACATTAATTTGAGCGTGAAGGACGGCGAGTTTATATCATTGCTTGGGCCTTCCGGCTGCGGCAAAACTACCACCTTGCGGATGCTGGCCGGGTTTATCACGCCGGACGATGGGCAGATTATCGTGAATGACAAAATAGTATCTTCGCCCCATAAATCCGTCCCGCCTGAAAAGCGCAATATGTCCATGATTTTTCAAAGCTACGCGATTTGGCCGCACAAAACCGTTTTCGAGAATGTTGCTTTTGGCTTGCAGCTTCGCAAGGTCAGCAAAGAGGAATTACGCCGCCGGGTCAACAAGGCCCTTGACGTGGTGAAATTAACCAAAATGGCTGACCGCTACCCGGCCCAGCTTTCGGGCGGGCAACAGCAGCGCGTTTCGCTGGCGCGGGCGGTTGTAATTGAGCCGCAAATCTTGCTGATGGACGAGCCGCTTTCCAACCTGGATGCCAGCTTGCGCGAAGAAATGCGGGTCGAACTACGCCGCTTGCACGACGAAATCGGCATTACCACCGTATACGTTACCCACGACCAGGGCGAGGCTTTGGTAACATCTGACCGTATTGTGGTTATGTACGATGGCAGTATTCAGCAAGCCGGAACACCCGAAGAAATTTACGAACGCCCGACCACCGAATTCGTGGCCCGCTTTATCGGGCGTTGTAATACCTTGCCGGGTACGCTGCTGGCTTCGGGTCAGGTAGACGTGGGCGGTGTGCTGATTGCCGCCAACAGCCGAGCCGAAGGTGTTTCTATCGGTCACGAAACCATGGTGAGCGTGCGCCCGCACTCGATTGTACTTGGTGCTGATTCAGCCCGGCTGGATTATCCAAATAGCTACACTGGTAAAGTTACCAGTCAGGTTTATTTGGGTGAATATCGCGATTATGTTGTCAAACTGGACAATAGTGATATAGAATTGACGGTAGTTACCCCGCCAACCGTGCATCATTCGATTGGCGAACAGGTTTACCTGACTATTCCACCTGAAACTTGCCGGGTTGTCCCGCGCAGCCGTTTGTTCAAGGCCGAGGTGGAAGCAGTGGTAACGGCGATTACTTCTGAAGTCTAGTCCAGAAAGATACTGTTATGCCCAGAGTGATTATCAATAATCAGGAATATCAGGCCGAAGAAGGTGAGCTTTTGCTAGATGTGGCCCGCCGCAACGGGGCGCATATTGGCTTTGTCTGCAACGGCAACGGCATTTGCTCGACCTGTGAATGTAAAGTGCTGGAAGGTTCGGCTTTTCTTAGCCCGATTAGCCGGGCCGAACGCGATTGGCTGCCGCCTTCCCGCCTTGAACGCGGCCACCGTTTAGCCTGTCAAGCCGGGGTTGAAACCAACGGGCTGGAGGGCGAAGTTAGCGTTTTAACTCGCGCCGAAGAATTCCGGCGGCAGTATGTCCGAATGTTCCGGCCTGCTCCCGATGAAACACTTGGCGATAACATTGTCAGGTTTTGGGGCAATTTAACCACTGTTACCTGGGAACATTTAATTCAGAGTCCTACCGGGTTGGTCAATACGGTCAACCGACTGGGCGTGGAAAAGTTTTTGTTTCCCTGGGACGGCGATATTGACAACTGGATACGCAAGGGTAGCTACGTAATCGAACGCCAGCTAAACCGCGACGGGCTAAATGTTGATGGCGGGACGCGCCGCCGCCGTTGGACGGGTGAAGTAGAAATCGAGGAAATTGACGATTTCCCTATCCCTCCGGCGGTTAAAGATGAGTAGTCCAGCCAGCCTTACCGCCGATGAAGCGTTTGTGGCGGGCGAAGTTTTGTACGAGCAAAGCGGGGCAATCGCGACTTTTACCTTTAATCGGCCCAAAGTTCGCAATGCCCTGACTTTTGGAATGTACGAAGCTCTTTACGAAGTTTGCGAAAGAATAGACTCGGACGACTCGGTACGGGTGCTGCTGCTCAAGGGGGCAGGCGAGGCCGCTTTTGTGGCGGGGACGGATATTAGCCAGTTCCGCACTTTTGATAAACCCGAAGATGCCTTAGCCTACGAAGCCCGGATGGACAGGGTGATTGGGCGGCTCGACGGGGTGAAAAAGCCGGTAATCGCCGCCTTGCGGGGCTATACGGTTGGGGGCGGGGCAGCAATTGCGATGGGGGCGGATTTGAGAATTGCTACCCCTGCCTTGCAATTTGGTGTACCCGTCGCCCGCACTTTGGGTAATTGCCTGAGTATTCGTAATTACGCCCGTTTGCTGGATTTAATTGGCCCGGCTCGTGCCAAAGAAGTGCTTTTTACTGCCCGCTTTTTCGGGGCAGAAGAGGCCAGAATTGCCGGGCTAGTAAATGAAATTGTGCCAGACGAAAAATTGGACGAACGCGCCCGCGAACTGACCGAAACTATCGCTGCCAACGCTCCCCTGACTTTACGTGCAACTAAAGAAGCAATTAACCGCCTTCTGGAACATCGCCGCCTCGAAGCCGCCGACGATTTAATCTTGATGTGTTATATGAGCGAAGATTTTAAGGAAGGGGTCGATTCTTTCCTCAACAAGCGCAAACCGACTTGGCGCGGCAAATAATCCTTTACAACTATTTCTAAAAATATTTGGCTGCGCCGGATTTAAGAGACCCAAACTTGTCCAAACTAATATCTAAAAATTTACTAAACCTGTGAATAATAGCACATTTTTGGCAAAATTCTTACTCATACAAGAGCCTGTTTGCTTTTGGCTAAGTAATGACAGGTCAAGAGTTGTTGTGCTAATGTTCATTTGGTTTATTGTAAAAGAGCGTTATATCGGCCTTCCCCTTCCCCTTTGACAGAAACCCGCTAATTGAATTAAGATAGTTCTAAACCGAACGCTAATTAAATTTACCCAAACTAAATTTGGCGAACAATCTTATTATGAGAATTTGTTAAAGAAAAGTTTACAAAAGACAAAGGAGTTTGATATGACCGATGTGATGGGCCGGGCCGCAGTTGGGGCGAGTACCGCCAACGATATGTACCAACCGCCTGTATTTGCCACTGTCGAGGAAGAACGCCGCCACCGCAAGCAAAGGCTGGCGGCAGCTTTTCGCCTGTTTTCCCGCTTTGGCTTCGATGAAGGAGTGGCCGGGCATATTACCGCCCGCGACCCCGAATTAACCGACCACTTTTGGGTTAATCCTTTTGGGATGCACTTTAGTCAAATTCGGGTCTCGGATTTGATTTTGGTCAACCATAAAGGCGAAGTAGTCGAAGGCAAACGCCCGGTCAATCGAGCCGCTTTCGCCATTCATTCGGCGGTACATTCTACCCGCCCGGACGTAATCGGCGCGGCTCACGCTCACTCGCTGTATGGCAAAAGCTGGTCGTCGCTGGGCCGTCTGCTTGACCCGATTACCCAGGATGTTTGCGCTTTTTACAATGACCACGGCCTGTTCGACGATTTTACGGGCGTGGTTTATGATGAGGAAGAAGGGCGACGGCTTTGCTCCGCGCTCGAATCTTACAAAGCGGTTATTTTGCGAAATCATGGCTTGCTAACGGTTGGCAATACGGTGGATGAGGCGGCATGGTGGTTTATCACGATGGAACGCAGCTGTCAGGCACAGCTTTTGGCCGAAGCCGCCGGGAAACCAGTTTTGATTAACCCGGAAGTGGCCGAACACACCCGGCAGCAAATCGGCAATCCCTTGTCAGGCTGGTTTCAGTTTCAGCCGCTTTTCGCCCGCATCAGCCGCGAACAGCCCGATTTGTTTGATTAAATTATAGTTTCAAAAATTCCGCTTCTAGTAAGAATTAGGCGGAATTTTTGAAACATCAGGTAATTTTGATGGATAGACGCAAGTTTGGCAACACAAATTTGACTGTCCCGGTTGTCGGGATGGGAACCTGGAAAACTTTTGATGTGCGCGGTCAGGCCGAAGAAAGCCTGCGCCGCGAAATTGTACAAACCGCTTATGAGAATGGGGCGGATTTGTTCGATTCGTCGCCTATGTACGGTGAAGCCGAGCGGGTATTGGGCAAGGCCCTCACCGATTTGAACCTTCGGGATAAAGTGCTGGTCGCTACCAAAGTTTGGACAGGTAACGACGAGGAAAGCGTCCGCCAGCTAAACAATGCCTTACACTATTTTGGTGGCTATGTGGATTTGTATCAGGTGCATAATCTGGTGGCCTGGCAAAAGCGGCTGGCTCAACTGCAAGAACTCAAGGCCCAGGGCAAAGTTAAAGCGGTAGGCATTACCCATTACAGCCATTCCGCTTTTGAGGATATGCGGCGGATTCTTCAAACAGAAACAAACCGGGTCGAATTTATCCAGATTCCTTATAATGCGCTAGACCGGGAGGTCGAGAAAAACCTTTTGCCTCTGGCCGAATCGCTAAATCTGGGGGTGATTATCATGCGACCTTTTGGGGAGGGTAGCCTGCTGCGTCGCAGCCCAAAGCCGCAAGAATTGGCTCAATTTGAAGCGTTTGGCGTTAAAACCTGGCCGCAAGTTTTGCTAAAATGGGTCGCCAGCGATGCGCGGGTTAGCACGATTATTCCCGCCACTTCCCGCCCGGAACGGATGGCCGAAAACGCCCTTGCCGGAGATGCGCCCTGGTTTGATGCCGATACTCGCGAACGTGTCAGCAAGCTCGCCCGACAGTACAATTAAGTAACAAGTAACAAAACCTTGTGCAAAGACACAAAAAACCAATTTGTTACCTCACACTTTTTGAGGACTGCTGCAAAAATGATAAACAACTGTAACTATTCAGCCAGCGTCAACGTAGGAGGGGTTTCCAATCTGATAAAGACGGCTACGGGTAAAATCGGGATTGGAAATCCCTCCTACACCGAAACAGTTACAATAACTCATTATAAAATTTTTGCGTCCTCTGCGGTGAGAAAAAATGGGCTAAAAAAGGTAGGGGTGATGAGCGAACAAGTTTATTACATGTGGTCGTGCAGCAAATGCGGGCAAACTCAGGGCGAGGAAGTACCTTTTTGCACGCGCTGTGCCGCCAACGAAGGTGCGCCTAACGCCGAGACTGCTCCTGCCGATAAAGTAGGCAAGATTACCGAAGCCATGATGGGGGCGATTAACTGGTCGCTTTCGCACGCGACGCTAAAGCCGGATGAAGTGCTGGCTCATGCGACCAAACGTGGTCTTTCAGCTTCGGCTGTTGCTGATTTGAAATCCAAACCGCTTGCCAGTTTAGACCAGCTTGCCGGAAGTTTCACCAATCTGAACCGAATGAGCGCGACGGGAACGGGTTTTGCTGCCGGATTGCCGGGCGGTTTGGTCGGATTTGTGGCTATTCCCGCCGATGTGTCCGCCGTTATCTATTTTTCGTTGCGCTGTATGAGCGGTATCAGCCAATCCTACAGCTTTGAAAGTGATAGCGAGGCGGGCAAGGCAATTTTGCTGCTGGCCTTTGCTCACGCTTGCCGTATGGAAACTTTTATTATTGGTACGCGCCGTCTGGAAAATCTGCCAATTGCCCGCTTTCTCCTGCAAAATCCTGAACCCTACAGCCAGCTAGTGCGAACTTGTCTGATAAAGCAACTGGCGAATTATCTAGCGGTAGATTTTGCCAAAACTAGCTGGGCTACTTTCCTGCCAGTCGTAGGCGGGATTGTGAACGGTACGAACAATTTTCTATTTATAGGTGATATTAGCAGTCGAGGCAAAATCTTTTATCGAAGTTTGCTCTACAGCTTTCAATCGGGCAAATCTGCCGAAATTCCGCCTGAAACAATTGAGCCTGAACCAAAGGTAATCGAAATACGAGACATATCCCTACCCCTATCTGTCGGTAAGCTCAAGGCTCAGTTTGTTTACCCGGAACAGGCAAGTTCACGCCCGCTTATTTTGCTGCTCTGGGAAGGGCAGACCAGCCCGGATTTGGCCGAACAACTGGCCGAAAAAGGCTTCCCCGCTTTAATCATAAGTGGTCAGGAAGCGATGGTTAGTAGTCCCCAGCATTTGCAAGAAGTATTGGAATACGTCCAAAAGAATGTGAGCGAATTTGCGCCCGAAATGAACCAAAAGCTACCAGGAGTAATTGCTGGTGGGAAAGAAGCGACGCTAGTTCTGGATTTGCTGGCCCAAGCTCCAGCCAGTTTTAGCGTGGTAGTGGTTTACAACCCGGCAGGCGAAAGCCGCGAAGTTATAACCGATGTGCCTTTGCTTTTGCATTGGAGCGAAAAAGCCGAGAAGCTGGATAAGCTTTGGCCCGAAAGATTGCGCCCGCTTACCCACAAAGCCCGGATTTCAGTAGTTGGCTACAGCGTGGGCCAGAACTTCTTTGACCCGAACTCGCCCGATTACAACCGTCAGGTCGAGCGGCAAGCCTGGGCCGAAACTTTGGAATGGCTCGATAAGTCCTGAGTGTTATAGAATAAATTGGAAGATTAGAAAGGAAACACAAAATAAAATGAGCCAAGAAAATAACGGCCCGGATTTGAGCGGCACAAACTTAATCGAAGGCGGGCCACTTACCTATTTGCTGCGCCTGCCCGTTATTCGGACTTCGACTGAAAACCCCGTCCCAACTTTGATAATGCTGCACGGGCGCGGAGCGAATCAGGGCGATATTTACGAATTGGTGCAATTTGTGGATAAGCGGGTTATGATTGCTGCCCCTCGCGCTCCTTTGCTGCATAGCGATGATGCTCGTGGTAGCTTTATGTGGTACGAAAATGTGCAGCCCGGTATTGCTAAACCCGGCTCGATGGAAACGGCTCTTGAAAAGTTGCTAAAGTTTATCGAAGAACTTGACCAAAGTGCCGGAGTTGCGGTAGACCGTAGCCAGCTTTATATTGGTGGTTTTAGTCAGGGGGCGGCTATGTCTTTTGCGGCGGTGAGTGCTTATCCCGAAAAGTTTGCCGGAGTAATTGCCCATAGCGGCCCGTTTAGCGACCAGCAGGAAAACCGTTTGCGGAAAGCAAATTTGCGGGGCAAGCCTTTTTTTGTGGCTCACGGTACAAACGATTTCCTGAATATTGATGAGCATGGGCGGCGGACGGCTAAAGTTCTGGAAGAAATCGGGGCAGATTTAACCTATAAGGAATATCCAATTGCTCACGAAAGCAGCCTCGAAAGTCGCGGTGATTTAGCCAATTGGCTGAATCCTCAACTAAAATTCGATTAAAGTTAGTATCAAAATGGTACTATCCAAAATCCAAATGATGCGGTAAGATTAAATTATCATTGGAAGTTAAGTTCAGCCACGATAAATTTAAGGAGTATCGCACAATGTCCAGGTCACATTCTTCTCCAGTTATACCAGCCAGAAAATTAGGTGTGCTTTTCGTTTTGCTGCTAGTTTTGCAACTGGGTTTGGGTGGGCTATTGCCAATTGCGGCTCAGGCCGATGGGCCGGATGCTATTTCCCTTCCTCCCCAAATAATAATTGAAAGCGGGCGGGATGAACAAATTCGGATACCTGCCCCGGAATTTACCCGCCGCGCTCCCGGTGCGGCTAATATTAGCGTAAACTACAGCGGGTTTACTTCTCAGGCTCAAACTGCTTTTCAGGCGGCAGTAAATATTTGGGCTAATTTGATTGAGTCGCCTGTGCCAATTATTATTTCGGCTACGTTTTCCCCGCTTGGCGCAAATGTTCTTGGTCAGGCCGGCCCAACTCAGTTCCTGCGAAACTTCCCAAACGCTCCCTTACCAAATGTTTTTTATCCGATTGCTTTAGCAAATAGCTACGCTGGTACTGATTTAAACTCCGGGATTGATGACATTCAGGCTCAGTTTAGCAGTAATTTTTCCAACTGGTATTACGGAACGGATGGCAATACTCCGGCGGGCAAAATTGATTTTATTTCGGTGGTACTACATGAATTATGTCATGGGCTGGGCTTTATCAGTAGTATGAAGTACAGTAGCGGTAGTGGTAGCTGGGGTTTTGCGGGCAATCCTTTAGTTTTTGACCGCTTTATTATTAACGGTTCGGGCCAATCACTTACTAATACCGCTATTTTCCCCAATAATTCCGCCGCGCTGGGTAGCCAGTTGACTAGCAACAATGTGTTTTTGAGTAGCCCTACTTCTAAAGCAATCAATGGCAACAACAATGTCAAACTTTATGCTCCCTCGACCTGGCTGCCAGGTTCTAGCATTTCTCACCTGGATTACAACACTTATGCCGGAACGTCCAATCGCTTGATGGTTTATTCTATGTCGAGTGGTTCGTCTATCCAAAATCCCGGTCAGGTTACGCTCTCCATGTTTCAGGATATGGGCTGGAAGTTGAGTAATCCGATTGTGCTGATACCGCCGCCCACTGCCCCGGCTAACTTACAGGCCAGCACCGCTTCGGAAAGCCAGCTAAATTTAAGCTGGGGTGATACTTCCAGCAATGAGGATGGTTTCAAAATAGAGCGCAAAACTGGGGCGGGCGGGACTTATGTTCAGGTTGCCAATGCTCCTACCAATGCTGTTAGCTATGGTGACAAGGGGCTTGTACCCAACACCACTTATTTTTATCGAATACGGGCTTACAATGCGGGCGGTAATTCAAGCTATACGGGCGAAGTTTCGGCCCTAACCGCACCAGCAGTTCCGCTTAATTTGGCTCTGAGCGGCCTTCCCACCAGTAATCAAATTAACCTGAGTTGGTCAAATCCTGCCCCTACTGGCACCGGGCTTAGTCTGGAACGCCGTAGCGAGTCGGGCGCATACAGCGTAATCGCCGGGTCGCTTTCCCCCGCCACTACGACTTACCCTGATGCTGGCCTGCCTCCCGGCGCGATTTATTCTTACCGTATCCGTTCTTTTAATTCGGGCGGCTTTTCCAACTATTCGAATGTGCTGGTGGCTACTACTGCCGGAGATTTTGTGGTCAGAAAAACTACTGATGCGGGTGAAGCAATTGACCAGGATAATCCTGACACGCTTTCCTTTGCCTTAAAACGGGCCACTTCCGGCCAAAGCATTACCTTTGCCCTTACTTCCGGCACTACTGTTACGGTTAGCGGGCCACTTCGCAACATTCCGGCGGGCGTAACAATTGGTGGTGGCTGTGGAGCAACCGGGCCAAACATTATTATCAAGGCAGACGTAGCGGCAGGAGTTTTCGATGGGCTGACACTTAACGGTGGCGCAACTTTGGGGGGCTTGCAAATTACCAAATTCAAGGGCAAGCAATTAAAACCCGGCGGCAACGGCAACAAACTGATTTGCGTGGAAGCCACTAAATAAATTTTTGTTTAGAATTTATTCAATATCCAAATCTTCTTCAGCAGCTTTAAGCAGTTTTTCGATTGATTTTTGACGCTTTTTGGCAATTTGGATGTTGTTGGTAGGGCTAGGTAACTCTTCGGGCATTGCTCCGCTAATTTCGGAAATAGCCTTGCGGGTAATTTTCCCGGCGTGATAATGGATCTTGTTAGCTTCTTCCTGGCTGATAACGCCTTTGGTAGCAATCGCATCTTCGGCTTGACTGGCTCTGAACCAGTTCGCGGCCAGTTCTGAACGGCTCATATGGTCAACAATCGATTGATTGGGCTTCAAGTTCTTGCGTTTATGAATATTGGCAGCAGTTTCGCCATCATAAAGGCCCATATAGCCGTAATCCTGAAAAATGGCAAAATCTCTGGCTCGGATTACTCCAGCCTGCCCGGATAACGTTCCCCGCAGCGAATAGGTTTGCTCGGCCAATTGGTCATATACCCAAATGCGCCGCCCTTCTTCCTGCAATTCGGCTTTACGGGCCTGAGTTGCAAAGTAGGTTTGGCCCAACGCCACAATCGGCTTGCCGGGGTCGGCGTTTTCTACCACCAGATAACAGGCGTAGCGCGAAAGGTTTACATCCTCAATCTTGCGTTCCGCTCCAGAGCCTATCTTGACCATTTTGACAACCTGGTCAAAATGGTTGGCGACTGCTTGATTGCTGTTTTGACAAGCAATTTCGGCTTTCTGGATAGCATTTTTGAATTTATCCCAGCGTTTATAATCCAGCACTTTAGCTAAGTCACGGGCTGACCAATATTCACCGCCCTGTTCGTTTTCACGTCGGATGGCCTCAAATGCAGTCGGGGCAGGTTGCCTTTTAGGTTGCTTCATTCTCCCAAAATCAGTTTCGTTATCAAAATCTTCGCCATCACTCATCGCTGCTTTTCCTCTGCTTTACTGTTACGCTTTTGCCCACTTTGACCATATTTCCCAGATGGGAATAATGGTCATCTACTATTCCTGGCTCATTAAAACCATTTTGAGATGGTCGTCAATATGGTCATCTGCTATCTTTTATCTGCTTTGACCAATATTCGCGTATAGGAAATATGGTTGTTTAACTATAAATTCTGTGTTCTATACTATAAATTCTAACTTCTACTTAAAACGGGCTTTGCTCGACCAATATTCCCGTGTGGGAAATATGGTTTATAGCCCCTTTCTTAGCCAGACCAATATTCCCACGTGGGAAATATGGTCGAGCAAAGCTGCTAATCAAAATCAGGAAGTTTCTTGTACCCGGCCCAAAATGAATTTAAGATAGCGACCTTCCAGGAAGTAGGCCGGGACGGGATGGTCAAGCGGTTGTCCAGCTTCGTGCAAGATTAACAAGCGTTTTCCGGCCTGCTGTGCCGCTTCCGAAAGCATTTGCCGGAAATCATCGGGGGAAACGTAGCTGGTACAACTGGCTGAAATTAACAGCCCACCCGGATTAAGACAAGCCAACGCTAATTTATTCAGACGGGTATAACCCCGAATTGCGCTAAACTTGTTCTTCATCGAATGGGCAAAACTGGGTGGGTCAAGCACAATAATATCGAATTTACGGTTTTCGCTCCCGTAGCGAGTTAGTAGTTCAAAGCAATCTTCGGCCAAAAATTCGTGTGGATCGGGGTCAAAGCCGTTTAATTCAAAATTGCGGGTGGCTTCGGCACTGGCTTCTGCCGCAATATCGCAGCTAGTTACCTGGCTTGCCCCGCCTCGTACTGCGTAGAGCGAAAACGCCCCGGTATAGGAGAAGCAATTCAGCACCTTTTTGCCTTCGCACCAATCCTGCAAATAGCGGCGGTTCTCGCGGTGGTCTAAAAATAGCCCGGTTTTTTGCCCCTCGAACAAATTAGCCCGGAATTTCAGCCCGTGTTCCTCGATAACCAGTTCTCGCGGCGGCTTGCGACCCCAGACCAATTGTACCCTCGCCGCTTTTTCGTTGGGGTCATCTCCCTCGCGCTCGGTCACGCCTTCGCCGGATTGCCCCCCGCTTCGTCGTTTTTCCAAAATACCCTTAACTGAACCAATTTCGGCTAAAGCTTCAATAACTGTTCCTTTAATAGTATTAAGGCTGGCCGAATAAGTTTGCAAAACGGCGTATTGCCCGTACAAATCTACTGTCAGGCCGGGCAAACCGTCGCCCTCACCAAAAATCCAGCGGTAAGCGTTAGTTTGCTGACGCTCACGAATTGGGGCGCGAATTTCCCACGCTTCCCGCACTTTGGCCCGTAGCCAATCGTTATCAGGAGCTTGCTTTTGCGAAAACAGGCGAATAGCTATCGGCCCGTTTTCATCCCAAAGGCCGAAAGCCTGCAAATTGCCGCAGCGTACTCGCACCCATTCGCCGGTGGCTAATCCTGTTACGTGTTCGACAAGCTGGTTACGGTAAACCCAGGGATGACCCTGGCTCAAGCGCGGCTTTAAGTTGGTTGGTACTAAAATTTCGGGTAATTTCATTATTTTTCAAAAACTTTTCAGAAAACAATTAGCCTTTCCAGTTTTAATATGGAAAGGCATTAATAGTAGCTTGATTGAATCTTTCGGGCTGATTAATCGCGGGCAAGAATCAAGTTTAGCTCTCGTACAGCTCGCTTCATATAATAAAGTAGCATCCCAAGCTTGGCATCACGCCGCGACATAAGGGTTAATACTGCGTCTGAACCAACGGCCATTAACAATACATCGCCATCTGTGCCACGAATGTAAACTTGGTCGAGCAAGCCCCGGCTGAGTTCGTAGCTGATGCGCTGTCCCAAAGCCAGCAAAGCCGCACTCATCGCCGAAACCCGGTCATCTTCGACATCATCGGGCAAGGCTGAAGCAATTATTAAACCATCCAAACTGACCAAAGCTGAAGCCTCAATGTCTGGCGCAGTTTGTTGCAAGCGGTGAAGCTGGTCGATTAACGCCTGTTGGCGGCCTACCGTCATAGTATCAGTCATCTTCGGCATCCTCCAGGATAGTATAAAGCAACTCCAACAAAACCTTTTTAACTTGCTCCTTATCTTTGGCGGTACAAGGTATAACCTTAACCAGGTCAGGAACACGTAACGAATAGCGAATATCCTGGGGAGTCCAGGCATTTTCCAGGTCTTGCTTGTTGCAGGCAATTACATAAGGAGTTTTACGATAGGCCGTAAAAAATTCGATAATGCGGGCCGTTTCCCGAAACGTATCAGGCCGGGTGCTATCTACCAAAACAATCAGGCCAAGCATACCTTCGGACAGAATTTCCCACATAAAATCAAAACGTTTCTGGCCCGGTGTCCCAAACAGATGCAGTACCAAATCTTCGGCAATTGCAATCCGCCCAAAATCCATTGCTACCGTCGTTTCTTTCTTAATCAAGCTGGTCTCGTCGGTAGCTTTGCGTTCGGTTGAAATAACGTCTATTTCACTGATAGCTTTAATAAATTCGGTTTTACCGGCGGCGACTGCCCCGGTGATAACCATTTTGACCGTCTGCACGGCTTCCCTCCCGTTCTACCCCGCGTATCTGGATAAAATTAGTGCAACATTTCAGGCTCTAACGGCGGGCAATCGCGTCAATTAATCGCCGGATTAAACTTTTGGTTGGGCGAGCGGCCTCATTGCCTCCTGCCGGTACACCGATAGGCCGCAGTCCACCCTGGGCTTGCCCGTTATTATTTATCCGACTGCCATTAATCGAAGCCCCAGCCCCACCCCTGGCCGACCCACCCGGCAAATTGCTTGGTGCTGCCGACCTCCCATTTCGACTATCTGGCGACGGCGGCACCTGCTTGGTAAGAACTACCAGTCCAGCCGACAAAAAGCCATAAATAATTCTAGCTACCTCAAATTCACCCAGCCCGGTTTGCTGGGCGATTTGCCGGATAGATTGTACCCCGTTAATCCGGGCAAACACCCGCCATTCATCCGGCGTAAGGTTTACCCCTTTGGCCTTTTCGTTCGGTTGGTCGGTAAACCGCACCACTACGTCCAGGCTTGGTATTTTATCCTTAATCCGCGCCCATTCATCAATCCGGCGAGTGCCTTCCATAATGATATTCTCAATCGAGAGCGGAATAGTGATACTTTCATCCGGCGGCGCGGCTTCCGGCTGGAAACGAAAATCGCCCTCGCTCCAGCCGAACAGAGCATAAGTTATTTCCTCGATTTGAAGCCGCACGCACTTATATATTTCTTCCTGCGTCACCATCTGGCGGCCTACCAGAATCTGACCCAGTGGCTTGTTTTGCTCTTGCGTATGCTGTATTCGCAAAGCCTGATGCAGTTGCTCCTGGGTTATTCGGCCCATTCGCACCAGCAGTTCGCCTATCCGTTCATCCTGTCCATAGCGGGTAGCATAAACCAGCTTGCCATTTTGAAAATAAAGCTCGGCCTGATCACCTTTGGTAGTCAGGGTAAGCTTGCCGGTTTTATATCCTCTATCCACCAGATACAAAAATTCGGAAAGACCAAAATCTCTTAAATTACCGACGAGCGCCATCGTTTGTCACCCCTTGCTTGCAGTGGCGTATTTTATGTTGAAATGTGTCAAGTAGGGCGCGGGCGCGGGCTAATTGCTTTGTCCCTGAACTCTACTACAACCCCGCGCTAATTTGGTACGACTGGTTATTTTCGATTTGCTAAAATAACTGTACATAATTATAACATTTTGGCTTTTGCGGGGTCAATACATTTTCCGGGTATAAAGCTTAATGTACAAAGTTAATTTTGAGAGAAGATTGTTTAGATGGACTATTGACATAGAATTAAAGTAGTGCTATAACACAAGTAGAAAATTAACTGATTGGACAATCAATTAAAGGTATATATTTAATGGCGCGGACACCAATTTATCATGAGGAAAAAAAGGCTCAAATTGTACAGGCGGCTCTGACAACTTTTGCCAAATACGGCTATGAAGGTACAACTAATAAACTGATAGCGCAGGAAGCGGGAAAATTGATTGGGCCAGATGGTAAGCCGATTAGTCCAGCTTTAATTTATCATTACTTTCCAGAAGGTAAACCTCAGTTATTCACGGCGTGCTTGCAACAGTTTCCTTCTTTACAGAAGTTCAGACAAATTATTATTGATAATAGCCAGCAACCACCCGAAGTTTTTTTGCGAGTTGTCGCTAATACTTACAATAATTTGCTAGGAACTGAGGGAGTTTTACCGATTATTCGGATTGTAATAGGGGAAGGCCCACGTCAACCCGACTTGCTAAACAGCTTGATGAGTATACTTGCACCTGAAATGATTGGGCCTTTGCTGGATTATTTCCAAAAGCAAATTCAGCACGGACAAACCTGGAAATTAAAGCCAGACCAGTTAGCCATGATGCTAATGGCTCCGCTTTTTATGCGTCGAACAATGCTTAGTACCTTTCCGGCAGCAGCAATGCTGTTTATTCAAAGTAGCGACGAAGAATTTATTGAGACATTAGTGCAAACTATTTTACGTGGTAGTTTTCACGAATAATTTTTTTGCTGCTAAAATTAACTATTCAGTTAATCAATTTTAACAATCAGAATTAGTTGATTAAGGCAGCCAAATATTAAACACCAAATTAACCGTTTAATCAGTTAATTAAACAGACCAAATCTATTTCTCTTTACAATCACACAAAGGGGAAATCTACATATTAAAGGGTGGTGGGAGCGTGCTTGCGCTCCTGGCATCTGAACAAGACTGAGGAGGTTACTCCTGTTAAGCTGAAAAGGAGACTACGAGATGAAACAGCCCTCGAAATACGCCATCGCCCTGACCGCCGCGTTGGGTTTATTTATGGCGGTACTGGATACAACGATAGTGAACGTAGGTTTGGTACCAATAGCGAAAGCCTTCAACACCGATTTGAACACAACCCAATGGGTACTGACAGGTTATCTGCTGGCACAGGCGGCCCTAATTCCAATCTCTGGCTACCTGAGCAACCGCTTCGGGCAGCGTCGCGTCTTTGCACTGAGCCTGATTTTATTCACCTTTGGCTCGCTGCTATGCGCCCTTTCTCCTAGCGAAAGTTGGCTGATTGTCTTTCGGGTATTGCAGGGAATAGGAGCGGGAGCAATTTTTCCTTTGGGGCAATCCATTGCTTTTGGAGCTTTTCCGCCTGAAAAAAGGGCTGCCGCTACCCCGATTATTGGTATGCCGATTTTGCTTGCCCCTGCGTTTGGCCCTACTATTGGCGGTTTGCTGATTGATAACTTCGGCTGGCAATACATGTTCTATATCAATGTCCCGGTTGGAATAATTGCGGTAGCCTTGATTTACTGGCTTATTCCGGCAGATGCGCCGCAGACCGAACGCAAATCCAGCTTTGATTACATTGGTATAACCCTTTCAATGTTAGGGGTAGTCTCCATAATTTACGCTTTTACGCTGGTCAGCGAAGTAAAGGCCGGTACTCAAACCGTCTTAAACGCACGTGGCGATTTATACGGCTGGGATTACTGGCTAGTCTGGACATTAATGGCGGCAGGGGTGTTATTACTCGCAGCGTTTGCCTGGTACGAATTAAGAGCCAGCAAAGACCCGATACTGGATTTACGCCTTTTCAAAGATTACAATTTTAGCATTGGTAGTCTGGTTATCTGGTTTGCTATGATTGTATTATTCAGTAGTTTGTTGCTTATCCCGGTATTTTTGCAGCAGGTACGCAATCCCCATTTTTCGGCGGTAGATACCGGGCTGGCCTTAATGCCGCAAGGGATAGCTGCTTTCTTTGGAGTAGCTTTTGCCGGGAGATTCTTCAATAAATTGGGGGTGCGGGTATTGGTAATACTCGGTACTCTGATATTATTGGCTTCGTCTTTCCCCTTGATGAACCTTTCGCCCGATACCGATGGGTCAGCTTTATTGCCCTGGCTTCTCTTGCGCGGCTTATCGTTTGGGATGATTGCTATTCCAGTCCAAACTCTGGCAACCCAAAAGATAACCGGCTCGGCATTGGCAAAAGCTAATTCACTCTTTAACGTGATACGTCAAATCGCTCAATCGGTGGGTAATGCCGTTATAATTAGCCTGTTCGCCCAGCAACTTACCCAACACTCTAACGAGTTATTTGCCCAGGTGCAAAAAACCTTACCACCCGGTGCTACTCTCGACCCGAACAACCCCCAATTAGCGGCAATGCGTGACCAGTTAATCGCCAAAGCCGGAACTAACAGCGTCAACGATGTCTTTACTGTTCTGACTTATGGCGTTGGTCTGGTTTTGCTAATCGCCTTTGCCTTGCCCAGTCGCAAGAAACAGGCTGAAGGTTTAGCTGCTAACAGCGAAAAAGCCGGAGCTAATGTCGAAGCCCTAATAGGGTAATAATTCGGAGTTTCCAGATTACAGTTTTTGGCCTTACCCTAACTGTAATCTGGAAATTTAGGGTAAGGTGCGGCCTTTCAAAATTGGGCCTGTGCCGAGAGCGACCACGCTCAGGGAATTGCCGGGACTGCTGAGACGGGCTTTGCCGCTAAAATTGGTTTTGAGTTCGGGAATATCGCCCTGCCAGACTGAGGCGCGACCATTGGCGGGAACAATTTTGCTGGTAGTGGTGATTAGCTGGCCTTGTTGGTCTAAATATTCGATTTTCACAGTAGCATCGGCTTTACCCGTATTCTGGATTAACAGCGAGGTGCTAACGCCGTCCAATTCCTTATAAACATCCAGTTGGGGAGAAACTTCGCCCGCGCTACTCTGGGCCGGATAAGTCGCGGTTGAGCCATCTTCGAGCGGGGTTTCCACCGATGCGGCTAAAGCCACACTTGAGCTGATAACCGCCGAGCCGACAAAGCGCAAAGCCGGGTCACTGGTTGGCAGGGTGAAAAGGGAAAAACGGGCCGCCGACAGCCGCCCCAGTTTACGGGTTTCGGTAACGACCAGCCCACCGTTACTATCATAATAGCTAATCGTAAAATCGGCGGCAGTTGTGCCGGGATTTACCAAATTAATGGTAGAAGAAGCGGTCTGCGAATCCTTGCGGATTAGCGGCATATAAAGTTTGGTGGCCGGAGTTGAAGCGGCATATTCGATAGGGGGCTGCACGCCACCCGCCGGAAGCCGGATAGCGGTAGCCTGGAATGGCGCGGCGGAAGTAATCGAGGCCCAGCCGTTCAAAACCGTTGTGCTGATATTGCCCGTCCAAAAGGTATAGCTTGCGCCCGGTTCGATAGTCTGGAAAATCGTTTCCACTCCGGCCAGACCGATAGCCATTTCAGGGGTAACAATTTCTTCTTTATTATTGATAGTGCGGGTAATTGGTGCGCCCGCCCGGTTGTTGAGCCGTAGCGTTACGTTCATCAGGCTTTGGCCGGGATTTTTGATAACAATACCGCTTGTGCCAGAGCCGCTTTCGCCACTTTTGGTGATTAGCGGGAAAATAGCCGAAGTCGTGCCGGTCATAGGTTGGGAACTGGCGGCGTAAAGGCTATCAAGGGCGGCACTAATAGCGGTGCTGGCCTGTTCGCTGGTGGGATAATCTTCCAAATTCCCGGCATAATCTATCGCCCGCACCCGGAAGGCATAGCTCCGGCCCGCTTCGCCCTTGAATACTGCCGATTGTGCGGGAGTGGTTTTAATCCAGTCCACCCAATTGCCGCTATTACCTTCGCGGTACTGCACATCGTACAATTCTGGGCCAGCCAAATCTACGTTATCGTAGCTGCTCCAACGTACCAGAAAAACGCCAGGACTTTGCATCGGTAGGGTATTTACTTTGGAAGTAGGCGGCAAACTATCTATACGTGTGGAAATATAGCCATTAGAAGTGTCGTTCCCGTACCAGTTTCCGGCATTGCCCGCTTTGTCATTGGCCCTGATGCGGAATTGGTAAAGCCTGCCATTTTCCCCCGTAAACTGGGTGCTGGTCAGAGTAGTCGAAGTCAGAAAATCGCGCCAATCGCCGTCCAACCCAAGCCGATATTGGACATCGAACGTGTCCAGCCCTGAGCCGCCCGCTTCGTCGCTACCCGACCAGCCGAGCGGAAAGGTAGTGGCAGTGCTGTAAAGCGGCAAGAAATTCAGGGTAGTGTTGGGTGGAGTTTTGTCGGCAGCTTTGATATTAACTTTAATTTCGTAATCAGGCGAACCTTTGTCAGCAAAGAAAGTTTCACCCTGTAGCATATTAAGATGCAAAACGTAATCGCCGGGAGTAGCCGGAACGCCGACCACAAATTGCGGGAAGCGCACAATCCCGCCCGCCGGTATATCCTGCGGCAAATCAGCCCGCAAATCATCCCAGCCATCCTTGCCAGTTTTTGGGACAGGCGCACCGTAACCGTAGAACCAGCGATAAGCCAGCCTGATTTGGTTCGAGCCACCCTTCGGCCAGCCCAATTGCCCGTCGTTTTTTACATCCACGCGGGGGAAAACCAGACGCAACCCGGCCCGGCCTTCTTTGGGAACATCGCTCAGGGTAAAGGTGGCTTTATACTGGGTAGCCTGTTGCAAAAGCCTGTTTTGGTTTGAGCTATTCGCCAATCCACTACCTGGCAACAGCAAACCCAAACTCATCAAAACTACCGCCATCCACTGCCACGCTAATTTTGCCGTCATGCGCCTTTCCTCATTTAAGCAGTTTGCCGGTAAGAGTTGCTTGCTACCCTCGCCCGGCCACTAAATTCATGTTATGTCTACAAGCATTATAGAGTTAGCTGACATTAGTGTCAATAGAAATGGGTAATCAAGTATCACAAGTCAGCCTAAAGTCCGGCTACCGCGATTGCCGCTTTGTGATAAAATCTGTTATGCTAATTATAATTTCTATATTAAAGAAAGAGGCAAGCCAGTGAACGTGATTGATGCCATAAAGACGCGCCGGAGCGTCGGTAAAATGAAGCCAGATATGCCGCCCCGTGAGAAAATAGAGCGGATTTTAGAAGCGGCGACCTACGCCCCCAATCATCATGAGGTCGAACCCTGGAAGTTCTTTGTGATGAGCGGCAAGGCTCTGGTAGAGCTTGGCGAACTAATGCGGGAGCAATTAGCCGCCAAAATGGAAGAAACTACTAGCGAAAAAGCTCAGGCCGCTTTAGAGAAAGAACGAAACAAGCCTCTTCGCGCCCCGGTAATTATCGCGGTTGCTTCGCTCAAACCTTCTCAACCCAAAGTAAAAGATATTGAAAATTACGCGGCGGTTTCGGCTGCTGTTCAAAATATGCTGTTGGTCGCGGTAGAAGAAGGTTTGGTAAGCATCTGGCGGACGGGCAACCCGGTTTATGACGAGCGGGTCAAAGCTTTTTTCGGGCTAGAACCACATGAACATTTGGTAGGATTTATTTATTTGGGCTATCCCGCCGTTCCAGTCCCGGAGCGCGAACCAGCCCATTTTTCAACTAAAACCGTTTGGATGAACGGGCAAGACTAATTTTAAGGATAATTTAATACTATAGAGGTGTATTTGGCCTGTATAATGCAAGTCATACTACGCCTTTTTTGTTGGCGAGGAAATTGGGGAGTTTTCTCGTTTATCAATCAAGAATCTACTTTCCACATTTTTACAATCTATTTTTACAGTCCTACGAACAATCCTGCAAGCTTTTAAACATTTTTGTGTGAAGGGAATAAGGAGACAGATAGCTATGAAGACTTCAAGCAATGGAGTTATGGATAGGGAAGCCTCGACATTGGCCCAAATCGAGCCGATGCAGATGCGACCTGATGCAATATTTGCCGAAGCGGGCCGGGGTGTGCTTTTGGGCTACCTCAAAAAATTACGTAAGTATCTACCCGAAGCGGTAGCCGGAGACACCGAAGCTGTCCATAACGCGCGGGTAGCTACGCGCCGTTTGAGGGCCGGACTAAAGGTGATGGAAGAAACAGTTTATGAGCCGGAAAAAATCGAGAAGTTCCGGCGCAAGCTTCGCAAAATTGCCAATTCCTTGAGCGAGAGTCGGGATAGCGATGTTTTGCTCGAACATCTTGATAAATATATAGCCAGTTTGCCGGGAGAAAAGCTGCTGGGGCTGGACACTTTCCGCCAAAATATCGCTGATAAGGGCGAAGCGGAACAGCGTCATATGCATAAAGCACTGGACGAGAAGAAAACCGAAAAACTGCTGGGTAAGCTGGAAGATTTTTTGAGTAACTCTGTGGGGAACTTGCGTCATCTGACTTCCAGCCAAAACGAAGCCGCCCCTACTTTGGTACGCCATTTTAGCGGTAGCATAATCTGGCGACGCTATGAGGAAGTGCTGGCCTACGAAACCCGCTTGCCCGCGCCACCCGCCGTTTTACATCGCTTGCGGGTAGCTTGCAAGCATTTGCGCTATACTCTCGAATTTTTTCAGGACGGTTTACCCGGCCCTTCCAAAGCTTTGGTGCAGCAAATAACCGAAGCACAGGATTATCTGGGCAAATTGCAAGACCATCAGGTCGCCCTTGAAAAAATCGAGCAGCTTGAAAAAGACCAGCCCGAAAATGCCGCTTTGCAGGAATATGGTAAGACCCGCGAGGCCGAGCGTGACCAGTTGTTGACCAATTTTACTTCTGGCATTTGGCCCAACTTGAACGGGGCGGATTTCCGGCACAAGCTGGCTACCGCGCTGGCTGGGGAAGTGGCAAACGTACCCACCCTTGCTCCCGTTCCTGCTCCCGTCAAAACCAAAGCCAACCGCCCACCCAAAGAGCCAAACTTGAACTAGGACTTCAGCCTTAATCTCCCGCAATTTTGTTCCGCCATTTTTGATAATTTGGCGGAGCAACCTCTATCGCAATTGAGATACTTCCCCTATAATGAATCAGTAAACCCTGTATTATGTTTAATATTTGTGCAAATCCAGTAAATCATGATTTATCTATACTTGGATTTTAGGAGCAGATAATGGGTAAAAAACTAACACACCAATCCTTCAAAACTTTAGCTATTTTGCTTTTATTGGTAGGGGTTGGCACACTTTTGATTAGTTCCTTGACCATCAAGCCAGGTACTTCAAGTGTTCCTGCTTCAAATCTTTTACCTAACAAAAATAGTGGATTGCTACCAGTAGCAAAATTGTCAGGAGATTGGCCGGATTGGTTCAAAGGATTACCTTGTAAGCCTCCCTGCTGGCAAGGTTTGATTCCAGGACGCACTACTGAGGATGAAGCTGTGAAGTTATTACAAAAAAATCCTTTGTTTGGCTCTGTTACCCTTTCTCCTCCAACCCGCGACTCTTCAAAACGAAGTGGTGCTGACATAAGTTATAACTGGCATGGTCAAGCAAGAATTAACAGTGATAGTGGCGACATCTATTTTAATGGTCGTTTTGGCTTTGCTTTCGATTCAAGTATACCTGATGATGTAATTATAGTGATTAAGCCTCCCGACTTTCCGGGTGGCTATACTGTAGGCGATTTAATTCGGGCTTACGGTAATCCCAGCCATATTTCCTCTGGAACTGGGATGGTTTTTGGCAAAGGTCAAATATACTTAACGGAATTACTTTATCTTTCGCAAGGGATGATAATAGAAATAGAAAGCTCTTACAAAAAACCAACTATAAATTCAGATACAGAACTAAAGTCAGTTAAATTTTTTGAGCCAGGAGAGGCCGGAATAAAAAGGGGAGCAGTTAGCCTAAATCACTTTGTAGCGTGGCAAGGATTTAAGGATTTTGATTTTTATTGTGCTAAAGCGGAATATTGTGTTGATTATGCTTCTCGCAAGTAGTAAAGCAAAACTCTATCTCTGCTTTACATAATAACAATAGTCGTGGGAAATAAAGTAAGTTGGCAGGCGGGCGTAAAATTGGGCGGCACTGAGGGGAATAGTCAAATTGTGCTGCAAGTGGTACGCGACCATCCGGCTATAGAGGGCATAAGCCCGACGTTCCTCGCTGCTTTCGGCGGGCAAACTTTCGAGATACTGTTACACAAATCGCCACATTTCTGCTTCGGTGGCGGGGTTAATTTTGTCGGTCTGAAAAGGTTTGTGGCAATAATCATTGCTGCTTGCATTATAGGGCTGAGAATTTCGCTGGATAAATTCGGGGATGAAAGGGTTAGGGCAGGCCGTAAAAAGCTAAAATAGCGGCATCCTGCCCCTGTGGAAAGCCTGCTATTTGGTGGAGTTGCTCTAGCTCGGCTTCAAGCGTTCTGGTTTCTAACATGCGAAATTATCAAATCAAAATCAGGCTTTGAGCTGTTTAGCCTCTATTTCAATTGCCGCTTCCAACGATTTTAGCAAACGACGGCTTTTCTTGCGCCATTCCTCATCCTCGCCCAAAGCCGAAAGTTCCTGCTTTTTGAGTTCGCTCACAAAATTATTTACTAGAACTTCCAGAATTGAATATTGAGCTTCCAGAATTGCCGGATTTTTCTTGCCAGCTTTTTTGTTTTTGCCGTTCGCGCCCCAAAGTTGGGTAGCTGACTCGCCTTGTGGAGTATCTTCGCTATTAATTTCGGGTTCTTCGCCTTCGGGCAATTCATAGCCTGGAAACGCTACGATAAAGCGGGCCGGCATAGTATGGCCTGTTTCTAAAGCCATTGCAGTGTGCAAAAGCCTGGTTCGCATTACTTTATTGTCTATTTTTGCTAAGGCTTTGGCCGTTTCTGCATCAATTCGGCCTGCCAGCAAAGCTTCTTCGATTTCGGAAAATTGGACTAGCAGCAGACTTTCGGCAACCTGGGCAGTGCTACGAGCGCAACAACTGGCGATGCTGCTGATGCTATACTTGTTGTCGTCCAGCATTTTTTTGAATATCAAAGCTTCTTCCAGAGCGGTGAGCTGCGAACCCATAAAACTTTCCTGCAAGGCCAGTTCAAACATAGTGTCATCGTCCAACTCGCGCAATTGCACCGGCACATTTTTTAATCCGGCCCGCTTTGCCGCCTCAATCCGTCTTTCGCCGAAAGCCAGCTCGACTATTTTGCCGCGCCGTCGCCCGATTAGCGCACCGACGAAACCCTGTTTTCGGATTGCTTCGCTCAATTCTTCCAGCCCGCTTTCGAGCGAAGCCCGCCGGAAGCTGGAATGGGCAAAGCGCAATTGTTCCAAAGGAACTTGTTCTAACTCACTATTGGGGGCAGGAGTAATAAAAGCGGCTAACCCGCTTCGCAAAGCTTCCGCGCCCAGAGGCTCCAGGCGGGTGGGTGCGGCATCCGCCAGCATTGGCCCGTACTCCAAATCTCGACTATCATTTCCGCGCAATTCGTCCATATACTGTACCCCTTCAAATTATATTTCACGTAAAGCTAAAATAGGACGAGTTTAATTTCAGCTATTATAGACACTTTGCCAGATTTTGCAAACCTGCTACTATTCTCGATAAAATATTGCTTCGCCAACAATTAATTCTACCTCACAACAATGTCAGGTCAAAAGCTTAGGCCAATTAGCCTAAGCTTTTGACCTGACAAACATGTTACAATTGGGTGATATGAGTCGGAAAATCCGGCCTGATTTTAGGTAAATTGGAGGATAGCGTGAGCCTGGTAGATAATCATCCGCAGGAGCTGGAAAGCGGGCGAGATAATACAAATTCAGAACCTCGTAAAAGTTTATGGACTAACTGGTACATTGCCAGTTTAATGGTAGCGGTAGCGATTTCGTTTGTCGGGGTGGGGCTGGTCTCACCCTTGCGGACTTTGTTTGCTCGCTCGGAAGGGGCTACCGGCGGCGAGGTTGGGTTAATGGGGGCGGCTTATTTGTTTTCAAGCTTTGTCTTTTTGTTCCCTTTCGGCTGGTTGAGTGACCGTTACAACCGGGTAAATATTATTGTGTTGGGGCTAATTGCCCATTTTGTGATTACAATTGCCTATTTACCAATAACCGATGGCGGCTCGTTCATCGTTTTGCGCTTTTTTGAAGGTATTTCGTCGGCGGCGGTACTCCCGGCTTCACGGGCTTTGCTGGTAGATTTAGTGCCACGCAAACGGAGCGGCGAAGCCTTTGGTATGATGAGCGCGATGATGACCATGGGTATCTTCATTGGCCCGCCTATCGGCACTTTTTTAGCCGAAGCTTTTGGCTATTCGCTGGCCTATTGGATAGCGGCAGCGGCCTACCTTCCGGCGACCTTGCTGGTATTGTTCGCTTTTCGGGGTTATCACAGCAGCCAGCAACATAAAGAAGCTAAAGCCGCCCGCGAAATCAGCAAAGATGAGCCAAAAGAAAAGCTCTTGACGAGGCCAATTGTCGTTGGGCTTATCGTGCGTTTTTCCATGGCACTTGGGCCGGGTATGGGCATTACCCTATGGAGCTTGTACATGGCGGATTTGGGTTATTCGCTTACCCTAATTGGCTGGACTTATACGGTTTACGCTATCCCGATTGTGCTATTCAGCTCTCGCGCCGGACGTTTCTCTGACCGCTACGGGCGTTTACCTATGATGCTGGGGGCGGGGTCAACCCTCGGTCTGCTCTGGGCCAGCTATGGCTTTGTGCCGTTCTTTCTCTTTTTTATGGTAATGGGCGTAGTCGAAGGAATTTTCGATGCGATTGCTCGTAGCGCAAACGATGGCTATCTGGCTGACCATAGCCCCGCTAACAACCGAGGTCGCGCTCAGGGCTTTTTTAGCGCAATTACCCAACTCGGCAGCCTTGCGGCAGCTCTGGCGGCAGGTTTTTTGTACGAGACTTTCAAGGGCGGCACTTTTATTCTTATCGGTGGCTTCCAATTCTCGCTGGTACTCGTTGCCGCCCTGCTCGCCCTCTCGCTCAGGGGGAAAGTAACAAGTAACAAGTAACAAGTTAGATGCTGCTCCGTCAGTTGACTTTGCCTAACCTTGATTGAGATGAGTTCTCAGTTGGTTCAAACCAACTTGCGGTGTTTTAGCCCGAAATTCATTTCAGGGCCACGTTACTACTAATTTAACGTAACTATTCAGCCAGCCTCAATGTAGGAGGGATTACCCTTCCCGCTAGATACGGGTTTAGGTAAAATCGGGAAGGGTAATCCCTCCTACAACTGAACAGTTACACCTGATTAAGACAAACTTCTTCTTGAAACTTGAAACTTGGCCCCGTAACTGTTCATAACTGGCGGCATTATATTAACAGCAATGCTTAACGACATAATTATTGAAAGATGATACAATAGCCGTGGAAGAACTGGCTCACCCGAAGGCTGACGGCTACACCTAGAAAAGTTACTGAAGTTATCAGGAGATTTTGAGAAATGACCGAGCAATCTAAATTTGATGCCGCCGAAAATTTGAATGAGCTAGACCCGGAGCTTACCGAGCGATTGGCCCGCGCTCTTGACCGTTTTCAGATGGCCCAGCCTTACCAGCAAAGCCGCCGTTCGCCCGAAGCTGAACAGGAAATCGGGCCTTTGCCGGAATTAACGCCAGAGCAAAAAGCGGCCCGTGAGCTTATGCTAAAGCAGGAATTGAGCGCGTTTATGACGGTAGCCGGGCAACTTTACCAGCAATTTAATTCGGCTCGTCCGGCAGCTACCCCAGATTTGCATTATCGGGATGGACTTAAAGAGGAATTGCGCCGGGCGGCTCAAGCCAGAAAAAATTTGCCCGAAAATTCTTGATGCTTTGGCTCTTTCCTCCTGATAAAGGCTGGTCGAAACGGCACAACTTTTGCTATACTTTGTCTGTAACGAAATCTTGAAAAGTCCTGCACTAGACCAGAGGAGAGGAATGATGGTTATGGCCCTGTCTACCAAACGGTTACTAATAGTTGAAGATGACCCCGAACTCCGACAGCTAATCTTATACTCTTTTGAAGATGAGGGCTACGAAGTAAGTACCGCTTCCAATGGAATAGAAGCTCTTGAAAAAATTCATTTTACCCCGCCCGACGTAATCCTGATTGACATAAATATGCCAGTAATGGATGGGGCAACTTTGGCAGATGAGCTAAAACGCCTTCCTCAAACTAAAAATGTGCCGCTTGTGGCGATCTCGGCGGCGGCCAATTTGCGAAGCCATTCCACTATGCCCGTCGAAAGCTGGATTGTAAAGCCTTTTGATATGGAACAGCTTTTTACTGTGATAGATATTTTGGCCGAACGCCAGCGTCGCCAGCGTGATTTGCTTAACGCCGATTAATTTATCTGAGCAAAAACTAAAGAATAAAGCTAATAAAAAAGGTCTGGCTTCTAAATTTGAGCCAGACCTTTTACTTTCAGATAAGTATTTAGCAATTAACCAGTTATATCGGTAGTTTTACCTTCGGCCAGCCCGACCAGCGTGTCACCTTCTTTGAGCTTGCCCTGAAATGAGGCTGCTTTTCCCGACAAAAGGCTGACTGCCTGAGCATCGAGTTTGGAGAGCAAAACCAGCGCGGCTTTGTCACCATTGATAAAAACTAATTGTTGACCCGGCTGTGAGCGTTTATCGAGATTGTAGCCCTTCGCCGCCATTTTGTCCTTGTAGTAAGTTTCCAAAGCGGCAACACTATCTTTGGAAGTGTAGAAGTTGTAACGGGTTTCCTTGAATTCTTTGGCAATAACCGTCTGCTCGTTGCTACTGAGTTCGATTTTGGTAGCGTTGGTTGGGTCGGGCAATTCGGCGGTTTTGCTACCACCCAGCAGAGTAAAACCCGCAATACCCAAAATTAGTAGCAGGACAATCCCGCCAATAATCAGCAGTAACGGTAGCGGAAGGCCGCCCTTTTTGCGGGTAACTGGGGCAGGCGCGGCTTGCTGCGGGTAGCCGGGCGGTTGGCCGTAGGGTGGCTGGTTGTATTGGCCGGGCGCGGCGGCGGGCGATTGATAGCCATAAGCCTGACTTGGCGGCTGGTTCTGATTGAAATTGGCCTGAGCGTAATCAGGTTGGGCGGGTGGTTGATTGTAGGCGGCGGGTGATGGTGCTTGCGGGCTGTAAGAAGCCGGATTAGGGGCAGGCTGATTGTAACCGCCATACTCAGGAGTGGCCGAATAATTTGCGCCACCACTGCCACTATAGGCTGGAGGTTGGGCCGAAGCTCCGCCCGAATCCCCTGCGCCAAACGCCTGCTGGTTGCGATAATCCGAAGCAGGTATCGTATCAAAGCTGGCGGGTGGCATGGTGCGAGCGGCAGCCTGATTATCTACCAATTTCAGGACAGTAGTGCCAACCTGCAAGGTATCACCTGTTTTTAAAATAATGGGGGAATTAATGCGCGTGCCGTTCACAAAAGTACCGTTAGAACTATCCAAATCGGTAACGGTAACGCCATTTACGCCCATTTCAATTTCGGAATGTTTGCGCGATACCTGTTCATCGCTTACTACGATCTGATTACTGGATTGTCGACCAATCGAAAGTTTGGTGCCAACGTTCAAATCATAAGTCTTGCCGGGTTCGGCTCCTGACTGAACTACGAGCTGCATATCGCCCCCCTCGAACATTATTTTTTGCTTATCTGGATTCATCTTTTTTTTGCTTACCGCCGTGCTATATTATACATTCTATTTTGTTCCTTATCAATCTTATTTACAGGTCAATCATCCTGGATTGTTAGCCAAATCCCTGGCCCGGTTATTAAATTGATTTACAAACTAAACGGATGGCGTTACAATTGGTTACGGCAGGAATAAAGTTGTTAGAGGAATTATATGTTATCCAGAAAAGCGTCCAGCGTCCAATCGCCCTGAAATGAATTTCGGGGCAAGATTACTAATAATCTAACAATTTTATTTCTTTTTCTGATTATCTATAGAACTGCTCTAACAACTAACAACTAACAGATAACAACTAATCGACTAAAAGGAGTTTTTATGGCGGCAGTTCCGCTTTTATGGAAATATATAGTTCAATATAAATGGTGGTGGATACTGGGGCTGCTGTTTACGGTATTCAGTAGCAGCTTTGCACTGGTCAATCCTTCGCTGGTCGGAACGGCGATAGATGATTTGGGCAAGCCTGGTGCTAACGCCGGGCAGCTTTGGCCGCTTGCTCTGGCAGTAATTGGCTTTGCCTTGCTGGAAGGTATTTTTCGATTTGGGTCGCGTTTTGTTTATACGATGGCTTCCCGCAAAATCGAGCAGGATATGCGGGCCGATTTGTTCCAGCATATGCAGGGGATGGATCAGGCTTATTTGCAGACTATTCATACTGGCGATTTGATGAGCCGGGCCACTAACGATATGAACGCCGTCCGCAACTTTACTGGCATGGGAATTGGCAACTTTTTTCAGACAATTTTGATTTTTGGCCTTTCGATGTTTCTGATGTTCCGGCTGAATATGCAACTGGCTTTGGTCGTGCTGGTCGTGTTGCCCTGCGTCAGTATTGCCTTTTTTGTGGTTGGCCGCAGAATGAGGCTGCGTTATGAGAAAGTTCAGGCTAGATACGGCGATTTATCGACCCATGCTCAAGAGAATTTTTCGGGTATCCGGGTTATCAAGGCTTATGTACAGGAAGAAGCCGAAATCCGCAAATTCGCGGGCCAAAACCGCGAATATATTAAAGATAATCTGGCTTATGTCCAACTGAGTGGGGCGTTGTGGCCGCTAATGTTCTTGATACAGGGCCTGGCAACCGCGCTGGTGGTTTGGATGGGCGGGATGTTGGTAATAGAGGGTAAACTCTCGCTTGGGCAACTGGTGCAATTTACGGGCTATCTGGCTTTGCTGGGCTGGCCGATGATTGCGCTAGGCTGGACGGTCAATTTGTTTGAGCAGGGTATGGCTTCGCTGCTGCGTATCAAGGAAGTAATGCGTACCACGCCCGATGTGACCAGCCCGCTAGAGCCGCGCAAGTTGGCTAGAATTGGCGGCGATTTGGAATTTGATAACGTTGGGTTGCACTATGGCGGAGTTTGGGCCTTACGCCATATCAGTTTTAACGTTCCCGCCGGGACAAGTTGCGCGATTGTTGGGCCAACCGGGGCGGGCAAAACCAGTCTGGTAAACTTATTGGCTCGCGTTTACGACCCCCAGGAAGGCATTATCCGACTGGACGGCCTTGATACCCGTGAGTTATCGCTGGAAGATTTGCGCCGCCAGCTTGGGTATGTGCCACAGGATACTTTTTTGTTTTCCCTATCCCTGAGCGAAAACATTGCCTTTGGAGTAGGCCGCGATTACGATGCCAGGCAGGTCGAGGCGGCGGCAGAAACGGCCCGTCTTTCCAAAGATTTAGCCCAAATTTCGGGCGGGCTGGAAGCGGTGATTGGCGAACGTGGCGTTACCCTTTCGGGTGGGCAAAAGCAGCGTACCGCTATCGCCCGCGCCGTGATGCGCGACCCGGCTATTCTTATTCTGGACGATGCTCTTTCCAGCATTGACACCCAGACGCAGGCCGAAATTCTGGCAAATTTGCGCGAGGTTATGACCGGGCGCACCCGCCTGATTATTTCACAACGCATTTCTACCGTAAAAGAGGCTGACCAGATTATTGTAATTGACGATGGCCGGATTATCGAACGTGGCGACCATCGCTCTTTGCTGGCTCAAAATAATCTGTACGCCAGTATGTACCGCCGCGAACTGCTTTCGCAAGAATTGGACGAAAGCTAAAAGCAGTTTTGAGTAATGTTTCAGCCTTTTAACTTGACAGGCTTTACCCAAAGCTCAATAATCAAGCCCAGTTTTTATGCTTTCCAACATTTCTGGATTGGCAATTGACAATTAACAAGCAGTTCTAACGGGAAGAGATAGTGATAATTGAAAAGGGTGTAGGCTACCGCAACGGCTGGCGCGATTTCTGGCACCAGCTAACTGCCACCAGAGTTTCGTTAGGGTTTACCGCCTTTCTTTTTGCGGCTACCGGCCCGCTTATTATTTTGCTAACTTCGGCAAATCAGGCCAAATTGCCATTTGAGACGACGGTTTCCTGGATTTTTATTGTTTATGTCAGTAGCGGCGTAGGCATGATTTTGCTATCCTTGTATTACCGTCAGCCAATTGTGCTGGCCTGGTCTATACCGGGGGCGGCTCTGGTCGGCGATGTTATGGTACATAATCAGTTCAGCGACGTAGTGGGGGCGTATCTGGTCACGGCGATTTTATTGCTGATACTGGGCCTAACCGGGGTAGTACGCTGGGCAATGGGCTGGATGCCCGTCCCGGTGCTGATGGGTATGGTTACTGCTATCCTGATGCCCTATGGCGTGGCGGTTTTCAAGGCTTTAAGCGACATCCCAGAAGTGGTCATTCCCTGTATGCTGGTTTACCTGTTGCTGACGGCCCGCCCACGCTGGGGCAAAACCGTTCCGCCGGTGTTGGCCGTAATTATAGTGGCTTTAATCACCGCCAGCCTGAGCGGTGCGGCTAACTGGTCGGTACTGGAAGCCCGGCCCGCGACTCCTGTTCTTTTCTTCCCAACTTTCAATCTGGCTACGATTTTAGAGCTTTCCCCGCCCTTGCTAATCGCCACGATTGCCGTTCAGAACGGGCAAGGTATCGCGGTTTTGATAAGTCAGGGCTACAAGCCACCAATTAACGCTATGACCACGGCTTGTGGGTTAGCCAGTCTGGTAAACTTGTTTTTTGGTGGACATTCGGCCTGTATTGCCGGGCCATCAGTGGCAATTATCGCCAGCCCGGAAGCGGGGGCAAAAGAAGGCCGCTTTACCGGCGCAACCAGTCAGGGGGTTTTTTGGATAATCTTTGGTTGTTTTGCCCCAATTGCCGCCTCGATAGATAAGGTAATTTTGAAAAAAACGCTTATACCAATGCTGGGTGGATTTGCCATGCTGGGGGTGCTAATTGGCGCGTTTCAAACCGCTTTTGGCGGCAAGTTCAAAATGGGGGCTTTGTTCGCCTTCCTGATAACTTTTTCGGGCATAAAAATAATCGAGATTGGTGCGCCTTTCTGGGGTCTGGTGGGCGGGTTAGCGGTTTCTTACTTGCTAGACCGGGCCGATTTTATAGAAATGTTGGACAATATTAAACGTGAACGAGTCGCCGCCCAACAAGCCGAACGTTCGTTGGAAACTACGGAGGTGGCCTAATGGCCGAACCTAACCTTCTGAAACTACAAAACACCCGTAGCGGCAAAAAAGAAACTTTACCCCAGAGCAATCCTTTATCAATTTATTTGCCTTTACCGCCTGCTTTCCGGGATTTGGAAGCCAACCCGCCCTTGAACCACTTTCAAAGTTTGGGTATAATGCGCCTGTTTTATTTTGGCGGGTTGGTTGGGCGGGCTGCCCAGATTGAACGGCGAAATTTGCGGCTGACCAATACGCCGGATGAAGCCGTCCTGATAATTTATGGC
The DNA here is from genome assembly GCA_038323095.1 of Chloroflexia bacterium. GTDB lineage: Bacteria > Chloroflexota > Chloroflexia > Chloroheliales > Chloroheliaceae > L227-5C. Next base: position 8,667 of record JBBQGP010000004.1, on the reverse strand, counting down.
GACCCTTTGCTTAATCCAGGCGAAATTTTGCCTCTGGAAAAAGCCCGCTTTGCCTTGCAACTAGAAGGGGTTATTTTCAAGGGCGAAGGCAATCAGGAAGCTTTTGAGGTCTTGCGCCGCTATTCTCCTGAAGAAGTTCAATATTTGTTTCTTGGTACACATTACCGGCAAGCTTTGATTGTGAGTGAGGCCGCTCTGAACAATGCCCACGCCGCTTTAGCTCGTTTGCATGATTACGCCGAACGTTTTGGCGAAGAAGCCGCCGAAAAAGCCGCTGTAATTTCTAAAAAAGCCGATGTAGATTTATGGCGGGAGCGATTTTACCAGCAAATTCAGGATGATTTGAACGCTCCTCGCGCTCTGGCGATTATCTGGACGATGCTACAGGCTCAACTTGGGCCGGGTGATAAATTATCTCTGTTAGCTGAATTTAACCGGGTGCTGGGCTTAAATTTGGCTATAAGTCTTCCTGTTGTAGCCGCCAAAGTTTCATTCAGTAATGGTCACACTATGCCTGTTCCTGCTGGTTCGTCCCAAAACGATAAAGATAAAGACAAGGGCAAAAAATTACCTGAGAGCAAAAAGCCGGAGGCGGGCAAAGGTAAGGATAGAGAACGGGTTAAAGAAGGCGATAGGGAATTAGGGAAAGCGGGCGGGAAAACTGGCAAGCCCAGGCCGGGAAAATTTATGACCGGCACAGAAGGACAGGTAGCCCCACCCAAAGATAAAGCCGCGCCAAAACCGGGCCAACCCGAAGAAAAAATAGTTGAACCCCGCCGCAAAATCGAATCAACCCGTCAGGTGCGCTCTTTCTTGGGCGAAGCTGACCGCTTTGATTTTACGGTTAGTTTGCTGGCTCATAATAATTTGGCCGAACTAAGAGCTACCGTCGAAAGCTTGCTGTTTTATACCACACGCGGGGCGCGGCGAGTCGAAGTTATCGTGGTGGATTTGGGTAGCACCGATGGCTCAAATGAATATCTGGATGGGGTCGCGGCGGGTTACGCCAATTTTCGGGTTATGCTGGCCTCGCCACAGCTGGGCGAAGCGGCGGGACGTAATCTCACTTTCCGGCAAGGTCGCGGCAAGTTTTTGCTTTTGTTGGATGTCGGTCTGAGCCTGAGCGGAGATTTGTTTGAGGAATTAGCCCATTTAATTGAGCCGGACAAGCAACCCGCCTTGTATGGTCTTTACCCTTTGAAGCTCAAACGCGAATCCGATAATTCGATTGTTGGCTTTGAGGCTCAACCTTTGCCTAAAGAACGCAGCGAGGTTGAAGCTTTGGAAGGTTCGCTTTTGTGCTTGCGACGTTCAGTGGTAGAGGAAGCCGGGTTTATGGACGAACATTTTCGCTTGCCCTATGCTCTGGATTTGGATTACAGCTTTGCCTTTAAAGATAAAAATTTTGAAGTAGTGGTTCTGCCCGAACTGGCAACACTGGTCAACCGCCCCGCCGGGTTTAGTCGCCCGGATTACAATCTACCGCCCGCAGAAATTGAGCGGCAACGCCAGAAAAACTGGAATTTGTTTATTAAAAGCTGGAGTCTTTAACTTTTGGCATAGCTCTTGCCTTCTATTCTTCCGTGAGCGAACCGATGGATTGGCAAAAGTTCCAATCTCAGAAAGGTAAAAGGAGAAAAAGCAGTGAGCATAAACATTAACGGCAATGTTATTGATTTGAGCAACATTTTGTGGTGGATAATTATTGGCTTAATTGCCGGGTTGCTTGCTAATGCCCTAACCGGGCGGCGCGGCTCGCTGCTAAGTGATATTTTGCTGGGTATTGTTGGTGCCTTCGTTGGTGGTTTTGTTTTGGGCCTGATTGGGCTAGGTACTTACGGCTTGCTTGGGACTATTCTGGCGGCTACGCTGGGTGCCGTGTTACTGGTGTTGCTGGCTCGGGCTATTTTTGGCGGTGGTCGCCGTCGGCGTATTTGAGTTTAGCCTGGTTAAAAGTTTGCTATTTGTTTAGATGCTTTTCACAACAAGTAATTAAGGACGTTTTCCAACAGGCGAGTAACCTGAGTCCGATTGGGTTGTTCGCGCCAGGTTTGAAAAGCCGGAGTCAGACGGCTAGAACTTGAGTTTGAAGAAGTAATCTGGCTTTGTACTACCGCTTCTTTTTGAACTATTAGTAGTGTACTTGATTGGTATTGTTGTTCTTGGGTTAGCATAGTGCTTACCTGTTCTCTCTTAACTAGGGCCAATGTCCCGCTTTTGATACAAGGTTTCAAAAGCCTTTTCTCCTTCATACAGAATAAACTTTCTTCGAGTTTGACACAAGCGACGTTAGCCTTGTTTCAAATAAGGCATTTGACCAGTTAATCTAGGTCTTTAGACCTACTTTAATTCGGCTACCCTACATTTTACAAGTATCAGGTGAAGAGTGCGGCACAGATGTAAAGTTTGTGATTTCAGGGCGATTGAACGCTAGAGCTTTTCTACTATACTTATCCTCAAATCAATTAAAAAGAGCCTTTTCCAGATAGTAGTCTGTGGGAAAAGGCTCTTTTTGAGTTTTAGCTTAATTAGTTCAAGCTAACCATCGGTAAACGACGTTTGGGTTTGGCTGCGCTCAGGCTATTACCCGCCGCGATTAAGTCAGCTTCCTTACCGACACATTCGGGGTCAGTCGCCTCAAACGAACCGCCAATATAATAGGAAGCCGCCATACAGCCGCCGTGACAGCTATCAAAGTGATTACATTTGGTACAAGCTCCCTGCTTGGGCTGGCGGAATTCCACAAATTTTTCCGAAGTGCGCCAAATTTGGCTAAACGAAGTTTCTTTTACATTCCCGGCCCAAAATTCAGGGGTCATAGTGAAGGGGCAGGCGTAAACGTCGCCTTTGGGGGCAATACAGCACGTGGTCGAACCCGCCCCGCACATATTTAACCCCGGCAGAGCTTCGCCGAGGGCCGAAAGGTGAAAGAAGGAATCGCCCGTTTTCACGTCCGGGTGAGCCTGCAACCAATGATAAAGCTCCAGATTTTGCTCCGGCGTGGGGTGCAAATCGTTCCAGGTATCACGCCCGCGCCCGCTTGGACGTAGCCGTGAAACCCGCAGCTTTATTCCCCGACTTCGGGCAATTTCGTAAAGTTCGTCCAGTTCCGGGAAGTTGTAACGAGTCAGGGCAGTGTTAATCGTAGTCTCGATTTCGTTGGGGTACTTACATAGTAAATCCAGCCCGTGCATAGCCTTCTCGAATACTCCCGCGCCACGTATCGAGTCGTTGGTGGCCGGGCTTGCTCCATCCAGACTAATTTGCACCCGCACTCCCGGTATCTGGGCCAGGCGTGCTGTCCGTTTCTCGTTAAGATACGTCCCGTTGGTGCTGAACTGCACGCTCACGTCTACCTTGAAAGCGTATTCGACAATCTCAAAAAAGTCGGGGCGACTCATCGGTTCGCCACCGCCGATGTTAATGTAAAAAACCTGCATCTTCGATAAATCGTCCAGCACCGCTTTACATTGCTCGAAGCTCAGTTCGCCCGGTTGCTTTGGGCCGCTACTGGAAAGGCAGTGAGTACAGGCCAGATTACAGCCATAGGTTAATTCCCAGGTCAGGCAAATCGGCGAATCTAGCCCCTTTTTCAACATATCATAACTATTGCTCATCTAAAACCCCTTTCTGCTTCAAATCTTCCAGTTTTGCCAATACTCCCGCCACCGAGTTACGGCTGTATTTCTTGCCCAATTCGGCCTCGACCCGGCCCAGCACCTCGCCCACCGTTTCGCCCTTCGCACATCTTATAAATGGCATCAGGGGTGGCGCAATAAAGTATAATTTCTGGTCTTCAAAAGTGTAGGCCAACCCGCCAAAGTTTTCTGGCCGCACTCGCGCTGCCGGGGACAAATAATAGCGTTTGCCCAACCCCGCCTCTATTTCAATTTCTGCTTTCGCACTCATAAAAACTCCTTTTTACCTGTAACTACTAACCTGTAGGAGGGATTTCTAATCCCGATAAGACGGGTTTAGGTAAAATCGGGATTGGAAATCCCTCCTACAAAACTCCGATTAATTAGTTACTTTTATCTTTGATTTCGATTTTTGGAACTAAAGCCTGATAATTTTTGATGCGGCAGCAACCCGCCAAAAGCCCGATTTGATAGACCGCGTTCTCGGCCAGATACAAGGCGGCGTAAGCCGGAAAGCTCAGGTTTGGCTGACGCTTCTGGTAATCGCCAAAAGCCGGGCCGAGCAGCGTTAGGGCGGCGGGTAGAGCAAATCTTTTTGGTTTTATCAGAGCCGCTATCAGCAAGGGCAACGAATAATAACGGTTCAAATGCTGGCCTAGCTGTGAAGTGGCGACCAGAAAATTGCGCCCTTCCGCCCGCAATACGTCTGCCGGGCTAATCGGTAGTTGATATTTTTCAAGCTCCTGCCATTTGCGCCCGCTCCGCCACAGCCAGGGAAGCAGCCCAATTAACAGCAAAGGCCAGCGTGTGTTGGGCCTGGTCAGCCCCGCCAAGAAATTTAGCCCGCCAAAAGCGATGCCCGGTGCGACTTCCAGTATTCGCGGCTTGTCTTTATGTCTGGCCCGCAAATCAGCCTCCCCCGTAGCGTAGCCAAACCGGGTCTTGAGAAAACCCTCCAAAGTTGCTCGATAAGCGTGTTTTACCCCTGTTATGGGTAGATAATTGATTTTTCCGCCCGCCTTGAGCAATCGCCAGACTAAATCCGTATCCTCGCCAAACCTCAGCGCAGCGTTATGCCCGCCAATAATTTCAAAAGCCGAACGCCGGATGAGTAAATTTGTAGCGGGCAGTTGGTCTAATCCGCCGTTTAGCTTCACTTCGGCAGGTTTTGGCCCGGTGTAAAGCGAACTTTTGACATCCTCATACCGTCCAAAAATTGTCTCCACTTCCAGCGAGCGCACCTCGCCGCTAACCAACACCAATCGCCCATCCTCAAAGCAAGGTGCAAGCTTTTGTAACCAATCCGGCTTAACCTCGCAATCGCTATCCAGAAAAGCAATCAAATCGCCGTTTGATGTGGGCGCGACCTTGTTCCGGCTCGGCCCTGTTCCCATTTGTCGCTCGTTCCGAACCAATTTCACCGGGAAAGTTTGGGCAACTTCCGCCGTATCGTCTTCGGAAGCATCATCAATCACGATTACCTCAAACTTTTCGCTGGGGTAATCCAGAGCAAAAATACTTTCCAGACATTTTTTGAGCAAGGCCGGACGGTTGCGTACCGGGATAAGAAACGAAACGGAAGGAAGGTTGTCGGTTGTTGGTTGTCGGTTGTCGGGGGGAACTAGGGTTGCGAGTTGCGAGTTGCGAGTTATGAGTTGCGAATTGTGTGCTTCCGGGTCAGTGATTAGTTCTAGCAACTGCTTCTGGTGCAAACTTTGGAGGGCAGGAAATAACGCGACGGGTTTTTTGCCCAACTCGCGGGCAAGTTGCGTCACCGAATGTTCCCCGTCGCATTTTTGCAACAGCGAAATTATTTGCAGGCTGGTGCGGGTGACATAAAGCGGGTTACGCGAATATATCAACCCGGTTTGCTCCCCCTCAATCAAAGCAGAAGCTAACTCCACCCCCCTCGCCAGTCGGTAGCATTGGTTCATCTCAATCATAATGTAGAACAGTTGTTGGTTGTTAGTTGTTAGAAGGGTTGTCGGTTGTCAGTTGTTGGTGGGAACAGAGTTTGTTTCAGTGGGATATTGCTTCGTCAATAGATGTAGGTGAAAAATCCACTGGCCGAGCAGTGTCCTACAAAACCCCCGTTTTATTGAAACAGGTTCTCACCGACAACCAACAGCCTTACCCAACCTGCAACTCATTCACTGACAACCGACAACTGACAACCGACAACCCTTCTTCTCTAACAACTAACAACTAACAACTATTAATACACCCCGCAAATGCCGTCAATGGTAATTTCTTCAAATACCAAATCGTCCAGGATTAGTTCGAGTTCTTCGCCAGTTTCGGTATCATCTTCGGTTTCAGGTGCTTCGGGTAGTTCGACGGTGAGGGTAGCGACGGGGGTTTCTTCGAGCAAAGCCGATTTATCAGGCATAATTTTTCCTCTTTCTACTCCCATTCAGGAGTGATAAGTTGGCACAGCATCGGGCGGTGTCCCGGTTGCAGCAGAAAAAAAGGGGAAATCCCTACTTTGATTATACCCACCGCGTAAGTAGCTAACGATACACATTTTACAAGTTGTTGGCAGGGTCAGAAAATATTATAATAAGGCAGGTTATGATTTGAGGAACGGTTAGAGAACCGGCGAAAACGGAAGAAAGAAAAAAGATTGATGGAATTTAGCGTAGCATCCCAAATTTTCGAGAAATTTCCCGATTACTGTGTGGGTGGAGTAATTGCCGCCGGAGTAGATAATAAACGGGCCAGCGAAATCAGTTACCAGCTTTTGCAAACTGCTACCGATGCCGCTCGCCAGAAGCTAGGCGATACTCCCATTGGAGAACAACCTTATATTGCGGCGTGGCGGGAGGCTTTGCGGCAGGCCGGGATTAAACCAGGTGAGTTCCCGTCCTCTATCGAGGCTCTTGCCAAACGGGTAGCACGCGGCGATACTTTGCCTGATATTAGCCCGGCGGTAAATATTTCTAACGCAATTGCCATCCAGTATCTTTTGCCGATGGGTGGGCATGATTTAGACCAGCTTACCGGCGGCTTTGGCGTTCGGCTGGCCCACGAAGGCGATTTGTTCTCTCCGCCGGAAATTCGCGAAGGGGACGAAGGCCGGGTCGAAAGCGTAACTCCGGGTGAAATAATTTATGCCGACGAAGCCGAAGTGCGTACCCGTCGCTGGGTCTGGCGGCAGGGCCGCAAAGCCCGTGTTACCCCCGCCAGCCAGACAATTTTCTTTCCGATAGACGGTTTTGCCAGCTTGAATGAAGCCGATGTGCGGGCCGCCGCCGAAGAATTAGCTCAATTATTAACCGAACATCTGGGGGCGAGTTGCCAGACTTTTTTCATTGACAAGGCCCAGCCCCGCGTTAGCTGGCAAATTAACGCTGGCAAACCAGTTTTGCACGACCATAAAGAGAAAGGGTCTTTAGCTAAAGTGGACGTTGTTGTTAAATCCGGGCGTGAGCGTGACGCGATTGACCGTATTCTGACCCGCGCTGTCGCCGACGTTGTGACCCGCGAGGAACTGGAAAAGAAGCTGCGGAGCGGCAAGCAACTGCGGGTAAAATTGGGAATTGACCCCACCGGGCCGCGTATTCACATTGGTCGAAGCGTATCTTTACATAAGTTGCGCTCTTTTCAGGAATTGGGTCATCAGATTGTGCTGATTATTGGCAGCTTTACCGCCATGATTGGCGATGCCAGCGACAAGGATGCCACCCGGCCTTTGCTCACCCGCGAGGTGGTCGAACGCAATATGGAACGCTACAAGGAGCAAATCGGCCTGATTCTGGATTTGAGCAAGGTCGAGTTTCGATACAACAGCGAGTGGTTTGATAAATTGACCTTCGCCGATATGATGACCCAGCTTATGCCGCGTTTTACGGTTGCCCAGATGACTGAGCGCGAGAATTTTCGGGAACGCTTGCGGGCGGGTAAACCCGTTTCACTGCAAGAAATTATGTACCCGATTATGCAAGCTTACGATAGCGTGATGATTGATGCCGACATAGAGATTGGTGGGACTGACCAACTTTTTAATATGATGACCGGGCGGCAATTGCAGGAGATGTACGGCAAGCCGCCCCAGTCTATCCTGATGAACGTCATGATTAACGGCACCGATAATCGCAAGATGAGTACCAGTCAGGGAAACGGCATTTTCATCAACGAAGAACCCCGCAACCAATATGGGCAGGTGATGAGTACGGTAGATGAGCAGATTATCCCCTATTTTTACTCGATTACCCGCGTGCCGGAAGAAGAAATCGAGGCTATGCAAGCCGAAATGGAAGCGGGCGCAAACCCGATTGTTTTTAAGCGCAAACTGGCGCATAGTTTGGTCGAAATGTATCACGGGACGGTTGCTGCCGAGGATGCCGCCGAATATTTCAAGCGGACAATTAGCGAAGGTCAGCGTCCCGAAGAAATCCCCGAATACCAGCTACCTGCCGGAGAAATGGCTTTGCGCGACTTGCTGGTATCGGTCAAGCTGGCCGAAAGCAAAAGTGCCGCCGAACGCCTGATTTCACAGGGTGGAATTTACGTGGACGACCAGAAAGCCACCGAACCCAAAGGCCGCATCATTCTTAAAGACGGTATGGTTCTCAAGCGTGGCCGTAATTACGCCCGCGTCCGGCTAATGTAGGAGGGATTTCCAATCCCGATTTTACTCCAGCCTGTTTTTATCGGGATTGGAAATCCTTCCTACAGTTAGTGAATTCTAAAAAAATACACCATAAACGTTATCCTTGATGGCCTGCAAACATTCTTCCAAATGTCCGGCTACTTCCAAATCTTGCCATTTGCGGTTGTCACGGTAATAAGAAAGAATAAAAAGGCTCTGGCTGTTTTCAACCGGGCTAATTCGCGCCCAAGGCAGATAATGGCCGCGCCACTTTTCCGCCCCTTCCGAGACAAAGTAGCGGTAAAGGGTCAGGGTGTTCCGGCGTTCCTCGCCCAAAATATCGGCCCAGGCCGGATTTGCTCCGATAAATTCTTGCACCCTCGCCAGAAGTTCGCTTATTCCAACTATTCGCATAATTTCTTTCCTGGCTTTAAGCCA
>JBBQGP010000003.1:0-67549 GCA_038323095.1 Chloroflexia bacterium | reverse complement strand
CCAAAAAGCCAGCCCATTAGCCCTTGCTGCAAATGTTTGGCGATATTTACCCCAAAATTCTTGAGGCCCTGTCCAACCGCGCTAACTAAATTGGAGAGGAAGCCAATTGGGTCTTTGATGATTTTTTCGATTACTCCGGCGGCTTTAGAAAGCACACCCGTCAGCATGTTCTTAAGGTTAATAATAGTTTCGATTACGCCGCCAACTGCATCTTTGGCCCGGTCTAAAAGACCCTTGTTTTCCTCCTGCATTTTGGCGATGCGTTCGTCTACGCTGTTACGGGCCTCGACGTATTTTTGGGCGAGACTATCGACCAAATCGTTTTGCTTGTTTTCAACGTTTTGCTCAAGCTCATCGAATTTGTCCTTGATTTTCTCCTGCGCTTCTTCCCCAACCTCGCGTAAATCTTTTGGTAAGCTTGCAACATATTTTTTAACCTCTTGCAAACCTTGCCCAATACGAGCTTTGGCCCGGTTTAGTTCGCCGCCCACCACATCGGCTACCCGGTCTATTACCCCGTTCATCTGCTTGAGGTATTGGTTGCGGCCTCTTTGATAAATAGCGTTTAACTCAGGTGGTGGGCTGGTGAATTTATCAATCACCCACTGACCCCAGCCGAGTAGCCCACTATAGCGTTTATCGTTAAAAGCTTTGGTTTCGGTTTCGACCAGATTTTCAAAGGCGGCGCGAGCGGCTTTCTCGCCGTTATCAAAGGCATCGTTGACCTTAGCATCCAGAGCATCGAGAATCCCGGTAACTTCTTCTTTGGTTTTGTTGTAAATATTTTCGATATTGGTAGAAACTTCGGCCCGTTTTGCTTCGTCACCAGTTTTGGCAGTTTCCTTGTTAGCATCTACCTGAGTAAGCACGTTTGCCCGATTGTCGTGCATCCCGCCGAGCGTTTGGGTGGCCTTTGCCTCAGAATCGGTACGAGCCTGATTCAAAACGCCTTGCTCCTGCTCCCGAAATTGCTGCGGGGCGGTTTTGGCGTTCTCCTGCAATTGGCTTTTGGATTCGAGAGCTTTATTAAATTCCGGCTCATTCGATTTTTGGAGCTGCTCGTCCGTAACCTTGGCGGCTTCCATTTTAGAATCAACTTCACACGGGCCGGAAGCCAGCGAAGTTTCCGCCGCTGATTTGGGCTGCGGCATAGCATTGGCCGCACCGATTGCGCCGGGAGTTTCGCCCGCTTTTTCCGGCTGCATCGGGCTAACTTCTTTAGGTTTGGCCTGACTGCTATCGGGCGCGGCTTTGGTGTTATCCTGAATATCCTTGCGTGCGCCGTCCTTGTTCTGCCCAACAACGGTATTAACTTGTTCCTTTAATTCACCCGCCTTGCCTGATTTCTTGAAGTCGGCGACCTGTTCTTGAGTTTGGGGAGTTAAAGCTTGAATTGCCTGATTAAGGGCAGCGATAAAGGCGGCCTTGTTAAAAGTACCGGGCTGCTGTTCGCCCATCTTGCCCACCTGGGTCGCGGCGGCCTGACTGGAAACGTCGTTGGAAGGCCCTTTAGCGGCGTTCTGAGCTTCGGCGGCTTTGCTTTGCGGGCTGGGGTGGGATTTTTCCTGTCCGGCGGCTTGTTTCGCCTTGCCTTTTATTTGCTGGAATTTTGCATCGTTTTCAGGCGATTTTGGCGCGGGCGGTGGTGGTGGTGGCGCACATTCTGCCACTGCGCGTTGAAGCGGTAGCGCGTTCACTGTCGTTTCAGTAGATTTTTGTGGTAAGCCTACTCCCTTAAAAAATCCGCCTACTTTAGTAGTGGTTTGCTGGACTAATTGAGGCAATCGTGACAAAGGTTTTGCTTTAGGTTTGATTTTAGGGAAGGCGGCTTTAAGGTTAGCCGGAGGCGAAGTAACTGCTGTTGAAGAAGTAGTCGAAGTCGCCAAACTGGAAGCTACACCGCTAATCTTTTTCTGTCCGCTAACGTTCTTGGCTTTAGCCGCAATCTGCAAACCTTTGGGCAATAAATTTTTGGCCGATTTTGGTAGACCTGGCTTCTTTTTAGGCTGGTTTGGTAACTTCTTGGATGGTTTGAAAGTTGCCTGAGCTTTAATTAATGGCTTGGGTGCGACAGGCGCAAGTTTTGGCGGTGGCGGTAATTTAGGCGCGGAGGGAACTTCCGCCTGCGGCGAAGGAGTATCACTAATTTCTTCTTTCTCGCTCGCGCCTTCTTCGGCCAAAGCCTTTTTTATCTCAGTTGCCGCCACCTCGTCAAATTCGCGGGCAATTATTGGCGGGGATACAACATCAAACCCGGCCTGATTATCATTGACTGGATTAGCTGACTTTACTCTGCTGCGTTGTAATTCACGGGCAACGGTAGTGGCGTAGTTGTTCCCGCGCTCACGTTGAATTTTACCAAGAATAAGCTGCCGGGTTTTTTCGTTTTCGACTCGTTGCAATAATTGAACTGAATTTTGAATATCTTTAGGAAGTTTTATGGAGGTTGAGGCAAGATTTGTTTCAGGAGTAAAAGTTTCTTCCGACGCGAAATTTTCTGACTGGGAGTCAGTAGTTTTCCTATCCTGAGTTGTAGCAGGACTAACGGGCTGTGGCATAATTAGGCCCTTTTGGAAACTAAATTTAAATCAAAAAGCTGAAAGCTTGCTATCTCACAACAAATATAGCATATTTTTCGCAAAAAAGCTACTACTTTTACTACCACTTTTTTAGCTGTTTGTATTTAACACTTATTGAAAATATGATTAGTGAAAGAAGTTATTAAAGAGTTCTGGTGCTATTTTGCGGCCTTACTAAACCAATGCTGTTAGACTAATACTATAAAATCCCACCTAATTTTAACTTATTTTTAATATTTGCCCGGTTGACTTTCCTATTTTTAGGGGGTATCATAATCATAGGTTAGACAAAATTTAGACAAAACCTGTACCAGCCGTTTTTTCTTCTACATTACCTAACTGGATATTTTTTGAACTATATCTGCCTAGCTCAACAAGTCCACATCCACACTCATAGCACAGAAGCCAGTCGAAGTCCCGACTGGCTTCATTATATTTGAGCTTTTCCGTCTTTTTGAAAATTTCGTGATTATTCCGTCAACCGAATCGCAGGAAAGATGCCCAATCCCGATTTTACCTAAGCTCATTAGGTCGGTAAGGCTAATTCCTCCTGCATTTGAACTAAAACAAAATTTCTTCAATTGCCTATTTTCGCACTTTTATGTTAAAATATGACAAAAGTTAGAGAACTGGAGAAAAATTTGGAAGAGCGTAAGGCCGAAAAATCGGAAATACAGCTACTGGGGAGTTTAGATATTGTCCAAAAAATCCTTAAAGTCCTGACCCACGTAACCGGCTTACGTATCGCTTTAGTAGCGCGAGTAACCGATGAATCCTGGACAGCTTGTGCAGTATTGGACGAAGCGGGCTTTGGTATTCAGCCAGGTGACCAGTTGGAACTGCAAACCACTTATTGAAGTATTGTTAAAGGTGCAGTTGCACCTCTACTGATTAATGAAGCCAGTAAAGATATAAGAGTTTGTAATCATCCTGGTTTAACTAAATATGGGATTGAAAGCTATATTGCTGTCCCCCTTTTTCAAAGAAACGGCCTTTATTTTGGTACGCTCTGCGCCTTTGACACCCTTCCTGCGAATTTGGACGAATCGAGCTTTGAAGTTTTTCAATTACTGGCCCAGCTAATTGCTTTTCAACTGGAAGCCGAGGACGAAAAGCAAGCTCGTGAAGCTGAAATCGGGGCTTTGAACGAGCTTATTTCGATTGCTTCCCACGATTTGCGACAACCATTAACTACTTTGCGGCTTCGTTCCCAATTTTTAACCCGGTCAATCAAGCGCGACAGCAGTTATAGTCAGGCGCAATTAATCGAGCGACTGGAAGAAATTTCTTCAGATACCCGTCGCTTATCCCTTTTGACCGATAGTCTACTCGATGTTGGCCGCCTGAGAGCGGGCAGTTTTCGGCTTGAAAAAACCAGCCTGGATTTTAGTGCTTTGGTGCAGCAAGTGGTCGAAGATGTTAAAATTAGCGCACCGAATTATCAATTTGTGATAGAGCTAATACCTACTCTGCCGATTATAGCTGATGAAGTTAAACTAACCCAGGTGCTGCGAAATTTGCTGGATAATGCCGTAAAATATTCGCCAAACTCGGAAAAGGCTATTGAAATCAGGCTAACCGTTTCTTCTGAACGAGAAGCGGTGTTACAGGTGCGTGACGGAGGGATTGGGGTCAAAGAAAGCGATTTGCCAAAATTGTTTCAAAGGCAATTTCGTACTCAGGAAGCAATTGACTCGGGTATTGGTGGTTCTGGCTTGGGTTTGTACATCTCTCGCCAAATCATAATAGCTCATGATGGGCGACTCTGGGCGGAAAATACTCCTAACGGTGGCTTAGTAGTAAGTTTGAGTTTACCTCTACCAGATAAAAACTAAGGTTTGAATTGCAAAAATTTATGCTCTATTCATCTTATCATGCTGATTTGCATGCAAAGCTAAAAAGTTATAGAATAAACTTGTACTAAAGGGGAGTAGACGGCGGCTTAAAACAGCCGGATGCCATTCGACATACTAAAAGCAAAAAAAGCTTTTCGGATGGTATAGCAGAAAATGTTTGGCGAGACCTTTGGTGCGTGCAATGCCTACCCGATTGGGGCAGGTTCGGCACGTGCCAAAGGTCTTTTTTATTTTTATTGATTTGCTAATAGGAGAAGAAAGTTTTGACCGCTTTTGTAATTGCCTTGTTTTTGGTGTTTATGGCCGAGCTTGGTGATAAAACTCAGTTGGTTGCGTTGGCCTTTGCCACTCGTTACCGCCCAATGCTGGTACTTGGTGCGGTTTTCGTAGCAACCCTTTTAATTCATCTTTTCTCGGTAGTCGTAGGCGAAGTGTTGGGGCTGGCTTTGCCGCTTTTCTGGATAAAGCTTCTGGCCGGGCTTGCCTTTATTGGTTTTGGTATCTGGACTCTGCGCGGAGATGAAATTGGCGATGAGGAAAAATTAACCGAAAACCGTTTTGGCCCGTTTATGACCGTTGCCATAACTTTTTTCCTGGCTGAAATCGGGGATAAAACAATGCTGGCAACCGTTACAATTGCCAGTCAGCAGCAAAGCTTTATCCCGGTCTGGCTTGGCAGCACTCTTGGGATGGTCATTGCTGATGGTCTGGCAATTATTGTCGGGGCAGTAATGGGTAAACGCCTGCCCGAACGTCTGATTAAAATTGTGGCTGCCCTGATTTTTATCGGTAGCGGGATTTTTACGCTAGTAGAGGCGTTTGTGTAGAAATTAGTTGCCTACAAATAGTAAGTAACTATATAATACTTGCCTCGAATTGTCAAACGGCTCTTGTATGAGCTGTGTTAGAACAAACCATTTGATAATATTTGGCAGCCTCACAGGATAGCCAAAATGTGACGCTCTACTTATTGCATAATAAATTCCACCGATTATCCCGAATATCCCTAAAATTCTTGGCAAACAAAAAAGGACACATCTTATGCGTCCCCAATTTATTAAAGGATTAGCCCTCTACTAATGCTTATCCGCCGTAGTGCCAGCCGAGTGCTGCCAGAGTCAAAACTTTGGCTTCGGGTTTTTGTACGCCCGCGCCAACCACCCGGCCAATATACAAAATATGTGAGCCAGTGTCGAGGCTGTTTTCTACCTGACATTCAAACCAGCTTACTGCCGCCGCCAAAAGAGGTGTGCCGGTAACGCCGGTGCTAAATTGCTGGTCGCCTAGCTTATCGCGGTATGGCTTCTGTGGCTTGACATAATGTTCAATAATCGCCCGGCCTTCTTCATTGTCCTCAACAATATTGACCGAAAAGACTTTGCCTTCGTCGATTAATTTACGGGTGTGCGAATCTTTTTCAATCGCCACGCCGACCATTGGCGGGTCGAAGGAGAGTTGGGTAAGCCAATTGGCGGTCATCCCGTTCATATCGTCCTGACCCTTGCTACCAATGACATACAGGCCGTAGCTAATCTGGTTAAGACTGGTAGATTTAGCTTCCTCGTCCATCTTATTTATACCTCTCAAACTTGATTACGCGGGGATTTCAATTTTGGCGAGAGCGCATGGGAGTCGAACCCACCTGCGCCGCTTCTAACGACGCACAGCAGTTTTGAAGACTGTGGCAGCCACCGGGCCACATTCGCCCCCTCATTTCAAAGAGCTAACCGGGGTTGGCCGGACAGCGAAGAGAATTTTACTACTTGAAGCCCCAAAAAACAAATCAATTCATGCCTCAGTTTATTCTCCGGCGGGATTTTTAGAGGGGCGAGTGGTTGGTACATCTTCGATTGACGAATTTTCCAAATCTTTTTCTTCCTGGTTTTCTTCTTCCAGTTCCAGAGTAAGCGGAGCGGACAAACGATTAAGCGGGCTAAGGGCTTGCTCGGCCAATTCTGCCGCTTTTTCGGCTTCGGGAGCGAATAAATCCGCGCCCAAAAGTTCGCCAAGATTAGTATTATTTTCAAAAGGCGGGCCAACCGCGATTACTTTCAGGCCCACGAAATTTTTCTTCAAATCCTGAATTAGCTGGGCGGTTTCGCGCATTAGCTGGCCGCGTGCCACAGTTAGTACCAATACTCCCGGTTTCACTTCTTTTACATTACTGGTCAGGGCCATAATTGGCACGTTATAGCCTAAATTAGTCACGTTCCAGCGTTCCCGGTCAAAACTTTGGGTAGCGGTGGTAATAAGCGAAAGTGCGCTATCCAAATGTTCCAGACTGGCGACGACTGCCCGGCGTAAGATGTTGGGATGACTATCTGCGGGATTAGCCGGATTGCCGACATTATTAGAAGGAATTGTTTGAGAAAGACGGCGGGAAGCTTCTTCTTCGCTCATTTCCGACTTTACTTCGTTTTCGTCTTCCTCCGACAAAGGGCTGGCTTTGGCCGCCAATTCGGTCAGGTTTTGGGCAAGCCATTTTAGTTGCTCGCCTAACTCAGCATTTTGTTTGCGCTCGGCTAATTGGCTTAAAGCTTTGGCTACCAACCTGATTTGATACTGCATTTCTTGTTGGGCGTTGCCGCGTAATGCTACCAGCGCGAGATTATCTAATGCTTTCAGGCCACGCACTATTTGTTCGGGAAGCTTTTTCAAACTTTCGGACTGTTCTTGCTCCAGCGACATAACCAATTCCTTTTAAATTTACCTAAAATTAATCTTAACGTGTTTGACCTTATTATAGCACACTCTTCTAACCCAAAAGATGTTAGCCACAAATAAATTCTAAGGCGAGGCATACATTTTGCATTATAGTAAGTAGAATTAGTTCGGCACGGTGAGCCGAAAACGGTAGTAACGTAAAGGAGAAAATTAATGTTTAAAATTTTGGCGATGTTAGGGGCTGGCGCGGGTGCTGCTTATTTGATGGACAAGGAAAAAGGGGCAGCCCGGCGTGAACAATTGCGGGTACAAATGGAACAGGCTTTGCAAAAGCTCGACCAGACTAGTGCAATCGATGCTCAAGACCAGAGCAGCCCGGTTAGTGGCATCATTCGCGGTGCGCGTACCCTGGTTTCTAAAAACCGTAATCAAGCTTACTAGAGTTTGAGTTTTGAGTTGTTTAGCTCAATACCTGAAATTCAGGATGAGCCGACACCTAAATAAAGTTCGCGAATACGGGGATTGGTCGAAAGCTCGGCACTTGTGCCACTTAAAGCCAATCTCCCGTTTTCCAAAACATAGCCCCGGTCACTTAGTTTAAGGGCAACTGAAGCCACTTGCTCGACCAGCAGTACCGTTAATCCTTCTTCCTGATGTAATTTCTGAAGATAATTAAATACTTCCTTGACCATCAGGGGAGCAAGGCCCAAGCTCGGCTCGTCCAAAATTAGTAAAGATGGGCAGGTCATCATGGCTCGGCCAATCGCCACCATTTGCTGTTCCCCACCCGAAAGCGTCCCGGCTAATTGGTTACGCCGTTCGGCCAGGCGCGGGAAAAGTGACAAAACTTTGTCGAAAACGCTATTATATTTCTTTTTATCGTTACGCCATAAATAGCCGCCCATTGCCAGATTATCGATGACGGTCAAATTGGTGAAAACTTGCCGTCCTTCCGGGACGTGAGCAATCCCGGCGCGGGCGATTTCGTGGGGAGGTAGCCCGGTAATATCCCGATTTTTGAAGATTATCTGACCGGCACGTGGCTTGAGCAAACCGCTAATTGTTTTGAGGGTAGTAGTTTTGCCCGCACCGTTTGCCCCAATAATTACTACCGCTTCACCCTGATTAACTTCCAGCGAAACATCTCGCAAGGCGGTTACATCGCCATAAGCTACTGTCAGATTTTTGATTTCAAGCATTCCAAACCTCAGTTTAAGGGTTTTATCTTTCAGGTTGCATCAGGGCCGAACTTTGGATTCTTCGATTGTTTCGGGTTCGCCTAAATAAGCCACCACTACGCGGGGGTTGCTTTGCACTTCGGCGGGCGTACCCTCAGCGATTTTTTCGCCATATTCAAAGACGCTGACTCTATCACAAAGCCGCATCAGGAAATCAATATTATGCTCAATCAAAAGCACCGAGATATGTTGCTGCTTGAGCGAAGCAATCAGGCTGGAAAGGCCGCGCAATTCTTCGGCGGTCAGCCCGGTGGCTGGCTCGTCCAAAATTAGCAAGCGCGGGCCAACTGCCAGAGCGCGGGCGACTTCGAGCAAACGCTGCTGCCCGTGTGAAAGGCTGCCAGCCAGCGTCAGGGCGCGTTCACTTAACCCGACTAGGGCCAAGTAATTCACGGCTTCCTGCCGTAAGCGGGCTTCTTCCTCGCGCTGGTGAGGCAGATGCAAGGCCGCTTCAATGAAATTTTGGCGGCTATGATTGTGAAATCCGGCCAACATATTTTCGACTACGCTCAAATTAGGGAAAAGATGGGCCGCCTGAAAAATACGAACCTGTCCCCGTTTTGCCAGTTGATAGGTGGCGGGTCGGTTCAATTTTTCCCCGCCAAATTCGATTTGCCCGCTATCATAAGGCAAATGGCCGCTAATTACGTTTACAAAAGTAGATTTACCGCTTCCGTTTGGCCCAATCAAACCGCGTACTTCTCCAGGCTCGATTTGCATATCCACTCCGCGTAAGGCCCGTAAGCCGCCGAAGCTTTTGGTCATGCCTGATACATTTAGAAGGTTGTCGGTTATCGGTTGTCGGTTGTCGGTTGGAACAGGGTTGCGAGTTAAAAGCTGTGAAACCTCGGTGTTCTCTGTGGTAAAAGAATTATGAGTTGACGGTTTCTGGTTCTCGATGTGCAACCCGGAACTTGCAACTCGCAACTCTTGCGGCTTTGGCAAAGGGTGAAGTTGGGCCAGAAAGTTAGACCATTTGCGCCCGGCCTTGCTTTTTGTCCATGTCCCGACAATGCCGCTTGGTAAAACTGCCATTGTTAAAATAAGTAAAAGGCCATAGGCCAAAGCTTGATAAGAGGTGTTGGAAGCCGTGTTGGTGGCTTTGTTGAGGGCATCGCCGCCCACCATTAGGAGCCGCTCAATCCCGGTAGCGAAAATTACGCCCAGCAAAGGGCCGCTTAATGTGCCGACCCCGCCAATAAAAAGGGCTACAAACAAACTTAAAGAGCCACTTGAATCGCCCAGAGCCGGATTGACAAAGCCATTCAGGTGAGCGTAAAGCGCACCGGCCATACCCGCGAAAGCCGAGCTGGTTGCAAAGCTGATAAGCTTGTACTTGAAGGGATTGACCCCCAGTGAAGCGGCGGTAGCTTCGTCACCCCGAATTGAGATAAAAGCGCGGCCAAATTTGGAGCGCACCAGATTAAAAATAAGCCAGAGCGAAACTAGCACCAATACCCAGATAAGATAGTAATACTGGTTAAGGTCAAGCCGTTGCCCGCCCAGCGCAGGCCGTTTGATGCCAATTAGCCCGCCTTCGCCCCCGGTCAAGCCTTCCCAGGCAAAAGCTAACTGTAGCAAAATCAAATTAAAACTAAGTGTGACCATCGCAAAATAAAGATGAGCCGCCCGCAAGGTAGCCAGCGTCATCAGCCCGCCCACTGCTCCGGCTACCAGCGTTGCAAGGGGCAGGGCTAACCAGAAATCGAGGCCAAGCCTGGTGACAATCAAGCCACAGGCATACGCCCCCACTGCATAAATGCCAGTATGGGCCATCGACACCAAATCAGTAAAGCCCAGCGCAAGATTTAGCGAACTGGAAAGCAGCATTAAAATAGCGGCCTGCGCCCCTAGTGTCACCCAAAACTTGTTATTCTCGACCAAACCGGGCCATAGGCCAATCAAAAGCAGCCCTAGACCCAAAGCAACCCATTTTAATACCCTTACCCGGCTCATCATTAACTTTTTACTCATATATAATTCTCAAAAAATTCAAGGTTCAGGCTTAAACCAGCTTTTTGCAAAGCCGGAAAATTGGCAAGTTTAAGAATTGGCTGCGGCAGGTTTTGGGCTTTGAGCCTTGAATTTTGAGCCAATTTTTAGTGAAACCAAACCTTGTGGACTTGCCAGCAAGACAATCGCCAGGACAGCATAAACCGCGATATTGGCATAGGAAGCCGAGCCACTGCTCATATTGACCACGCTGCTAAAGAACCAGCCCGCCAAACTTTGCAGTAATCCAATCAAAAAGCCCCCAAAAACCGCCCCGCGTGCGCTACCCATTCCGCCAACTACCGCCGCCACAAAACCTTTGACCCCCAAATCTACCCCCATATTGGCATCTGCCCCGGTCAATGGGCCAATCAGCACTCCGGCCAGCCCGGTTATTACCGCGCTCAAAACAAAGCTAAAAGTTATTATCCGCCTGACGTTAATGCCCATCAGCGAGGCTACCGCCTGATTATTGCTGGTGGCCTGAATTGCCTTGCCGGTAAAAGTGCGATTCATGAATAATTCGAGGGCTACCACCAGTAGCAAGGCAAAAACTACTACCACTACATTTTGCCAGCTAATCCCAATTTCGCCAAGTCGAAAAGTTCCGGCAATTAGTGGCGGCGGTGCATGGCTATCGCTTCCGAAAGGCAGAAAAGGCAGGGTCAGCACGTTCCGAATGACAATCGCGGCGGCAACGGTAGAGATAATCCAGCCAAAACTTGCTCCGGCCAACCGGGTCGGTATCATAACCAGTTTTTCGACCAGGAAGCCCGCCACAATTAGCACCCCAACCGTCGCCAGAATTGCCAAAGGAAGCGGCCATTTTAGCTGGTCTTCTAACTGAAAGCTGGTTAATGCGCCGATAGCTACGAACTCGCCTTGAGCCAAATTCAAAATTCGGGTAGTCGAAAAGATAATGTTATAGCCAATCGCTACCAGCGCATAAATCGCCCCTACCGCTATTCCACTAATTATAGATTGAATAAATGCGTTCATTGGGTTTCAGGTTTCGAGTTTCAGGTTTCTATAGATAGTCAGATAATGAGTTAGAAAAGGGTCTAACGTTCAATCGCCCTGAAATGAATTTCGGGCTAAGACACCGCAAGTTGGTTGAAACCAACTACCGAAATAAGGGCAAAATCTTTTAGAGTTGGTTTGAACCAACTTCCCACTACTTAGCCCGAAATTCATTTCAGGGCCAGACTACCACTAATCTAACAATTCCACTTCTTTTTCTGCTTATCTATAGTTCCAAGTTTCTACTAATTTAAAACTTAAAACTTGGAACTTGGAACTTGAAACTATTTTACTTCATCAAATTTGAAAGTATCGCCGGATTTGACCCACTTGTAAAAGTAAAGCGAACCCTCGCGATAGCTCTCGTGGCTGTCGACGGTAATTTTAAGCTTTGTTCCACTTGGGGTTTGGGCGGCGGCGAAATCGCTTTTCTCGATTTCAGCCTTAACTTTATCGGTATCGAAAGTTCCGGCCTTTTTGACCGCTTCCGACCAAAGATAAACCGCATCGGCGGGCAAGGGCGAACCCTTTAACTGGCCGTTCTGGTCAAGGCCGTATTTATCCTGAATAGCCTTAACGTGTTCGGCGTAACCTTTGGGCATTTGGTCAGGGGCAACTTTGGCCGGGAAGCCGCGATAGCCGTTTACGAAAACTGTGCCAAGTGCCAAATCTCCTCCCAGGCTGGGATAAGTGCTGCCCTCCAGCCCACCAATGCCATAAAGCGGCACTTTGAAGCCGGTTTGAGCCATTGCTTTAGGAATGAGTGCGCCCAAACTGGAATTACCCGTCCCGATAATAATTGCATCCGCCCCATTATCTTTGGCTTTCTGCACACGGGTCGAAAGGTCTTTCTCGTCAGCCTTAAAATAATCGGTATCTCCGGCGGTAGCTACGTTATTCTTCTTGAGTTCGGCGGGGAGAAGTTGACCCAAGCCTTTGCCGGTAGCATCATCCGTAGCGATAATTGCCACTTTTTTCTGTCCGGCTTTGGCAATAAATTTGGCAAGTTCCACCGCTTGCAAATCGTCCGGCTGCTGCACCCGATAAGCGTAAGGAGCTTCCTTGAGCGCGTCCGCGCCGGAAACTGTCGGTAACATCTGGATAACTTTAGCTTCGTTCACAAATTGCTTGGTAGCCTGAGCGTTAGCAGTGAAAGATGGGCCAATCAGCATTACAATTTTCTCGTTGTTAATCAAATCCTGGGTAACGTTAACCGCCCTATCCGGCTTTAACTCATCATCGCGGGTGACAAGCACAAGTTTTTTGCCCAGTAGCCCGCCCTGGCTATTAATCTTGTCAATCTGAATTTGGGTACTGTTCGCCAAATATTGCCCCAAATAGCCCAGCGACCCGCTAAACGGGCTAACCAGCCCAATTTTAACTTCACCAGTAGGAGCTGCTGCCGCCGTTGTCGCTACATTAGCCGCCGTTGTTGCCGAAGCAGCCGCAGTAGTAGCCGACACAGCAGCCGTCGTCGCGGCTGGGGCAATAGTCGCAGTTGCATCGCCGCAAGCAGCTACTAATAAACCCAACGTGAGGGTTAGCGTCAAAAGTCCAAAAAGCCGAAAAGGACGTGATAGGCGCATTAACTACTCCTCTACTACTAAAAACTAACGGGAAATGTCTTGAGTTCCACTTACTGGAACGCCGTTCTGAATTTCAGAAAAATATAAACATTTAAAGCGAGCTTGTCAATTCTGTTCGTGGTAATCCGGCAAACTAAAATACTTCGATTAGTGTTTTGATTAGTGTAAGAAATCACAGCAAGTTAAAGCAATTTAAGGAACAAAATATGCTTATGGTTAAGTGAACAAGACCGCTAAAGTTAGTAAATTAGACTGCATCTATAGCCTATTAAGAAGGAGACTGAAAAATGCTAGAGCCATCTGGAAGATTACCGGTAAAGCTGCATCAAAAAGGCGGCTTGCTAGTAGCAACTCTGCCGATGCCCGGCCTTGAGCCACAGGATATTTCAGTAAGCATTGAACAGAATAACATTTTGCGAGTACGTGGCGCGGGTCGCGATATGCAAAATATGGACGAAAAAGACGGAGCGATTCTTCAGGAATGGCGCATCGGGCCATACGAACGAGATGTAGAACTACCTTCGCCAGTAGACGGCACAACTTCCAATGTAATTTTTGGTAATGGGGTACTGGTTGTCAGTATGCCGCAAAGCGATATTCTTCGCCCGGCGAAACTTTCGCTGGAACGGTTAGATTCGACCACTGGAATTCATATTGGTCATAGCGATTCAAACGCAATACAAGCAAGTAAGTAAGTAAAGGCAAATAATTCGCCTGTTGGTTGAACAGGTTCGGTTTAAAAGGAGAATTAAGTGAAGCGATTTCGGATTTGGGGATTACTAAGCCTCGGAGCATTACTCAGTGGTTTGTTTGGGGTTTTCACCGCGCAGGCCGCCCCGCCTGCCCCGGCAAACTTTACGGTAGCGGCGGGTCAAACCGCGACAGTCCAGGTAAACGTATTTTGTCTAGATTTTGGCAAAGATTTTCCGGCAGGCCAAAACGTTCAGCCCGGTAGTATGGCCGAGGCCAAGTTAATGAGCGCACTATCCTACGCCGTTGACAAAGGCTACGACCAGAGCAACCCGCGCCAGACCCAATTAGCTTTGTGGTACTTGCGCGATAACACCTATCACACCAATGCGGGTGAAAATTCTACTATTGCTCAGGAAATTGTGGGCAAAGCTGGTAGCGGTACTGCTCCGGCAGCCACTGGTACGGGTACGGTTGTTTCTTTGAGCGATGCTGTTAAAAACAATCAGGTAACAGTTACCGCTACCGGGGTAAAGGCTCTTACTCAGGGCGAGTATTACGGTACGGCGACTTTGGCCGTTAAAAATAACGGTACAACCGACTTGAACCTGACCCTTGCTCCCGGCACGACCTTTACCGCTCAGGGCGCAAACTTCCAGCTTATGATTGGTTATCCTACCGGCTCGCAAGGTAACGCTCCGGCGGCTCAGGCCACTACTGCGGCGGCGACCACTGCGGCCACTACTACGGTAGCAGCGACGACTGCGGCAGTAGCAACAACGACGGCAGCCACGACTGCTCCGGCGACGACGGTAGCGACCACCACGGTAGCGGCGACGACTGCCCCCGCGACCACCGTTGCTACTACGGTAGCGGCGACGACGGCTGCTCCTACTACCGTAGCGACCACCACGGCTGCTCCGACCACGGTCGCTTCAGCCAGCTTGCCTTCGGCAGGTGAAGGTGGTGCTGCATCCGGCGGCCAGGGCGGTACGCTGCTGGTAGCTTTACTGGTAATGAGCTTGATTGCCTTCACCGCCGGTACTGGTCTGGTAGCAATTAAGGGCCGCAAGTAAGTAATCCGAAATATCGTATCGTACAAAGACGCAAAGACTAAATTATAACAGTCTTTGCGTCTTTGTTATGAGGCCTCTTTTTCTTTCTTTCTCGATTTTCTGTAGTAAAAGGCACACCTTACTAGCAAAAGCCAAATTATAATTAGGAGACTTAGACCATTGCTTTAATTAGAGGGAGTTTTCTATTATGAACTTTTGGGTTGATGCATTGCCGTCGGTGATTGCCGCCGTTTTGCTTTGGTGGGGTGCTACCGGCATTATAATTTTCTTGTGTGGGCGCAAACAATGGCGGCCCTGTGTTTTTGGGACAGTTACTTTAATCCAGCCTTTAGCATTTTGGCAGCTTTGGGCTACGCGCGAAAGTAACGATGCAGGCGGTATTTTCGCCTCGTTTTTTTGGGCAGTAATTATCTGGAGCTGGGTCGAAACCAGCTATTACAGTGGCTTCATTGTCGGGCGGGTTACTCCCGAACTTGAGCCAGACGCGCCTACCGGCTTGCGCTTTCGCCGGGCAGTTAGCGCGAACTTGTACCATGAATTAATGATACTTGGCCTGAGCATCGCGGTACTAATCGTAGGTTGGGGCGGGCGCAACGAGGTAGGGCTGTGGGCCTTTATGATTTTGCACTGGTCGCACCAGTCGGCCAAGATAAATATTTTTCTGGGCGTAAACAATTTAGCCACCGAATATTTGCCAGATAATCTGAAATATATGGCCCAGTATTTCGCCAAAAAACCGCTTAACAGCTTTTTCCCTTTTTCAGTTACCATTTCGATTATTATCACAACTTTGCTATTTAATAGTATTGTAGCGGCGACTAGCGCAGGGCAACAGGCCGGGCAAGCGATTTTGTTTGTAATGATGAGCGCGGCGGTGCTGGAACATTGGTGGTTAGTTACGCCTGTACCGAGCAAGGTTTGGGATTGGGCCTTGAAATCGCGCAAAACCGAAGAAACTATCGTCAGTCCTGCTCCAATTCAACCTGTCCAAACTGCTCCAAAACCCCTGCTAATCTCCGAAAACCTCCCCACCGTCCAAATTGTTTGCGGCTATTTGGGAAGCGGCAAAACTACCCTTATCCGAAATTTGCTACCCCAGTTAAACGAGCGGGTAGCGGTAATCGTCAACGATTTTGGGTCGGTTGGGGTGGATGCCGAACTTATCCGGGCGGATGGCGCGGCGGGGGCAGTGGTAGAATTGCCGGGTGGCTGTGTTTGCTGTACTCTGCAAAAGAATTTGACCGGGCAGATTATTAAACTGCTAGAGAGTTATAAACCTGACCGCTTGATTATCGAGCCAAGCGGAGTGGCCGGAATCGAGGAAATTGTTCGCGCTCTTGCCAGCCCGCGTTTGGTTGGGCGAATTGGCAAAATGGAAGTTGTGTCGGTGATGGATGCTACGCGCTTGCTTGAGCCGGGCGATTTGCGGAATTTTACCATCGCCCAGCTACGTGCTGCCAGTGCCATTGTTATTAACAAGCTGGATTTGATTGAGCCGGAGCAAATCGCCGGGCTGGTAGATTTGGTAAAAGCGGTCAATCCTCTGGCGCGTTGCCTTACTACCACTGAAGGACAGGTAAACGCCGCCCAGCTTCTAGGTTTTGTCTCGACAGTGCCGGAAACCCCAGAACCAGAGGAACATTCGCAGCATGATGCTCATCCTGACGAATCGGCCATGATTTCTTTTGGACGGGAATATCAGGGTTACTTTGAACCATCTACCCTCAAATTGGTGTTCGAGCGGCTGGCGGCGGGTCACTTCGGGCCGACAGTACGGGCCAAAGGTCTGTTTGTCACCGAAGGTGGGCGGCAAAACTGGAATTTGGCCGCCGGGCGTGTTAGCTGTCGCTTGCTTCCGGCCTCTTCTAATCCGACTGCCACCAGTCAATTTATGGTAATTGCTTCAGATTTGGCAACAGAAGAATTGAATAAACAGCTTGAAAAGGGTATAATAAATAGTAGTGCTTTCCAGCCAAACGCCGGACAAGAACGCACTGATTACTGAAATTACCTTTTACCTTAACGCTTTGTTTTTCAATTCCATAAAAATGAGCGTAAGCCGGGTTGCTAGTGGCAGCACCCGGCTATTCGCTAGATTGGGTTGGATTAAAAGCAATTCTAAAATCTTAAAATTATGGCACAAGCTTTTCAAGTACCTCGTTCGGCCTCTATTCCATTAAAGCACAGTTTGGGCGGAAAGATTCTGGCCGGGTTTCTTTTGATGGCCGCGATTAGTTTGTTTTTGGCAATCTCAGGTATTTTTTATACCAATCAAGCTGGAAGTAAACTAAGCGAACTAATTTCCCGTGACCAAAAAGTTACCGACTACGTTCTCAATATGCAACTGGCTCTGGAACGGCAGGGTAGCAGTATGCGCCGCTATCTACTTTTGACCAAATACCAGGAACCCGCCCGTTCCGAACTAAATGCGGCCCGCGCGATTTACAGCCAATCCAGTGCAAATTTGGATAATATTATTGTGCAAACCGGGATAGAACGGGCCGGATTTGACGATGTAGCCAAACTTTATAGCGATTTCCAGGCAATTATTGACCAGGTTTTAGCGATAGATACTGGCGACTTTTATACTGCCCCGATTTCAATTTGGGAGCAGCAAGGTATTGCCCTCAAAAACCAGCTAATTGATACCGTTGATGGAGCTTTGAAAAATTATCGCGCCCAATTAACTACGCAAATTAGCCAGGCCCGAAGCGATAGCAATAATATTGCCTTTCTTTCGCTTATTTTGGTGCTGATTGGTGGAATTGGCGGTGGTCTTGTCACGCTAGTGCTGACCCGCTCGATTACCCGACCTTTGCGGGTACTCGCCGGGGTTGCCCAATCTATCCGAGGGGGAGATTTAACGGTACATGTGCCGGAAATTTCCAGCCGGGATGAAGTAGCTTTTCTTTCGAGTGCTATGTCCAGTATGGCCCAAAATTTACGGCAAGTAATGGGCGAACTGGAAGCTTCTTTGGATAATACCGAACGGCGTAACCGGGAATTGGCGGCGGTGAATCAGGTTACAAGTGCAATTAACCAATCGCTTGATTTAGATAAGGTTTTACAGGAAATCTTGCAGCAATTAATGGTTTTGGCCGAAGTTGAATACGGTAGCCTTTTTCTTTTGGATGAGCGCGGCGAATATCTAACGCTTTCGGCTCAGCAAGGCCAGAGCCAGGAATATGTCCAAAGTTTTGGGCGGGTAGCTGTTGGTAGCCAGCTAACCGGGCAGGTAGCGGCCCAGGGCGAAGTAGTTATTGTCGAAAACCCGGCGGAACATCCAAGTTCAGAACACCCGGTTTTGAAAAGCGAAGTTTTCAAGCATTTCTATATGGGTGTACCACTCAAAAGCAAAGGCAAAGTGGTGGGAGTGGTAAACCTGACCAGTGCAACGGTGCGGATGGTGTCCAAATCCGAAGTAGAGCTTTTTAATACGATTGGCAGCCAGATTGGGATTGCTATCGAAAACGCCCGGCTTTATCATCAAGCTTCGGCTTTGGCGGCTCTGGAAGAACGCAACCGTTTGGCGCGAGATTTGCATGATAGCGTAACCCAAACTATCTTTAGTATTACCTTGACCGCAGAATCGGCGCGGGCTATGATGATTAAGAAGCCAGAGCGCGTTCCGGCTCAATTGGAACGCTTGCAATCGCTTTCACGAAGTGCCTTGTCCGAAATGCGGGCCTTGATATTCCAACTACGTCCGGCGGCTTTGGAAGAGCAAGGGCTGGTCGCGGCTCTTGAAAAGCATATCGCGGCGGCCAGAAACAAGGAAGGTATCGAAATAGATTTTGAGGTAGGCAATAACGAAGGGCGGCGGCTTTCGAGTGAGCATGAGCAAGCTTTGTATCGAATCGCTCAAGAATCTATGAACAATATAGTCAAACATGCACAAGCTAATCATGTGTGGGTCAAGTTACAAATCGATGAACAAAAAGCGACCCTGATAGTTCAGGATAACGGTGTAGGTTTTGACCCGTCCGGGCAGGCTGCCGAAAAGAACCGTGAACAAAAGTCGTTAGGTATGACCAGTATGCGCGAACGGGCCGAACTTGCCGGGGGGACGCTCGAAATTCAAAGTCAACCGAATCAGGGTTCAACTATTACGGCAACTTTGCCGCTAGTTACCGCGCCGCGCCCGGTAGGTTTGGGGTTGGGTACTAATTAAGTTGTACAGGGGGTAGAACCTGTCCGCCAGAAATTAGCAATCGCGGCAAGAACTTAAAGTTAAGCTTTGAAACTGGCCGGACAAATTGCCTGATTTGGCGAAAAAGGTTAGGAGAAACAAAAATGCCGAATGATAATATGGAGCCGGTGAGAGTTTTAATTGTAGATGACCACGCTGTAGTCCGGCAGGGGTTGATTACTTTTCTGGAATTACAGGACGAAATCGAAGTGGTGGGTGAGGCCAGTAACGGGCGCGAGGCTTTGCAAAAGGTAAAAGAACTTGAGCCGGATGTGGTGCTGATGGATTTGGTTATGCCTATAATGGATGGGCTGACTGCTATCAAGGAAGTCAAGCTGATGCGCCCTGAAACCGAGGTTATTGCCCTGACCAGTTTTGCCGACGACGAAAAGGTTTTTACTGCCCTAAGAAGCGGTGCCACCGGCTATTTGCTCAAGGACGTGCAACCCGCCGATTTGGTCAAGGCAGTGCTGGCGGCGGAACGCGGCGAAGTCCAGCTTCATCCCGAAGTCGCCAAGAAGTTGATGCACGAGGTTATTGCTCCGGCCAAAACCAACGATAATTTTGACGAATTAACCGAGCGGGAGCGCGAAGTATTGGGCTTGCTCGGCAAAGGCATGAGCAATAAGGAAATTGCCCGGACTATTTCGGTCAGCGAAAAAACGGTTAAGGCGCACGTTAGCAGTATCCTGAATAAACTAAGTTTGCCGGGTCGCACTCACGCAGCCTTGTACGCTGTCAAACGCGGGTTGACTCCCGCTACCAATTAATTCTGTTAAGTATTATTTTTACTAAAAAAGCTGAACTACTCTTAAAGTAGCCCAGCTTTTTAAAGTCTGGATATTCTAGTTTTTAGTTGTTCGGTTTTTTCAGAATTTCGGTGCGCTCATACTGGGCAATACGGCGATTAAGTAAAGTATCACTGGACGGCTCGAATTCTTCAACTTGCTGCCAGAGCGTAATAATATGGGATTGGCGACGCAGGTAGAAACAACCGTTATCTTCGCAAAGCCATAATTTAGGCGCACCTTTGTAGCGGTCACGGACGTAATAGCCCGAATGAGCCGGAAGTCCACATTTATCACAAATTTTCGTGCCGGAAACCAATGACCAGGCTTTATTAACTAATTTTTGTGCAAACACCATAAAAACCACTCTCCCCTTATACTAATTATTTACGCTCAATTTTCACTTGCTTGTTCTATGGCATATATTAGACCAAAACTGAATGACCAAGCCTTTAATCAGGATGATAAACAACTGTTATCTAGTTATATTATGCTGAAAGTATGTGAGAAAGGTATGAATAATCAGTGAGAAAATATGACGATTTTATTAAGCTTTTATAATAAAAGGGTTGGTAAAAGCTTTTTAGGTAAAAGCTTTTTAACTATTCAGCCAGCCGTTTTGTAGGAGGGATTTTCAATCCCGATAGAGACGGGTTTAGGTAAAATCGGGATTGGAAATCCCTCCTACACCTGAACTGTTACAAAGCTTTTTATTAAAAAAGCGACGGATTGTAGTAAACCTGCCGCTTTTATGTTACCTTCTTATTGTTGTAAAAATTTAGATTTAACTGTTCAACTACTGGTTTTGTACGAGGAATTTCCAGCCCTGATAAAACGAGTTTGGATAAAATCGGGTTTGGAAATCCCTCCTGCAACTACACTGTAAAGGTAAAAGTGTACACGTTCTGAATAGCGATGCTATCGCCGCCGAGCGAACTCTTGACCTTATTCACGGTTACGGTATAGGTGCCGGAAGTTAGGGCCGCACCGGGTGTCCAGATTAGCGCGTCTGTACCACTAGCCGCTACCGTACCAGCTACCGCCGCGCCAGCTTTTGTGACTACTACCGATTGGCTGTAGTTCGCGCCGTCTGGCTGAATTGCCCGGTTAAACTTCACCAAAACGTTAGCTGCTCCCGCCGTTGTTTGCACAACATAGGGGTCGCGCCAGGCTTGTACGGCTGGCCCGGTTGAACCAGTATCATCTACCAGTTGCGTACCGTTCGCGCCATAGCTAACGCTGACTTCGCGATTGGCGGTGCTAATAATGCTGCCCCACCACTCAACTCTGTCCCAGCTACCGCGAGTGTATTTGTACTGCAAGGTTGTACCGTCCAGGATGTTTACGGTCACTTCCCAGATATTATTACCCTTGTTGGTCAGGGCTTGCTTGCCCGGATTCCAGGGGCCAAATTGGTCAATACTACCCGGAATATAGACCGTATCTCCGGCAGGCATACCCGCCGGAACTTTTACCCGGAAGGTAACGGCTACCAGCTTGGGTTCGGCTTTCTGGGAAACCTGATTGGAATTGGCCGAAGCGTTCAGGGCGGCATCATAAGCCCGTACCACGTAGTAATAGGTCGAGCCTACCCCGACATTATCGTCGGTAAAGCTTGTGCCGCTTACTTTGGCAATCGGGTTATTGAAATCGAACACTCCCACCGTTGTGCTGCGATAAACCCGGTATTGGGCGGCATCGCTGACGGCGTTCCACGACAATTTGATAAAGCTCGCGCTCCAATCGGCAATTTTGAGGTTGCCAGGGGCGGCAGGTGCAACCGTATCGGCGTTGGGATTGACTACCAGCTTTAAGGGCTTGCCTGGATTCGGGCTATTGCCGGGCAAGTAGCCGTAAGTCCAGGTGATGCCGTTGTCGTCAGAGTAGCGTACCAGCAAATCGAAAGTGCCGGTTACTTCGGGTACAAGCTTGCCTGTGTACTCGTAGTTGTTGCCCTGACGATTGTTAAAGCTCATATCTGTCCAGGTATTCCAGCCCATCGGGTTGCTGCCCGGTGTGCCAAAACCAATCTGGGCCAAAATGCTGTCGTTGGGTGCGCCCGCATCGGTTAGGCCAGCCACGTAAACCTGACCGTAGACATTGGGCGTGCCATCAATGCTCTTGGCAATGGTAATGTCATAAGGCCACTGGATGACGGCATAGCCAATCGGGAAAGCCGGAGTCGCCCCCGCTTCGTTCGAGGCTACCCCCTCGTTGCCCAGATTGTCAACGCCGCGCACAATGTAGTAATAGCGTTTGCCGTTTACGACGGTGCTATCGGTGTAAGTCAGGGTGCTAAGGTTAGCCGCGATTAGCTCATAACCGCCACCGCTTACCTGAGTGCGGTATACATTGTATTTCTGGGCGGAAGCAACCTTTGTCCAGTTCAAGGTAACTTTGCCGTTCCCGGCCTGTGCGCTCAAGCTAGAGGCTTTGTCCGGGCCTTTGATAAGGCCAGAGGAGGTCAAGACTGTACCACCCAAAGCGGGCAAAGTAATGGTCAGGCTACCGTTGGCCGAAGTAACGTTGTTGTTAGCCATCGAGTCGCGGAAGTTTACACCATCACGTAAGTAGCCCTTGAGCGGGATAGTCAGGGTTTTGGGGCTTTCGCTGCGATTAATCGCCACAATCGAAACCCGGTTGCCGCTTGCTTCGCGCATTGCATAGGCCATCGTGGTATTGGCATCGTCCAGCAACAAGAATTTGAGTTCGCCGTTTTTCAATTCGGAAGTATTCTTGCGGATTTTGATTAAGTTACGGTAGTAAAGCATCAAATCAGCGTCCGCGCTGGCAGCTAATGCCTTTGAGTTTTCGTCTTCGCCCGACCCGTTGGCCCAGGGGAAGGTACGGCGGTCATCCGGGTCGTCGTCGCCGGTCAAACCAACTTCATCCCCATAGTAAATCGTCGGTGCGCCGGGGATAGTCATTTGAACCAGAGCGGCCAGCCGGAGCAAAGCTTTGCCCTTTGCGACGTTCGCCTGATTAAATTCCTTGTCCTCACGGTTGTTTTGGCCGGGAGTCAAGTTCCACAAAATACGCATAGTATCGTGGCTATCCATCAGGTTCATCAAGGTATAATAAACCGCGTCAGGATAATCCTCGCGTACCGAGTTAAGTTTGCGGGCGAACATCGAAGGCGGCTGATTGGTCGCACCGTCGTCAGCAAAACCTTTGTTATCGACTGTGCCAAAGAAGCCCAAAATGGCATTGCGGAAACGGTAGTTCATGGTCGAGTCGGCCATATCACCGTGAATTTTCGGCAACATTTCTTCTTTTTTCCACAGCTCGCCGATAATCGAGGCATCGCTCTTGGCACTCTTGACGGCAGTACGGAACTGCTGCCAGAATTCATCCGGGAACGAGCCATCGCCCATTACGTCCAAACGCCAGGCTGCCGCGCCATTGTTTAACCAGTAAGGGGCAACGCTCTTATTGCCCTGAGCGTAAACCAAATCGCGCACGCCCTGAGCATTTTTGTTTAGAACTGGCAGACTATCGAAGCCAAACCATGCATCGTAATCCATCGTGTTTGGCCCGTCCGGGCCAGCGCAAGGGCCGCCCGCTTTTGGCTTGAAGTAGAACCAGCTGCGGTAAGGCGAATTGGGGCTTTCGCACGCGCCAACTTCGGGGAAGTGGCCGTAGCGGTCAAAGTACGGACTATCCGACGAAACGTGGTTGAACACCCCATCCAGCACAATCCGCATATTGCGGTCTTTGGCTTCGCTTACTAAATCTTTCCAATCTTCCTGTGTACCGAAGAAATGGTCGATTTTGAAGTAATTTTGGGTATCATAGCCGTGGTCGCTGGCCGATTCAAAAATCGGGTTAAAGTAAATCGTGTTCACGCCCAAACTACTTAAGTAGCCGAGCTTTTCGGTAACACCTTTCAAATCGCCGCCAAAATAATCGCGTCCGCGTGGGTTTTCGTTACAGGGCTGGGCCGGATTTTTGTAAGCGCGGCAATAACCTTCGGGTAATTCGTTCCATTTCTTTACCAGAATTTTGTCGAGCGTATCTATCGGCCAACCGTAGCGCGGTTCTTTGTTGGGGTTCGGGTCGTTTTCCTTTTCGCCGTTAAAGAAGCGGTCAGGGAAAATCTGGTAAATTACCGCGTTCTGCATCCACGAAATCGGCTTGAATTGCGGGTCAAAAACGGTCACAACATAGCTATTGTCAACTGAACCGGGGGTTGCTTCACCCCAACCGCCATCCTTGAATTTATCATCGGCGTAATAAGCGGTAGTCGTACCGTCCGCAATAATGAAGCGATAATAAATCGTGGTTAATTTGGAAGGGGTATAGCTGGTTTCCCACCAATCGCAGCTCTCTTTGGCTAATCTCTCTTCGTAGCAGCTCACCGCCTTAGCCGAAATCTTCATATTCTGGAAGGATTCCTGGCTCGAAGCAGTATCATAAAAGCGCACTTTAACCGCACTCACATCGTTGGCGAAGGTGCGGAAGCGCAACTTGATAGCTGTGCCGGGGTTGACCGCGCCAAAAGGCTGACG
This sequence comes from Chloroflexia bacterium, assembly GCA_038323095.1. Taxonomy (GTDB): domain Bacteria; phylum Chloroflexota; class Chloroflexia; order Chloroheliales; family Chloroheliaceae; genus L227-5C. The sequence continues at coordinate 43,363 of JBBQGP010000003.1, read as the reverse complement.
GTAAAGCGGGTCTTGCGAGTTATGGCCCAAGCCGTCATACTCGACGTTATTGTCAAGGCCATGTCCCGCGCTCCATGAAATTGCTTTGGTGGCAGCATTAAAGCTAAACTTGACCTTTACCCCATCTTTGGGAACGGTCAAACTAACGTTACCACCGGGATAAGCTTCATCCCATTTTTCGTTCAGGGCTACTTTGAATTCATAATTACCCGCCGGAATAGCGGTTGTCTCAAAAGTGTAGATACCATCGCCGTCCGGGTCTTGCAACCATGAATTCAGGCAGGAAGGCTGCCAATCACCGGGACAACCCAGTTCGCTTTGAAAGCTACCGGCTGCCGTCGCAATCGTGCTATTAACGCTATCGGTAATCCAATGCGTGACGGGGGAGTAGTAAAAATTTACGGTAGTCGAGTTAGGCAGATTTAGATTAATGTTCGCGCCGTTGGATTGTGCGTTTTTACCGTAGTTTTCGGCCCAGCCACCGTTCAAAGCGGCTTTGTATTCGTAATTTCCGGCGGGAAGCGTTTTGCTAAAGCGGTAAACGTTTTCGCCCGCACTGTAAGTCATGAAGGTGGTGGAGCAGCCTGGATCCCAGTCGCCGGGACAACCGGCTTCGCTTTGAAGGCTGCCAGCCACAGTAACGGTGGGCGGGGCGGCAGTTACTGTGGGTAACATTCCGCCAAGTGTAGAAAGCGAGGATAACATCAGGCTAAGAAGCATAGCCAGACTGATTATCCGACGGCGATGATGGTCTGTCTTCATTGACCCTCCTCAGAAGGATTTTTTTGATTTGCGCTCCGGCTCGGCAAAACTCTTGTAATTCAAGCAGTTAGAGTTTTGATTAGCATCGCACAAAAGTTTGATTTGTATTTGCAAAAAGTCATAAAGTAACAAACCTCGACCCTTAACAGGCGAAGTTTTATGCCAAAGCCGGAACTCGATAAACTTGCTTTCCCAAGTAGTACAAGTTTATTTAACCCTTGAATCAAGGTGTATCTTTGTTATTGTTTGGGATGTCCAATCCTGGACTTGATAATGCGAACGGGTTTACTTTTGTAGATATTAAAGACAAAGTTGCGGGCTGAAACTAAAGCAGTTACGTTTTAAAATGCCTGAACCCCTTGATTGCGCTATATTAAATATTAGCACAACCTTAACACGCTGTCAACCAGCTCAATTACTTTGTTCTTTTGCTGCAAAAACTAATCAGGTAACAAGTAACAATTCGGAAGTTTGAAGTATGAAGTCGGAAGCAAGAAACCAGAAAATCGTCCAGCGTCCAACCGCCCCACAATAAAATTGACCGGGCTACTCTAACGAAATTCCTGCGGAATAATGCTTTACGTGTTTGCAGATTTGTACCACTATTATATTGAACGTTCCTAACTCAAAACTCAAAACTAACTCAACCTTCTGAGCCAGGCGTAATAGCGGTTGAGTTCGGGGTCGCCGGGAAATTGGAAGGTGCGTCGGTAAATCCAGATTAGCCAGCATCCGCCCGCTAAAATACCCCAGCCGAAGCCGCGCCGATAGAATCTAAATTTGGCCCACATGCTGGTTATCCTCGCTTTTTGTTTGGGCTTTGGCGACGGCAAAACGTTTCAAATATCTTTCGGAAGGCGGCCACGCCCCTAGCCTCCGTAGAACTAGGGCGGCTAGAGCCGCCCCTACCACAAAGCCGCCCGCGCTACCCCAACCGAACAGCAAGCGGTCAATTATTTTGGATGTGCTGGGTTTTTCCATACTGTTTTTCTATGCTATACTGGCAAGCAACCTTTAATAAAAGATACTTTGTAATTAACCTGACTAAAAGAAGCTTAATGAAAATCGCTTGATTAGAAATCTAGCGTATTGTAACCGATTATGACGGCTTTATCTATTGCTCTTCAAAACTTTTTTAGCGAGTATTTTCCCGACGAAAGCAGTTTTCGGGTGCTGGTGGGAGTATCGGGCGGGCCAGATTCGCTTGCCTTGCTACATTCTTTATATTCGCTGGATTTGCCCCAGCTCGAAATTCAGGTGGCTCATCTTAATCATTTAATTCGGGGCAAAAGAGCAACTGCTGATGCCACTTATGTACAAGAATTTTGCGCCCGACTCGGTTTGATTTGTACTATTGCCGAATATGATGTGCCGGAATTTGCCGAAAATAACCACCTTTCAATAGAAGACGCTGCCCGCCGCGCCCGCTTTGCTTTCTTCGCTCATCTAATGTATCAGGAGAAATTGCCGCTTTTGCTTCTGGCCCATAACGCTGACGACCAGGCCGAAACTTTGCTATTGCGCTTGCTGCGTGGTACTGGCCCACATGGTTTGGCCGGAATTGCCCCGCTTGCTTCCTTGCCGCCGCCGGATTTGGGCCTTTTGGCGGATTTTCCTTCTGACCCCGATTGGCTCAAGCAAGCGCGGGTAGGTCGCCCGCTTTTGGAAATGTGGCGTAGCGAAATCGAAAGCTACTGCGCTCAACATTCGCTTGAACCCCGCCAGGACGAAACTAATGCCCAGCCTGATTACGCTCGTAACCGTGTTCGCCTGGAACTTTTGCCCATGCTCGAAAAAGAATATAAACCCGGTCTGAAAAAGAACCTGGCGCGTTTAGCTCAACTTATGCACGATGAGCAAAGCTGGCTGGACGACTTGACCCACCGCGAATTTGAGAAATCCGCCTCGATTAGCCCAAATCGAGTTGAATTCGAGCAAACTTATTTTCGAGGTCAGTCCGCAGCTTTACAACGACGACTTTTGCGTCAGGCTTATTTTTATCTAAATCATTCACTTGAAAATCTGGCTGCCGCCGATTTAGAGCCGTTTTTGACTGTCGAAAAATTTACTGCTTATTTGCCCGCTGGTCTAATTGCTTACAGTGATGCTACTAAAATCGGCCTTTACCGACCTGAAGTAATTCAACCGCTCGAAGGGCAACACGAACTAGCCTTGCCTGGTTCGCTGGATTTAGGACTTGGCTGGAGAATCGAAGCGGAAATTTTGCTAATTGAACAAATTAGCCTTGAAACCATAAAATCGGCTGATAAAAATACAGCTTATTTCGATTACGAATCTACCGGGAAGCACTTGCTAATTCGCGCCCGGCAAGCGGGAGAAAAGTTCCGGCCATTGGGCGCACCCGGACGACGTAAGGTGCAAGATTTGATGTTGGATGCTAAGATTACAGTTAATTTACGCAATAGCTGGCCGCTAGTGGTATGCCCCGTCGGGGAGGACGGGCCATCAACTACCGAAGCCGGGAAAATTGTCTGGTTGCCCGGTGTTGCACTTGCTGACGAGTACAAAGTAACCGGCCAAACTGCTTATGTTTTGGTTTTGCGTTTTATAGGCTAACTTCGCTAGAGAAGAGAAATAAAGTAAGGGAGAATTAAAAGTGGGTTCGCTTGCTGATGATATTGACCAGATTTTGATTGATGAGGATACTTTACAGACCAAGATTACCGAACTGGCGGCAACGGTTAGCTGCGATTTTGCCGGACAGGAATTGTTGCTGGTGGGCGTTCTTAAAGGGGCGGTAATGTTTATGGTAGATTTTGCCCGTCAATTAACTTTGCCTGTTACCCTTGAATTTATGGCCGTTTCCAGCTATGGTGCAAGCACCGAATCGAGTGGCGTAGTACGAATTCTGAAAGATTTGGATATGAGCATCGAAGGTAAAAATGTGCTGATTGTGGAAGATATTGTAGATAGTGGTCTGACCCTTTCTTATCTGGCCGATTATTTACGCAAGCGCAATCCCGCCGATTTGCGAATTTGTGCCTTGCTCAACAAGCCTGAACGCCGAGTCAGCGATGTCAAAATTGATTATATGGGTTTTGATATTCCCGATAAATTCGTGGTAGGTTATGGTTTGGACTATGCCGAACTTTATCGCAATCTGCCTTTTATTGGAGTCCTAAAACCCGAAAAGTACAAATAGAACTAAAACAAATTCTAAAAATGTAAGCTACCTCACAGACTCGCCAAAAGTACCATGTTATAATCTGGTTATTCTGGGTATTTGTATTTCTCGTTACAGAAAAAATAACACTTCGCAAATAAATTTAGTTTTTACTCTACATTTGGTACAGAGTGATGTACTGCCTTTGTTTTTGAATTATGTCTAATTAGAAAAAGGAATTGTTTTCTGATTATACGATAGGCACAGTTCCTGCTTAAACTCGAAGGGCAGCATGGTGAAAGATGAAAGGCGAGGGATAAAATGCAATTAGTCGAAACCAAACTTAACGCCCCTGTTATAGAGGCAGCCTGCAACGAATTTGCTCAACCTTTGACCGTAATGACCAGTTTATTGGAATTATGGGAACAAGGTTTATCCGAGCCGGAAGATTTAGCTTTGATGAAGCAGCAAGTTATTCGGATGGGTTTGGCTCTTAAAGAATTGCGAGGCTTGAGCGAAAGCAACTGTGGCCCGGCGACCCGTCTGGAACTGGATGCGGCGATGTTTTCAAATTTGTTAAGCTCGTTTGAAGCAGTCGCGCTGTAAATTTAGCTGATACCAACACGATATTCGTAGACCAATATACCGCCCAAATAAGCTACGGCGATTAGTAAAACGATACCTGTACAAGCCAGTACGAGAGCAATTTTGTCAAAGTGTGATTCTTGCCCAATCTCAGGTTGGATACGTAGTTGTATTCTGCCCCCTTCCTCTTTTTCTTCTAAAACTTTAATTGAATTTTCTTTCGACTCCGAGTTCTCCGACAAAGCCAAAGCCTCGGTGAAAAATCTTCGGTATAGCAAAAAACCGTAAATTACCAGCAGTAGCACTCCACCGCCCAGATGTAGCGCGGTGTAAACTACCCAATTTTCTTTAGCGAGATTTTTGGGGCTGGCCTGTAAATCAAACAGCCCGGTAGCAATTGCCATTACCAATCCGGCATAGCCCAGCCCCAGGCTGCCATTTACAAAACTTTCTAAGCCTGCCCCAATTTTAGGCCGCAATATTCCTAAAATAAAGCCACTTGTCCCGACAAGCAGCAAAGCTATGGGGAAGTGTACTAAAAGCGGATGAATTGCCCCCGGCATCTAGCGCGTCACCTCGTACACCCCGCTTTGTGCCGCGATAATCACTCTGGCGGCAATCCCCAGAAAAATGCCATGCTCGACCACGCCTACAATACCTTTAAGAGTCATCGAAAGCCCCGCCGGGTCTCCAATCGGGCCAAAATGACAATCCAGAATATAGTTACTGCTATCGGTTAAATAAAAACTACCGTTATCGCGTACTCGCATCGTCGGTTGCGCTCCTAACGCTTGGATACGGGCGGCGGTGTGCTGCCAGCCGAAAGGAATAACCTCCACCGGGATAGGCATTTTCTCGCCCAAAGCCGTCACCAGCTTGCTTTCATCGGCAATAATAATTTCCAGCTTGCTGGCAACCGCCACCAGTTTTTCATGGAGCAAAGCCCCGCCCCGTCCTTTGGTCAGAGCAAAGCTGACTGGCTCGATTTCGTCTGCACCATCAATTGTTACATCTATTCCCGGCACATCGTCCAATTTTGCTACGCTAAGGCCAAAAGTCCGAGCCATTGTCTCTACTTTATCGCTGGTCGCTACCCCTGTGATATTGTGCAGATTGCCTTTGCCAACCTCGCGGGCCAATTCTTCCACAAATATTTCGGCAGTCGAGCCACTACCTAGCCCAACTATCATTCCCGATTGAATATATTGGCTGAGGGCAAACCGCGCCGCTTGCCGCTTCAACTCATTTTGGCTCAACCCCTGCTCACTCATATTTGCCCCCTTTGACCTTAATATTTACGATTGCCACTTGGAAGCCTCGTTCAAGCGTTCAATTTGGGCGGAAGAAAGCTTTAGCTCGACGGCGGCAAGGCTTTGCTCAAGTTGTTCGGGTGAATTCGCCCCGATAATCGGCGAGGAAATGACGGGTTGATTCAAGAGCCAGGCCAGCGAAACTGCCCCCGGATTGCTACCTACTTCTTGGGCGACGGCCCGCACCGCATCCAGAATACGCCAACCCTGCTCGGTAGCGAAACCGCTTTTGACACCTTCGGCTCGCTTGCTTTCGGTCATTTTGTCGCGCTCGTATTTGCCGGTCAAAAAGCCCGCCGCCAAAGGGCTGTAAGGAATAACCCCGACTCCGTATTTCTCACAAACCTTTTTCAGTTCGCGCTCAAACTCACTACGGGTGACTAAATTGTATTTGGGTTGAAGTGAATCATAACGGATAGTATTATATTTGTCGGCGTTCCAAAGGCTTTCCATTAGCTGCCAAGCCTGATAGTTGGACGCGCCTGCATAGCGAATTTTTCCGGCTTTCTGCAAATCATCAAAAGTCGACAAAGTTTCAGCTATCGGGGTATCATCATCGGGGTAGTGGGTTTGGTAGAGGTCGATATAATCAGTTTGAAGTCGGCCCAAAGAAGCTTCCACCGCTTCATATACCCGCCGCCGGGAAAGCCCCTGGTCGTTTGGCCCGTCGCCCATTGGCCCGCGCAATTTGGTAGCAATTATTAAATTGCTACGATTGTTACGGGCTTTCATCCAACGACCAATTACTTCTTCGGATACGCCACCGGGATTGCCGGGAACCCAGCGTGAATAAATATCTGCCGTATCAATAAAATTGCCGCCCGCCTCGACAAAAGCGTCCATCACGCCAAAAGCAGCTTCTTCACTGGCCGTCCAGCCCCATTGCATCGTCCCCAAACACAGGGCCGAAACTTTTAGCCCGGTTCGGCCCAATTTCCGAAATTGCATCTCCTTAAAGTCCTTTCGCTTCGCTTCATCACCGTTTCAGCATCCAGCGCAAGTATTTTAAGGGAACAACTCGAATATAGCAATCCTAATTTCGGCTAATCACCTGCTTGATAGGGAAGCGACGGCGTTCGGGTGTAGCGGAATGATGTAGCCAGAGCAATTGCAAATAAGCATCACGCTGCTCGTTCTTGTTCATTTTATTATTAATCACCAAAATGGGGTCTGCACCGGGAAGATAGGAATAAACTCCGCCGAAATTAACAGGAAGGTCGGTCAAAAAAGCGAGTGGGCTATCGCAAGCCAAAGATATACCAGCTAACATTTGCGTTCTCCAATTTTTATTTGCTACTACTACGTTACACTACCGTTATGCTATGTGCGCCAGATAATCAGGTGATTGCTTCTGGTGGAAAATCCATGCCTTTATTATTCACCCTGCCGACCCAAAGGTCAATCCGACCACAGTACCATCTTCGCTACAGGACGGCATAGTACATTAAGTTTTAGTGCAGATTGCCCATTTAAGGATAAAAGTAATGGGTCTGAATTACCAAAATTTGGGCAAAATAGTATTAAAAGACATCGAAAAAAGCTTGACAGCCTCCCGCCAGATATGCTAGTATGCTCACAGCTAAGGCGCAAGGAAGCGAGCAAAAAGCGAAATTTCTCGAAAATAAATTGAACACTACGAAAATTACAGCGAAGGATTTGGATTAGCAGTGGCTAAAGCTAAAAAAGCAACCAAATTAAAGAAACAAAAACAGGGCGGTAGCTTCTTGGGTTTTGTGCTGTTCGTAGCAGTTCTCCTCCTCCTTATTTCGCTCCTTAGAAGGAGCTTTTCGGCTAACGGGGAGAAGGCGGTCTAGGATAAGCAGACCGAAGCAAGTCAGCCAAACCTCCCACCAAGCGGGAGGTTTTTTAGCATATAGGCCACAGCAAGAATAATTGGTAGGAATAATAAGCAAGTAAAATAAGCGAGGAAAGCAAGATGTATTCTAATCAAGATTATAATCAATACGCCAATCGTCGGGAGGCGATGGCTGCTGCCCGAAGTTCACAAGAGCCGCAAGCTATCGCCGTTGCTTTGTCTGCCCCCAATCCCCAGCTTATTAACCCCCTCCTCCTTATTTCCCTTCTTGCAAGCCTTATTGTACTTATTAGCCTCGTACTTATTCTGCTTGGTCTTTAGTTTTTGCAAAAATTGTTTGCTAGTTCAAAGCAGAACTGCCTCAACAATTTGCAGCACTAGAGAGCCAAGCGTTAGTCCATTTACTTCTCAAGCTAAAGAAAATATAATTCCCCAGCCGCAACGTCGCGTCTGAACCAAACATAAGATTTATGATTTACGGTTTTGGATTGTGTGTTTATGGTATCCAAAACTAAATTCGCCTAACCCGCAAATATTTTGCCGTTTGGCTTTATATAATTCTAAATCTAATCGTAAATCGTTTTGACGGGCTACCCCTTCGGGGCAAATCGTAAATAGTAAATTGAATTTAGGAGGATGAACCATAATGGTAATGACCGCGACTGAGAAACAGGCTACTACTGCCAAAGATAGCCGATTTACGCCACGAGAACTTAACGGCGCACGTATACTTTGCGAATGTTTGATTGCTCAGGGAGTGGATACAATTTTCGGCTATCCGGGCGGGGTAATTTTACCGCTTTATGATGTATTGCATGAATACCCCGAAATCCGGCACATTCTGGTACGGCACGAACAGGCTGCCGCCCACGCCGCCGACGGTTACGCCCGCGCTACCGGCAAACCGGGAGTATGTCTTGGTACTAGCGGCCCTGGCGCGACCAACCTTGTAACCGGCATTGCAACCGCCATGATGGACAGTGCGCCGGTAGTCGCCATTACCGGGCAAGTCAGCAAAAGCTTGCTTGGTCGAGATGGTTTTCAGGAAACCGATATTACTGGTATTACCTTGCCGATTACCAAGCATAACTGGTTGGTAATGGAAACCGCCGATTTAGCCGTTACCCTGAAAAAAGCCTTTACCCTCGCCACCACAGGGCGACCCGGCCCGGTTTTGGTGGACATTCCCAAAGACGTATTTTTGGATAAAATTTATTTCGAGGGCTACCCTACCGAAGTTAAAATGCGCGGCTATAGCCCGACGGTTTTTGGCAATGTTCGCCAAATTAAACAGGCCGCCCGCCTGATTAACGAAGCAGAACGCCCGGTTATTTTGTACGGCTGGGGTTTAACCGTTTCCAATGCCTACGATGAATTAATGGAACTGGCCGAGCGCGGCGATATTCCCGTAATCAGCACCTTGCAAGGGCTTTCGGCTTTCCCAACAGCGCACCCTTTGAGCCTGGGTATGCCGGGTATGCATGGTGGCTTGCACGCTAACCACGCTATTAACGAAGCCGATGTGCTGGTGGCTATCGGGATGCGCTTTGATGACCGCGTAACTGGCAATCTGAAAACTTTTGCCCGCAATGCCAAAATTATTCACATTGATATTGACCCTGCCGAAATTGGCAAAAACGTGCCGACCCAAATCCCGATTGTGGGCGATGTACGCCACGTCTTGCAAGCCCTGAACAAATACGTCGAGAAACGCCAGCACTCCGAATGGCGGGAAAAAATCGCCAACTGGCGTATTAAAGATAGCAAGCGGCGTGACAACGAAATGAGCCGTTTGGGTGTGCTGCCCCCCGCCTTTATCATTCAGCAAATGGGCGAAGTTTTGGGCGGCGACGCAGTGGTTACGGTAGATGTGGGCCAGCATCAGATGTGGGTCGCCCAGCACTTTAACTTCCGCAAGGCCCGCAGCTTTATCAGCAGTGGCGGTCTGGGGACGATGGGCTTTGGTCTCCCAAGTGCGATGGGCGCGAAAGTAGCTCTCGGTGAAGAGACTCCCGTTTGGACGGTTACAGGTGACGGCGGTTTTCAGATGAATTCGCAGGAACTCGCCACGCTGGTGCAGGACGATATTCGAGTGAAAATCGCCGTCTTTAATAACGGGGTACTCGGCATGATTCGGCAATGGCAGCAGATTTTCTACGATGGTCGTCACCACAGTACCCCGATTACCGGCCCGGACTTTGTTAAATTGGCCGAAGCTTACGGTATCCGGGCCTGGCGCGTCACCCACCGGGATGAAGTAGCCCGCGTTATTGCCGAAGCGAACGAATGGCCCGGCCCGGCTTTGGTCGAATTCGTTATTCCCGAAAAAGAAAACGTCTTTCCGATGGTTCCCCCCGGCGGCTCAAACATTGATGCCCTTAGCCCGGAGGATGTCGGAGAGTAAGAGTTAGTTGTTAGTTTCTAGTTGTTAGTTGTTAGTGAACTGGATAGGTGGTCATCTCCCGGACATGGAATGTCCGGGCTAATAACATGAAAACGGCCCTGAAGGGCGGGGAGAATGGGGAAACAGCCCGAAGCTGGCTTGACCACCCAACGGCTTTAGCCAGGTTTTCATGTTATCAGCCCAGCCCTTTAGGGCAGGGAGACAACCAGAAACCAGAAACCAGAAACCCAAAAGTGAGGAAGAACAGTGCTGGATAATAGTCAGAAAAAACATACGATTATAGTTTGGCTGGAAGATGAGCCGGGCGCGTTGAACCGGGTTGTCAGCTTGTTCCGCCGACGTTCCTATAATATTGAAAGTTTGAACGTCGGCCATACCGAAGAATCCAATATCAGCCGCATGACGCTATGTGTGGTCGGCGAAGATGAGATTGTCGAACAAATTTCCAAGCAACTTTACAAATTGCTGGAAGTGGTCAAAGTGACCGATGTTACTTCAGATATGGCGGTTGTCCGGGAAATGGCGATGATTAAAGTTACCGCCGACAACCCGCAATCCCGTTCTGAAATTATGCAGTTCGCCGAGATTTTCAAGGCGCGTGTGCTGGATGTCGCCGCCGATTCTATCTTGCTCGAATCAGTCGGCCCGGAAGATGAAGTAGACCGCCTTTTTGGTCTGTTGCGACGCTATGGTATCAAGGAAAGTGTACGCACAGGTCGGGTGGCAATGGCGCGTGGCTCTGTCGCGGTAGCAGCAATTTAGTTGTTAGTTGTTAGTTGTTAGAGAAAAAGTTGTGAGTTGCGAGTTAAAAAGTTAATTGTTACTTGTTAAAACTATTAGTGAAACACCCTGACTTTATACTTCTGACTTCAGAATTGTTAGAAGGGCTGTCACTAAGAATAACCAGAGACTATTCTAACAACTAATAATTAACAACTAACAACTTGCACGGAGGAGTTGAGGGGAAAAAGATGGTTATTCAGGCTACTGACCGGGGTCGGATGTTTGAGTTTGGTCGGCAGGCTTTCAATGAGTTTATGGAAGGCAGCCTGCCCCTGGCTCTTGCCGAGCTAAGTGAGCCGCTTCGTCGGGTTTACTACTACACTCATTTGATGCCGCCCGATAGTTTTTACACCCGCCGTTTGCTTGTTATTAGTGAACCGGGCGAAGCGGTGGTGAAAGTTTTTATTGAGGCCAGTTACGAATTTTTTGAAGGGGATGTACATTATTATGTTCGGCAGGTTGGTACAGTCTCACGCCAGCAAGCCGAACCCGAATTGCGGCAGTTGCTCACTGCGGCATTTGAACAGTTGATGGCCTGGCAATCTTCTCACGAAAGTATTTGGGAAGAAGTTTCAGGCCGACTTTAGTAATCTGACGGTTAAAGTTACGAGTTACAAGAAATTACCGACAACCGATAATCGACAACCGTTAATATTTGGAGGAGGAAGAAGCTATGGCTAAACTATATTACGATAAAGACGCGAATTTTGACCTTATCAAGAACAAGAAAATTGCCGTGATTGGCTACGGCAGTCAGGGCCACGCCCATGCTTTGAACTTGCGGGATAGTGGCTGCGACGTGCGAGTCGGGCTTTACGAAGGTAGCAAAAGCTGGAACGAAGCTTCCCGCCATTTGCCGGTAAAAACTGTGGCCGAAGCCGCCGCCGAAGCCGATGTGGTTATGATTTTGCTGCCCGACCAGACCCAGAAGGAAGTTTATTACCGGGATATTGAGCCGAACTTGAAAGAGGGCGATACGCTTATGTTCGCGCACGGCTTCAATATCCACTTTAATCAGGTTGTACCACCCAAAAACGTGGACGTGAGCATGATTGCTCCCAAAGGGCCGGGCCATATCGTCCGCCGTGAGTACGCCAATGGTGGCGGCGTTCCCAGTCTGGTCGCGGTTCATCAAGATTATACCGGGCAAGCCCGCCAGCAAGCTCTGGCCTACGCCCGCGGCATCGGAGCAACCCGCGCTGGAGTGCTGGACACGACTTTTAAGGAAGAAACCGAAACCGACCTTTTCGGCGAACAAACCGTACTCTGTGGCGGCGTAACGGCCCTGATTTTGGCCGGGTTTGAGACGCTGGTCGAAGCTGGCTACCAGCCCGAATCGGCCTACTTCGAGTGTATGCACGAAATGAAGCTGATTGTAGATTTATTCTATCAGGGTGGTCTGGAATATATGCGCTACAGCATTAGCGACACCGCCGAGTATGGCGATTACACTCGCGGCCCGCGCATTATCACCAACGAAACCCGCGCCGAGATGAAGAAGATTTTGGGCGAAATCCAGAGCGGCCAGTTCGCTAAGGAATGGATTTTGGAGAATCAGGTAGGTCGTCCCGCTTTTAACGCCATGCGCCGCCGCTCTCAGGAGCATCAGATTACCCAGGTGGGCAAGGAATTGCGCTCGATGATGAGCTGGCTGAACGAAAGCAAATAGTTAGTTGTTAGTTGTTAGAAAAGGAGTTGCGAGTTGCGAGTTGCGGGTTGTAACGATTACCTCCAATTAACAGCCTTGTTTTCTCTAACAACTAACAACTTCTTCTCTAACAACTTAATAAACAGAGGTGAAAATAAATGAGTGACAATGGTGTAGTAGACCGCAATCGTGTGATTATCTTTGATACAACTTTGCGTGATGGTGAGCAGTCGCCCGGTGCGACCTTGAATATAGAAGAAAAAATCGAAATCGCCAAACAATTGGCTCGTTTGGGCGTGGACGTTATTGAGGCCGGGTTTCCGATTTCCAGTCAGGGCGATTTTGAAGCAGTGCAGAAGATTGCTCGTGAAGTGCGTGGCCCGATTATCGCCGGACTTGCCCGCGCTACCGCCCTTGATGTAGACCGGGCCTGGGAAGCTTTGCGCGATGCCGAAAAACCCCGCATCCACGTTTTTATCAGCAGCAGTGACATTCACTTGCAGCACCTTTTCCGCCTGACCCGCGAACAGGCTTTGCAGCAAACCCGCGATATGGTCGCCCGCGCCAAAACTTATTGCCAGGATATTGAGTTCAGCGCACAGGATGCGACCCGCTCGGATTTGGATTTTGTTTGCCAGATGATTGAGGCCGCTATTGAGTCAGGCGCGACTACGGTTAATCTGCCTGATACGGTGGGCTACACTACTCCCGATGAATACGAGCGGATGATTTTGACCGTTTTGAGCAAGGTCAAGAACATCGAAAAAGCGATTATCTCGGTTCACTGCCATAACGATTTGGGTATGGCGGTTGCTAACAGCTTAACGGCGTTGCGGGCCGGAGCGCGGCAGGTGGAATGTACCATTAACGGGATTGGCGAACGGGCCGGAAATGCTTCGCTCGAAGAAATCGTGATGGCAATCGAAACCCGCCGGGATTTCTTCGGTTTCAACACCGGGGTAAACACTGGCGAAATTTTGCGAACCAGCCGGATGGTTTCGACTTTTACGGGTATTCCCGTCCAGCCCAATAAAGCGATTGTCGGCTCGAACGCCTTCGCCCACGAAAGCGGAATTCATCAGGACGGTATTCTCAAGGAAAAGCGCACTTACGAGATTATGGACGCGGAAAGCGTCGGCGCAGGCGAAACTAATCTGGTGTTGGGCAAGCATAGCGGGCGACACGCCTTCCGTAAGCACCTTGCCAAGATGGGCTACGAGTTGGGCGACGAGGAATTGAACCGCATCTTCTTCGAGTTCAAGCAGCTTTGTGACAAGAAAAAGGTTATCAGTGACCGCGACATCGAAGCCCTAATTATGGAGCGCGTCCAGACTGAAGTCGAGGCAGCCTACCGACTCGACCAGGTTTCGGTGGTTACAGGCAATAAGATGAACCCGATGGCAACCGTCAAGCTAATCGCCAGCGATGGCTCGATTGTCACCGAAGCAACGGTTGGGGATGGCCCGGTAGACGCAGTTTGCAAGGCTATCAGCAAATTAAGCGGGATTCAGGCCGAACTTATCGAGTTTAATATTGCTGCTATCACCGAAGGCTTGGACGCTCAGGCCGAAACTTCGATGAAACTGCGCTATAAAGGTCGGGTCGTGACCGGGCGTGGCTCGGATACCGATATTATTATGGCTTCGGCCAAAGCTTATTTGCACGCGGTCAACAAATTTATTGAAATGGGGCCGTTCGAGGATGAAACCAACGCCGACCCCTACCGCCGCGACGAATACGGCCCACTCGCCGGAATCAGCCGCGCCTTTGGAATGTAGTCCTTCAACATTGGTTCTTACTTCTGTACCGGGAAACAATGACGTTTCCCGGCTTTTGCCGTGTTAAATAAGCTCCTGAAAAACCATCACTTTTTGGTCAACTTGCACGTCTGTGTAACGATAGTTTCCCGTAAATATTCTCTGGGGAAAACCGTAAATAGTATTAAATTCAATCGCAAAATTAACGTCTTCAGTCCAAAAATCACTATTAGCTGAATTCCGAGCTGCCGCAAACAAGCCCTCTAGTGTATATTCATTCGCATTAAAGCTGGTAAGAGTAGGATGAGGCGTGCCTTTTCCACCAACAAGTGCATCACCGACACTATTAGCCTGCTCCACAATTTGCCCGTTTTTAACCGTAACCTTGTAAATTACGATTGGATGCCAGCTTGTGTTCTTGGGTTTATTTCTTTAAGGTTGTTGGATTAGTTAGCGGTAACATGTTTTCTCGCGTTTTTATTTGGGTAACGATAATTGTAATCCGGCCCATCGAATGCATGGCTTGCAAACGTTGCAAGAATTTTTCGCGCTGGGTTTTATTATGTTCTCCCGCTAACTCCCGCACTATCATTTCATTAATACATTCAATCATATAATCAGCAATGCCCAGACCGCCTTCATCCGGCACGCCCCGCTCTACCTGCCCTTTGGTAATACGCTCAACGAAAGCGTACCATTCTTTAATATTGTTGCGCCGCACGTACAAGGCTATTTCTTCAAAAGAGGCTTCAAAACCTTGAGTATCAATTTCAATTTGGGTGCTGACAATTACATTAAGAATAATAGCTTGCTTTGTGGCTTTTTCGGCCAGCTCTCGTTTATGCTTCTCGATCAAATCAGCCAGGATTTCGTAAGACATGGATGGCACTTTCTTTAGACATTGTTATATACGTTACTAGATAATCTTATGCTCTTGAGATAAGTTTAACATAAATAATATTAAGCTCCAATTAACTTTAGAACAATATTTGGTTAATTCTAATCTTAATTAAAACTTTTAATATCGCCAATTCGATAAGAGGTTTACGCCTCCACAATTGAAACTCAAAAACTTTTAGCGCAAAATTGCTCTTGTATTCTTGATTGAGCTAGGCTAAAATAAAGGTGAGCATGTAGACATAAATAAAAGTGGAGGAGAAAGTTTGTGACCATCCGCGAACATCCAATGACGATTGAGCCACACTATGTCAAGAATTTTTGGCCGGGCCGTGACGGTTATATGCCGATGGCAATTGTTGAACATATGATGCAGGGAACAATTGATGAGACTTTTCGCTATTTTAATGGCGAGGAAGGCGATTATTATGTTTCGGCTCATTACGGAATAGGGCGGGATGGGCGCATCTGGCAATTTGTCCGGGATGAGGATACCGCCTGGGCTAACGGCGTTTTGAATAATCCTGATACTTCGATTGACTGGCTGGACGAAGTCAGCCGGGAAAAAGTAAATCCAAATTTGATAACGCTTTCGATTGAATACGAAGGCTTTAGCGGGCAAGAGCTAACCGAAGAACAGTATCAGGCGGCGTTGTTCTTGCATCGCCAGCTCACCCGGCGTTGGGAAATTCCAGCCACTAATAACTTTATTTTGGGCCATGACCGCTTTGATGGAATAGAACGTAAACTAAATCCCGGCCCGGCCTTTCCCTGGGAACGCTTGCTAGGCGATTTGAACACGAGTGAGCAGGCTAACCCGCAACTAGCCGCCCCGACCTCTATCTCTACCTCTACCGAAGCTTTTCATTTCCTGAATGAAGACGCGAGTTTAGTTGAGCCGCCCCCGCCTTTGCCCGTTTCCAGCCCTGTACCCGTCACGGGCAATACTGAAATTGACCCACTCAAGGAATTGGATGATACTTCGCTGGATGAAAGCTTACCGTCTAATCTGGATAAGGCGCAACTAGAAGTAGTCACCCCCCTTGCCTCAACGAACGAGCCGCTTTTGCCCAACTTCGATGACTTCGAGGATTTGCTGGATAATTTGGGGGCAAGTCAGAACTTTTCTGGTATTAAAGCCGAAGCCGAAACCGAAATCAAGCCGTTTGAGCTGGAAGGTGCGCCCCGTTCCTCCGCTCCGCTTACTCCCGCCCTTAGTTCGCTGGAAGCTAAAGAAGCTCCTGCTAAAGCCGCAGAAGATTTGCCGCCTCCACCCGACGATTTGGAGAATTTAATCCAGGAAGATTTGGGATTTGGCACAATTGGGGTAGAATTGGCAAATATTCGCAAGCGGCCCAGCTTCGACCCTACCACTGTACTACGTACCGCCGCAATCGGGACACGCTTTCACTTCGACGGCTACAAAATTGGGCCAGAAATGCAAAACTCGACGCGCTGGCTGCATATTGCCCGCAGCGACGGTAGCGGCTGGATTCACACCGTTCTGGTAAAACTCGAAAACAAGTAACAGAGAGTTATCGGTTGTCGGTTGTTAGAGGGAACAAAGCAACGGGTTAATTCTGACTTGTTGCTTTGTTCCGACTTGAAACTTGGTTACTTCACGGTTGAGTTATACTCGTCGAGTTGGTCGTTGGACTTTTTGGCGGCATCGTCGAGGGCGGCTTTAGCCGTCGCGGTTTTGCCAGTCATAAAAGATTCCATTGCCGCTTCGATGTTTTGGCGAGTAGAAACGAAAGTGCCGAATACCGCTCCGGCAGTCGCAGGGCTGGCTTCTGTTGCCCGCAACTGGTCAACGGCGGTTTGGAACTGGGGATACTTGGTCAAAGCGTCCTTCATATCCTGCACATTGTAAGCTGCTTTACGAATCGGATAATAACCCGTATTAGCCGACCAGAAAGCCTGGGTTTCAGGTTGAGCAGCAAACTTTACGAAATCCCAGGCACCTTCCTGCTGTTCCTTCGAGCCAGTGCTGGTAATCCATAGTGAAGCACCACCGATAACTACCCCACCTTTCGCACCAGTCGGACGCGGCAAGTAAGCAACTCCTACATCAACTTTACCACCTTGCTGGGTGGCACTGCTGATATAGCCGCGCAAACTGGCAATGCTATTAAAGGTAATTGCAGCATCACCCTTTACAAAATTGGCATCCCGAACAGACCCATTGGTAGTACCGCTATCCCGGCCAATACTGCGGCCTGCCCCTTCATCTTGCACTTTTTTGAGGAAGTTTAGCCAGTTCGCACCGTTATCGCTGTTGAAAACCAGTTTGTTGGCTCGACCATTGCGACCATTGTTAGGGTCAGCGAAAACCGTCGCCTGTGTCGCCAGTTCTTGCTCGAAAATCCAGCTATACAGAGTGAAATCAATGCCACTACGGGTAATCTTGCCGCTTGCGTCCTTCTTGGTCAATTTCTTCGCGGCATCCAGCACTTCGTCATAAGTCCAGATTTTCTTCTCAGGGTCAAGCCCAACTTCTTTAAAAGCATTCTTGTCAAAGTACATTACTGGCGCAGAGCTATTAAAGGGCATCGAATACAGCTTGCCACCAATCGTATAATAGCGGGCAACGGCAGGTTCAAGGTCAGGAATAATTTCCAGCTTGTCGCGGTCAATTAAATCCTGCACCGGTACAATTTTCTTGGTGTCAATCATACGCTGCGTGCCAATGTCGTAAATCTGCACTACGTTCGGCAATTGACCACCCGCCAAATTGGTATTGAGCTTGTTAATGGTCGCGTCGTAATCGGGCTGCTGAATCGCTTCTACATAATATTTGGTCTGGCTCTGGTTGTACTTGTTGACAACTTGCTGCACCACACCGCCCAGCGTGCCGGTTAGCCCAAACCAAAAAGTAACTTTAGTCGAGCCTGCCGCCTGTGCTACAGTCGGATAAGGGGTTGGGGACGGCGCGGGAGCTGCCGCCGTGGTAGCTCCTGCCGGAGCGGGAGTAGCTGTAGTACCAGCAGCACCTGCCGCCGCCGTTGTACCTGCGGCAGTGGTAGCAGCCGCAGCGGTTGTCGCGGAACTAGCGGCAGTGGTAGCAGCCGAAGTCGTCGCCGCACTTGCCGCAGTGGTGGCGGCTGCGGCAGTGGTGGCGGACGCAGTAGTAGCGGTGGGGTCGCCGCATGCTGCCAGAACCGCCGCCAGCATCAGGGCGATTAGGCCCAAAGCCAGCAATTGAGTCAATTTCTTCACGAGTTTTTCCTCTCCTCTTAATAATTAAGTAAGAAGTAACAAGTATCAAAGGGTTGTCGGTTGTCGGTGAATTAGTTGTTAGTTGTTAGTTGATACCGACTAGAAACTAGAAACTTAATTCCGACTTGATACTTGATACTTGATACTTATCCTTTCAACGCTCCTTCGGTCAGGCCGCGCACCAATTGGCGTTGCCCGACAATCAAGAGTATTAATGTTGGTAGCATAACAATCAGGGTCGCCGCCATTTGCAGATTGTATACTGCTACTTCCGAAGAACGGAAAGCGGTAATTCCAACCTGGGTAGTGCGCCATTCGGGAGCGTCAATTACCAATAGCGGCCAGTAGTATTGATTCCAGGTGTTCAAAAAGGCGTACACTGCCAGTGTTCCTAAAGCTGGGCGAGAAAGTGGTAGCAGGATTGACCACAAATAGCGGGTACGCCCACAGCCGTCGATTACGGCGGCTTCGTACAAATCGCGAGGAATAGTCATAAAATATTGGCGCAGCAGGAAAATACCAAACCCGCTTGCCAGAAAGGGAGCTATCAAAGCTTGGTAGCTATCTTTCCATTGCCAATTAACGATAGAGAGATAGTTAGGGACAATCGTAGCTTCCCAGGGAATCATCAGGGTTGCCAGGATTATAAAAAAGGCAATAGTTTTGCCGGGAAATTCCAGATTAGACAAAGCATAGGCCGCCAGCGACGAGGTTATTAACTGCCCAAGTGTGACGGCAATTGAAACGACAAAGGAATTAACTATCCAGCGACCCAAATTGGGTTCTTTGTTAAAGGTATCGCCAAAAACTCTAAAGTCGAGCTTGCCGAAATCCGGCACAAGGTTGGGCGCGAGGGTTGGGCCTTGCAAGGCTATCGAAAACGAAAAGAAAAGCGGGAATAGCACTATCAGCGAAGCTAGTACCAGCAAAAAGTAAGTAACAATTTTCTTAATGCGCTGCACAGCCCGGTATTGTTCTGGGCTAACTTCACGCGGGGCGCGAGTGGCTTGTACGCTCATTGGTAATGTACCTTCCTGTTCAGGGCCAAATATTGCAAGGCGGTCAGCAGTAGCAACATAATAAACAGCACTACCGACATAGCCGAAGCAAAGCCGTAACGATTATCTTTCCAGAAAGAGCTAAAAAGCGACCAAACAAAAACGTTAGTGGACTTATCCGGCCCTTCATTGCCAATTAGTACATAAAATTGGGTGAAAGACTGGAAGCATTGAATGGTCGAAATAATAAACAAGAACAGTAAAGTTGGGGTAAGCAGGGGCAAAGTGATATAGCGCAAAGCCGTCCAATTATTTGTCCCGTCAATCCGCCCGCTTTCGTACAAATCCTGGGGGATAGCCTGAAGCCCGGAAAGGGTTATGATAAAGTTAAAGCCCAGAGCCGTCCAGACCGTCATGATAGCGACGGCGGGTAAGGCGGTTAGCGAATCTTGCAAAAGGGTTTCGACCTTGACGTGGAACAAATCAATGGCCCAACGGGTGATTTTAAGGCTGGGGCTATAGATTAAGGCCCAGATTACACCCGCACTGGCAACCGAAATAGCAATGCTGCTGGTGAAAATAGTGCGGAAAACCCCGATAGCCTTGACCTGCGCCGTCGCCAGAAGTGCCAGAGCCAACGAAGTAACAAGGCCGAGCGGTACGACCATCAAGCTAAATTGAATAGTAGTTATGATACTTTTAAGGTATTCGTCCCGCCCGCTTCCGTCCAAATTCAAAATACGGGAGTAATACTTAACGTCGTTAAAACGTACTGTTTCGCCCGCCGCATCGGTAACAAAAAAGCTTAACCAGATAGAACGAATAAAGGGGGCAAAGGTAAATACCGCGAAAATCGCCAGGGCCGGCGATAAATAAAGGGCGGCATATCCCAAGTCTTCCAGCCGCCGACTAACCCGCCGGGGAGCAATTTCCGCTTTTGGGCTTGTTTTGAGGACAATTTCTTCCGAAGCAGAAGCATCGGCAGCCCCTAACGCTTTTTGGTCGGGTAGGCTGCTGCTTTTTTTGTCAGAGTTATTTACTGCGCTCATTTAAAAGTCTGCCGCTTTCTTGAGATAAACCCAGTCTTTTTGAATTTTAGTTTAATCCGAGAAGAAAAAAGAAACAAGAAGGCGCATGAAGGTGGAGCAAGTAACGCGCCTCATTACGCTTTGAACTGATTATACCCTATCTTTTCCCCGGTAACAATCGGTTAGCAGACCTTCTATTCCTCAAATGGGAATGGTTACAGGTTAGAAGATTACAGCAAGCTTATTAACAAATCTTTAAGAGGGTTTTAATAGCGATTTAAGAGTTTGTTATTTTATCGCTTTCAGCATTAGTTTGGGTTTCAATAGCTTGAGCTTCGTTAGCTTCGATGGAGGTGGCAGGAGGGGGGGAATTGGCGGGAGCTTCATCCACTTTACCCTGACGGGCGAGCTTGCCAGGATGTTTGTTACCGCGCATTTCGGCCCAAACGCTGGAAACTTCGCCACCCATCAGCAAGATTATGGCTATCAGATAAAGCCAGAAAATAAAGACGATTACTCCAGTAATCGAGCCATAAGTCAGATTGAAGTTGGTGAAACTGCTAATGTAAAAGCTAAAACCAAGTTTAATAAGTTCAAACAAAATAGTTGCTAAAATTGCACCCGGCCAAACGTCTTTCCAGTTGACCTTACGTTGCGGCACTACCCGATAAATTATCATAAAAGTAGCAAAGTTTAGTGTCCAGGGGATAAGAAATGAAAGAATATCCCAAATCGGGTTATTTTTCAGGTAGATACCTAGTTGTCTGTTAGTCGTGGCGAAATCGCGAGTGGCATTGTAAGCAAAAGTAATGGCGATTGAGCCAAAAAACATCGCGCCAAGTATGACCATTAGAGCGAAGCGCAGAAAAAGGCTTTCAAAAAAGCTACGGGGCTTGGTGCCAGGAGTTTGCCAGGCTTTGTTTAGAGATATGGTAATCGAGTCGAAAATGCCTGACCCGGCCCAAATAAGGCTGACTACCGAAAAAACAATAAAAAGAGGCTGGCTATTGGTGACTTGCTGGATTGCGCCTCGTACAATTTCATCTATTTTGATAGTATTAGAAGGAAAGTTCCGGGTAAGTTGCCGGATTATATTTTCCTGGGCAATCTGGTCGGAAGGCAGCAGGAAAGAAACAATTATAACTATTACCAGAATAAGCGGAAAAACTGAAAAAAGGGCGAAATAGCTTATTTGGGCAGCCAGATTGGGACATTCGTCGTTCAAAAATTCCTTGACGGCAGTAAAAAGGAGAGTGCCAAGCCGTCGGAAGAAGTTGATAAGCAGGGCAACGACAGGCGTATGCTGTTCGCGTACCGCTTCGCTGGCTGGAGAAAGTTCCGGCAAGGCCGGAGCTTCTGCCTGATTTTGTTCAATTTTAGGAAAAGGCTCGTCCATTTTCTTTTCTTAACCTAACGTAATCACACTCATTTTTTATCTGGGCGGGCCGGAAGGACTGGTGCGAACGCTGGGTGATGGTATGGGAACCTGGGTAAAGACCACTTTTTTGTACTGCGGCGCAATTTGGAAAATCAGATTGCGAATCTCGTCTTCGGCATTGGTACGAGCATCCATCATTAGTTTGCCCTGTTCCAAGATGGCTTGCTTAACTTTATTGCGGCCTTCGTCTACTACTATTTTGGGCAAATCTTTTTTCTCGCTTGGGCCAGAAAGAAATCCCTTGTTCTCGGCTATTGGCACAAAATCCACTTCTTCATTTAGGACTTGTGGAGCGGGTAAATTGATAACCAGCGTATCGCCATTAATTTGCAAATCGTTGTCTTTCAGCTTGCTCATATCAATACCAGCGGTCATAGTTAGCGTCACCTGATAAGTTATTTTGGCACTACTAAAAGGTAAGGCACTTTGGGTCTGCCCTTCCACAATTTTGGTACCCGTTACCTGAGCAGTTTGCAGCCTGTAAAGTTTCTGGATTTGGCCGATGGTAATAGGAGTTGGCACAGGGGTGCTATCCCCCTTACCCTTGAAGGGGCTGCTGGGCGAGAGCAAATACAAAATAGCGACAATTGCTACCGTTACGACCAGTACCAGTACAATTAGCCGATTTAAGATTGAACCACCACCGCCACCTCTGCCTCTACCCGACATAATTTCTCCTGAAAAACCTTTATAAAGATTTGTTGCCGCCTTATCCCTGTTCCCTTAAACTAGACCAAATTCTACTCCGCCGTCAGTGGTTTTGTCCACTAAGCGAGCAATATAATGCAAAAATAGGCTTCTACCAGGATAAAATTTTAGGGAGAGGTAATTACCTGTGTGCCAGTAGAACTCCCAATTAGCATTACCACTACAATAATCGCTATAATCAAAACTAATACGAAAAGGGCGGCTATGATTCTTCTCATGTGATGGAACCTCCTTTTTTCGCGCCAGTAGAATTTCAACTGAACCGCTTTTTTGTAAGTTCTAACCTGCGCCCGTCCCGCACCCCTGCTCTTACTTTTGCATTATACGTGCCTTGAGCGCAAAACTTAGAATAAATGTTCACTTTTACCCTTATTATTATAATTGGTCTAAATCTTTATGTCAATGTGTTTTTTGTTCACAACCAGGCTGAACTTTTGTCCGTAGAAGTTAGTTTGACAAAACTATTGGCCTCGCCTATACTTTCTCGTTAGCAAAGATGCTCATTTCAGTTAGGGAAAATAGGATAAATTGTAGCAATTCAGCCAGCTTTATTACAGCCGGGTTTTAGTTCCGTTTAGCCTGCCTAGCTACAAGAATTTGAATAAATCGCAACTTTCGAGCAAGGCAATACGTTGTAAAAGAGTAATGTATTAAACCCGGCTTGCTTGAATATTCAGGAGGAGTAGTCCCATCGAAAAAGTTAATGAACGTAGCCAGCTAAAAATTGGAGCGTTTGATACTACCCGCACTTCGGTAGGCCAACAGCTTACTGATTTGTTTCGTTATCGCGAACTTATCAAGCTTCTAACTATAAAGGATGTGAAGTTACGCTACAAGGATTCCTTTTTGGGATTTCTTTGGTCTTTGGTAAATCCTTTATTAATGATGCTAGTATATTATATAGTTTTTGTGGTGCTTTTACCGACTTCTGCCCCGCAAGGCTGCACCGAAGCTCCCCCGCCTGGCGCAAATACTGACCAGCTTCAAGCCTCGGTTACTTGCCGTATCTATAATCACTTTGCCGCTTTTATCCTGATTGGTATTTTGGCCTGGAACTTTACTGGCGGTTCGGTAATGACGGCGATGGGTTCTTTGGTGAATAGTGGCTCGGTTATCAAGAAAATTTATTTCCCGCGTGAAGTTTTGCCGGTTTCGGCGGTTTTGGCCCAATTGGTCAATTTTCTGTTAGCTCTTATTCCTTTATTTGTAGTTTTGTTGATTAGCGGGATTGTACCGACTGGTTATCTTTTGCTTTTGCCCATAATTTTGTTTTTCCATATGCTTTTCCTGATAGGATTGGCCCTGATTTTCTCCATTGTGTCGCTTTATTTTAGAGATATGATGGTGATTATGGAAGTTTTGTTGCAAGCCTGGTTCTTTCTTTCGCCCGTTATCTACAGTATGAAGCAAGTTTACAAGGACGGTGCTGGCATTGTTTATTGGCTAAACCCGATGGCTTCTTTTATCGAAAGTTACCGAACTTTACTATTCTTTGACTATGCCCCCGAATTGGGCTTTACTATTCGGACTTGCTTGTACGGGTTGGTCACTTTCTTTGTCGGTTACGCTTTCTTTATGAAGCATCGTCGCAAAATAGGCGAATTAATTTAGCCAGGATTGATTTGTAAGGAGATTTTACCAGTTATTATGTTACAAAAATACCAAATTCAATCGTCTGACTCTAAAGAAACGGCCTTGCCCGAAAATTTGCAAAAAGAATACGCTATCGAATTTGAAAACGTTTCTCGCTTGTATCGCCTGCACCATGAGCCAAAACTGACCCTTCAGGATTGGATGGTAAATATTCTTAATCGGAAAAGCAGCTACGAGGATTTTTGGGCCTTAAAAGATATAAGCTTTAAGCTTGAAAAAGGCAAAACACTTGGCATTATCGGCCAAAACGGGGCGGGCAAATCTACTTTGCTCAAGCTGGCGACTAATATTCTTTCGCCCACTTCTGGCACTATCAAGGTAAATGGTCGGGTTTCGGCTATGCTGGAACTGGGTACAGGTTTTCACCCTGACCTGAGCGCACGCGATAATATTTATCTTAACGGGGCGTTTTATGGCTTTAGCCGTAAGCAAATGGACGAACGCTACGAGCGAATTGTTGAATTCAGCGAACTTGGCAAATTTATTGATACCCCAGTTAAACATTTTAGTAGTGGTATGTATATGCGGCTCGGTTTTGCTATTGCCATTACGGTAGAGCCGGATATTTTAATAATAGATGAAGTTTTGGCGGTGGGCGATGCTGCTTTCGGGCGTAAATGTCATCAAGCCATCGAAGAATTAAAGCAGCAAAGTAAAGCGATGTTGTTTGTATCGCACTCTGCCGGAGAAGTAGCTCGTTTTTGTGATGAAGTAATCTACATTGCCAAAGGGCAAATCGTGGCTCAGGGCAAGCCGGGCGATATGCTGGATGAATACATTCAGGCTTCAATGGGGCCGACCTACTTTACTGCGCCGCTAGTTTCTGCTAATAAAGCGGCTACCGAGCCGGAAGCACCAACTGTCCCAGCTTTGATTGAAGATACTTCCGAAAAAACCGTCCCACAAGCTTTGCAAATAAGCAACGGTATAACTCAATTGAGTACCCTTTGGAATTTCAAGCTGGATTCCGAAAAAAACCGTCGTCAGGAAAATCCGGCTGAATTTTATTTGGCCGTATTAAACCCGCAAACCGCGCCGACTAATTTTGAGCTAAAAGTTTACAAACAAGGCAAGGCTGGTTCAGAAAGCCTGCGTACTCTGCCAATCGGTCACTTTGAATTAGGGCCAAACCAAACTCTTTTGCTCAAGCTGGAAGAAGGAGCTATCCTCAATTCCAGCCAGCTTATGCTCAAAGCTTCTACGGCTCTGGCGACTGAATTAGTAAGCTACGTTCCGGGACATCGGGCAGATGCCCAAACCACCGTTTTGGATATTAATCCGGCCCAAAACTGGTATTTTCCTTTTTGCGATATTCGGTTTGATAATTTGTGTGAATTTGAAATGCTGAATCTAGGGGAAACGCCCGCCCGGATTGCTTTAACGATTTATCCTGAGCAAAACGCGGCTCTGAATGAAGTTGTGTCTTTTAATTGTTCGCCAAATTCCAAATCAAAAGTTGATTTCAATCAGCTTATCAAAGAACTTATACCGCAACATCCTTATCTGAAAGATTTTCACGGTGGTATCTCTTTTCAAAGTGACAGTTCTATCCTGATTGAACGCCACTATTTGCAAAATACTTCACCTCGCTTTCAGCTAACAGGCGGTGCTGATTAAACTCATTACTATAAACAGAAAAATTGATTTCGCGAGGCGATTATAGCTGGGAATACTCCTTATAAAGTCAGGAAAGCTGGCGGGAAATTAGGGGGCAAATTGGGCAACTTGCCCCCTAATTCCTACTTGTTGCTTTTGCCAAAGTTGGGCTTGCGCTTTTCAAAAAAGGCCGAAATTCCCTCTTGAGCATCGGGTAATTGCGAGGTCGAAGCCATTACTTCCATAGCGTAGGCGTAGGCTTTGGGCTGGTCAAGGTCGATTTGGGCGTAATAAGCTTGCTTGCCGATACCTTTAGCCAATGTGCTGCCTCGCGTGGCGGCAGCCAGTAATTTGTAAGCTTCCTCATCCAATTTTTCGGCGGGTACTACCCGGTTGATTAATCCCCAATCGAGAGCCGTCCGCGCGTCAATTGGCTCACCGGTTAATAGCATTTCCATCGCCCGCTTGCGCCCGACGTTGCGGCTAAGGGCCACCATTGGGGTTGTGCAGAACCAACCACCCTTGCCGCCTGGTGTGGCGAAAGCGGCGTTTTCGGCGGCTACCGCCAAATCACAGGTAGCGACCAGTTGGCAGCCCGCCGCCGTTGCCAGCGCGTGTACGCGGGCCAACACGGGTTGGGGAATAGCCTGAATCGTATCCATTAGCACCGTACAAATTTTTAGCATCTGGCGCATACCGGCCAAATCGCGTCCGGCAACATCGGCGAAATCGTGGCCCGCACTAAATACCGGCCCGTTTGCCGTCAGCATCACCCCTGCCGCCTCGCTTTCGCCCACTTCGTTAAAGGCGGCGGTCAATTCCTGCATATGTTTGATAGAAAGGGCGTTGCGCTTTTCCGGGTTGTTCATGGTCACTATGGCAAAATTGCCTTCGTATTTAACTTCAACCATTTCGTATTTCATCTATTAATCCTCCTGTTTAATTTAACCAGTTTACAAATTGGCCCAAAGCCAAAATTCCATTCCAGGCGGCATGCCCGACAAAAGAAGGCAAAAGCGAATTGCTTCGCCAGCGCACCCAGCCATAAATCAAGCCGCCACCAAACAATACCAGCAGAAACAAAAAGCTTGAACCAACGTGGGCCAGCGCGAAAGCCAAAGCCGAAAGCCCGATAGCCACCCGGTGCATCGGCCAAACCAGAAAAGGCAAACGGCGTGGCAACCATTCCAGCAGATAAGCCATTAGCAAGCCCCGAAAGATTAGTTCCTCTACCAAAGGTACAAGCAGCGTCGTTCCAACTATTACCACCAGCCACGTTTCGAGACTATCTGCCGGAGCGCGACTGCTCAATTGTCCGCCGCGTACCAATACCACCCCCAGCGCAATCGCCCCAAGCCCGCCACCTAGCCCAATCGCCAATTTTCCGCCCGCCCAGCATAACCCCAGTTCTTGCCTTAACTTTTGGTTTTGCCGCACAAAAAACCAGACTAACAGCAAAAATAGACCATAGGCCAGAGCCAGCGAACCATACGAAACTAGCGAATTTTGCCGGATGCTACGCGGGAAAATCGCCAAAATCCCCACCCGCCCGGCATAAATTAGAATTATTACCCACAGCAGCAAAGCCGGACGAGAATAGCCCCACAAAAATTCCTTTAGCAAGCGAACTAATTTCACGCTTTCTCCAATTATAATCCTGCCTTTGTAGGATATTGTTCCGCCAATAGATTTTGGTCGCACATCCACTGGCGGGGCAGTGTCCTACAAAAATAATGGCTTTATCAAAATAGGCTCCTGGCCGCAAAAACAAAGATTACTCTCTTGAATTATAAGCCAAACCGGGCAAATCCGGCTAGTAAGTTGCGGTAAGAGATTTGGATTTGGTTGCTATTAGCTCTGGTTTGGTGTAAATTTATAGTCGGCGAGTTACTTCTAAGGCTCGTCTGGAAACGGGGATAAATATAAAAATGGAATTCTCTGCTAATCAATTCGCCGACTTGCATGTTCATTCGCATTATAGCTTCCGGGATGGGGTCAGCTCAATCGAAGAACTGGTCGCCCGCGCTGTCGAACTCAAGCGTCCCGCGATGGCCCTGACCGACCATGCTCAGGCGGCAGGGTTTATCGAATTTCAGGAGGCCGCCGACAAGCTCGGTTTGCCCAATCCCATATTTGGGGTAGATATGCCAATAGCCTGGACAGCCGAAACGCAATTACTGGAAGCACCGGGCGAATGGGCCGGGGAAGGTTGCGGGGCGGAAGCCGAAAAAATTGCTCAAAACGGCAAGGCTTTGCAGTGCGCCAATCTGGTGCTGCTGGCTCAATCCGAAACAGGTTTACATAATCTTTTTAATTTGCTGACTTGGGCTGGAACAACAGGTTATGATTTGAACCGACAGGAAGGCCCGCTTTTGCAAGAAGAAGTTTTGCAGGAAAACGCCCGCGATTTGGCGGTATTGAGTGGCGGGCCAAGCGGCAAACTCTCGCGCTTGCTGGCAGCAGGGCGCGAAGCCGAAGCCGAAAAAATGGCAAGGCACTGGCAGGAAGTTTTTAGCAATAATTTTTATATTGAGTTGGTATCGAATAATTCTCCGGCGGCTCAGGCTGACCGCGCTCGTTTGATAGGGTTTGCCCGTCGCCTTGATATGCCTTTGCTGGCGACTTCGGATGTGCATTATACCCGTCCTGAACAGGCTAAAGCCCGTGATTTGCTCTGGGCTATTGGCGATAACGTCCGTTTGAATGATGCGAAACGCCGCCGCCCTTTCGGGGAAATGGCCCGCCCGCTTGAATTAGCTGAGTTAGAGCAGATTTTTGCCGAAGTTCCCGAAGCTTTGAGCAATGCCGCCAAAGTAGCGGCTCAGTGCCAGGTACGTTTGCCCAAATCTGGCCTGATTATCCCCGATTTTCCTGTTCCCGCCGAATATGGCGAAGGTGAAAGCGGTGCGGCCAAATATCTGGCCCAACTTTCCCGCCAAAATCTCGAAAAACGCTACGGCGCACCTTTGCCCGCCTCTACTCAGGAACGGCTGGATTATGAGCTAGGGGTAATCCAGCGTAGCGGTTTTTCCCAATATATTTTGATTGTAGCTGATATTGTGCAGGAGGCCCACCGTCAGGGGATTTTATGCGCCCCGCGTGGCAGTAGTGCCGGGTCGCTGGTTTGCTTTGCCGTTGGAATTACCCCGCTAAACCCGCTTGATTACGGCTTGTTATTTGAACGGTTCTTGAACGAAGCTCGGCTTGCCCCGCCCGATATTGATTTGGATATTGCCGACGAAGCCCGTCCGCGCTTGCTCGATTATGTGGTGCGACGCTATGGCGCGGCTAACGTGGCCCATATTATCACCCATAATTTTGAGGGGGCAAAATCGGCTTTGCGGGACGCGGGCAAGGCTTTAGGGAGTGACGGGTTTTTGGTTAGCAAGCTGGTTTCGTTAATACCAATTGAATTTCAAAAGCCCTGGACATTGGCCCGCACCATTGCCGACGAACCCGAAACGGCGGCCCTTTACAAAAAGGATGTCGCCGCCCGCGATTTGCTCGAACAGGCTTTGCTCATTGAGGGGACAGGCCGCAATTCTGGCACACACGCTGCCGGAGTAGTAATCACCCCGCGCCCGATTGCTGAATATGCTCCGCTTACCCGCACCGAAGGTTTGGCCCAACGCCAGCGCGAGGAAGGGGCAAGCCGCAAAGCCGAAAGTGCCGAGAGCGAGAGTTTAGCCTCTAACGAAGAAAATTCAGCTCCCGCCACCGAAATCAACGTCATGACCCAATGGGACATGGAAGGGGTCGAAAAACGCGGGCTGCTCAAGATTGATTTGCTCGGTCTGACCGCCTGGAGTACCATCGGTCATTGCTTGCGCTTTATGGAAATGAGAGCGGCCAAAAATGAGCAAGCTTCTCGCGGGCAAGTGCCTTTAACCCCTGATAATTTGTGGCAATTGCCCACCAACGATGCCGAAACTTATCGGACGATTTCGCAGGGCTATACTATTGGGGTTTTCCAGCTTGAAAAGCAGGGTATGACCGAATTTGCAATGGCGGTTAAGCCAAAATCTATTGCCGACCTTGCCCTGATGATTGCGGCTTACCGTCCCGGCCCGATGCCTTTTATCGGCAAATTGGTAGCAGTCCGCAACGGGCGCGAACCTTTGGATACGCCGCACCCTTTGCTAAACCCGATTATGGCCGAAACTTACGGCGTGCCGGTTTATCAGGAAACCATGCTGAAAATTGCCCGCGAAGTGGCCGGGTACTCGCTGGGTGAGGCGGACGCGCTTCGCAAAAGCATTGGCAAAAAGCTGCAAAAAGAACTGGTTGCCCATGAACAAAAATTTACTGCCGGAGCAATTGAGCGCGGTTTAAGCCAGCAACAAGCCCAGTCGGTCTGGCAAATGTTCCCGCCTTTTGCCTTTTATGGCTTTAATCAGGCTCACGCTATTATTTACGGTTATTTGACCTATATCACAGCTTACCTGAAGGTGCGCTACCCGCTCGAATATCTGGCCGGGCTGCTGACCGTTGCGGGTGGCGATACTGAAGCAATTATCAAGGCCGCATCCGAATGCCGCCGTCTAAATGTTCCCCTGCTTGGCCCGGATATTAACCGCAGCGAAGCCCGGATTACGCTCGACACCTTGCCGGATGGACAAGTTGCCATTCGCTTTGGACTTTCGGCTATCAAGGGGATTGGCCCGGCGGGGGTAGACGGGATTATTTCGGCCCGGCGCAACGGCCCGTTTTCGGGATTGGCCGATTTTATACGGCGTGTGCCGGGACGGGCGGTTAATTCGCGGGGGTTGACTGCGCTGGCGCGGCTTGGTGCGCTACCTTTTGGCAATCGCGCCCAAATCGAGGCGGCTTTGCCCGCCGCTCAAAAAGCGGCCAAAGCCAAAAACTTTGAAGAAATCAGCCTGCCCGAAATGCCAGAAAATCCGCCTGATGTTTTGCTCGGCTACGAATATGAGCTTATCGGGGTGCATTTAACAGTAGTTCCTGTAGTTGAAACGGTGGCCCGGCTCGAAGCCGCCGCCAAAATTAACGCTACCACCATCGGCATAGATAGTGGCGGGCAAGTCGTGCGTTTGGGCGGGGCTGTTGTGGGCGGGCGCGAGATTCAAAGCCGCTATGGGAAAATGTTTATGTTTAATCTGAATGACGGGCGCGGCTTGCTCGAAATTTCGGTGTTCCCAAAACTTTACCGCGAACGCGCCGATTTGCTCAAGGAGGGTAAGCTGGTTATTGTCGAAGGTAAAACCGAAATGCGGGAAGGTCGCCCGCGTTTGCAAGCTTCCCGGCTGGAAAGCGCGGACGAATAACTTAGGCTGCGCTTGCTAATAGACACTACTAAAATACACCTGGCGAACGGTTGTTTCCGAGAGGGTTTGCATACCCTGAACACGTTGACGGTATTTCTGGTTAAGTTTAAGATGTTGGTTGGTCGGCCACTCCTGATCTACAAATTGATACATTACATCGTAATGAGCCTCACTAATGGTCATTACGCTTTCAAACGAGAAGCCCTTGCTAAACCTGGCCTGGACTAGCTCTATGTAATAATCGCTCCACACTGCTGGATTGCTCTCCCGAATATACCGCACGGTCATTTCAAAATGTGGTAGAAACTGGCGAGTAAGCTCTTCGGTGGCTATGTCATTATAGCTTGGAATGCGTCGTTTTATTACCAACTCAGCCAAACCAGCCGCCAATTGCTGCTTCTTAATCTCGATTTTATCAGCAAGTTCTTCAAAAGCCATTTGTAGTTATCTCACGATGCTAAAAGTTTTAATATAATGTTTATTTTACTGGCTCAGGTTTTTAGCACAGCCAATTACTATATATAGTATACAAGTTTTGAGTGGCTTTTAATATTACATTTATATTAAACTACATGAGAAATTGGTAATAGTCTAATTAGCTGGTTAGTTGAGCCTTGTTCAGGATCGGCTTACAAAAAAGGGGTCACACTCAAGCCATTAAAAAGGGTTGAAAACAGCTTCGGAGCATGGTATAATCTAGCTGCGGTAGAGATTTTTGTTTCTGGTTTATGCGGGTGTAACTCAGTGGTAGAGTTCCTGCCTTCCAAGCAGGCTGTCGTGGGTTCGAATCCCATCGCCCGCTCTTTCCTGCCTTTTCCCCAAAATTTCATTTTTTCTTTTTCTGTTTTACTTTAGAAAAGTTGTTGTTCTATAATTTCTTCGAGTTTGGCAGCTTTGGCCGACCAGCTAAATTTTTGCTCGATTAGTTTTCGGCTGGCTTCGGCCAAATGTAAGCCCGGCCCGCGCATTTCCAACATCCGGCTAATCAAGGCCGCCAGGCTCGGCCCGTCTTCGCCCTTCAAGAAATGGTCGCCCAACCGCCCGCCCAAATCCGCTAAAGTGCTTGCTCCCTCTGGCAAAGTTATCAAAGGCAACTGCATCGCCCATGCTTCTAGCCAGGGTTGGGGCGGGACAGGTACAAAATCTTTGTAAGGAGCAAGGGCTAGGCGTGCGCCTTCGTATTCGCCGGGCAAAATTGTGCCATAGCGCAAGCTGTAGCCGTCGCCGTTACGAGCTTCGCCCAGAAATTTGCGACAAGCTTCACCCGCTACAATTTGCAAAAATGCATCTGAGTGTTTTTCCCGCACTTTGGGCCAAACTTCGTCCAGCATTAGCTCGACTGCCGCCTTGATTGCCCGGTTATCCGACTTGTTTTCGGTTTGAGCCGAAAATAAAACAAGTTTTGAAACAACGTTAGGCGGGCTGCTACGCCGGAAGTAATCGGCATCAAGGCCCGGCCCAAAGTAAATTCGTTGCTGGTTTATTTCCAAAAAATAGTTTTTGAATATTACCCTTGTTGCAGCTGAAACGTTTTTTAAGCTTAATATTTGTGATTTAGCCTTAAATTCCTGGTCTATAAAAATTAGCTCAGGTTGAAATTGTTCGATTTCTTTCAAGATTACTTGATGCGGAGTTTTGTTAATTCCAAACCAGCTTCGGCTCGAAGAATTTTGCAGCCTCAAAAATTGGCCGCCCAGCTTTTCGGCCAAAACTTTATCGTTTGGATTATCCCTAGCTTTGCTAAAGTAAATCAATTTAAGTTGATGGCGCGGGGCAAATTCTTGCCAAAGCCCGGCAAATTGGCCCAAAGGCGGGGTGAAAGAAGGTAATTCGTAACTCAAAAAAAGAATTTTTGCCATTTTACCTGAACAAAAAATAAAGCCGAAAAGCCGCCTACCTCAACTTTCTACAGCGCAAACCTCTCTGTAAAAAATGGTAGAAGCGGCCCTTCGGCGGCAACCTGGGCAAGCAGGCAAAAGCAAGTCACAAGTATTACTTGCAAGTTTCAGCCAATTTCTGCCCGAAACTTGCGGTTAATCACTTGCTACTTGAAGTTATCGTCCATAACGCCACTTGTAGTAGGCTCGGCCTACATTGCCCATTTCCACCTGGAAGGCGGGCGAGTTAGCCGGAGTAAAGGTCAGCACCCGGCGTTCAAAAACTTGTACCAGCACATCTCTGGCCTGTCCGTTTACCTGGGCGATTGTCCAATAAGGTTCGCTCAAGGGTAGGCCCATTACCTGCACCCAATCCAGCACCCGGCCTGTAAAATAGCCCCCGTCCAACACCAGCCCGCTCTGGTTCATAAATTCCCAGAAGCGGTTGGGGATATTGTGGCCCAAACTCGAACTGTAATAAACATTGGTCACGCCATAAGCTGCAACCCCATAATTTGCCCCAAGCGTGCCATCGGGAGCAAGGGTCGCAATTACTGGCTGACCAATTGCACTGGCCGAACGATTGTCGTTGTTAAGCGAAGCAATTTTACTAAACGAAAAGTAGGTTGGCGCGGTTGGGTTTAATTCGTAAGGGTCGCCCGCCACAGTTTGCAAGGCCGGAGTGCGGAAATCGAACTTGCTATCGCCCAACTGTAACGCTCCTGAAATCATTTCCCTGACCAAAAGGCCGTTAGTTACGCCATTGCCCCGAAACTCCATGCGGGCTTTATCGTGATAAGCCACCGTCCGGGAAGTTCCGTCATAAAATTCGTTCAAAATTGAGAAGCCATAAGGTAAAGGCCCATAAACCCAGGAGCGATTAACCAAACCGTTTTTCACCGGGTCATCCACCCTGCGCCAGACCTGAAAGAATTGGGGCGGGTTTGAGCCGTTCGCCGGAGTCGGCTGATAAAACGAGGTTGGCCCGACTGTCGGTGGTACAACTGGCACACCCGGCAAGCCCGCCGTAGGGGTGGGGGTTTGCAACGAACTGGTTGGCAAGGGATAAAGGGTTGGTTGTGGTATTCCCGAACTGCCCCCGGTTGTAGGAGTAGGCCCGGCAGTTCCCGGTGTACCCGTACCGGGTGTAGTGCTGCCGGAAGTATCGTTGCCAGTGGTAAATGTCCAGCTAATTGTTTGGGTCGCTCCACTTGCTATAAGCGAGGCAGTATAGTTAAAAGTTACCCGATATTGGGTGTTGGCTTTAAGAATGTTGCCTGGTACTAATACTGCCGCCGTAGGTAATGGCGTAGACGGGCTAACACTCCAAACGCTATTATAAACCGCCATTACCTCAGTCGGCTGTTTAATGGTAAAACCAACGCTATTGTTAGTAGAAACTTCTACCAATGAGCTATTGCTAGTGGAAACCGCCACCGTCCCAAAAGTAGTGGCATCATATGAAAGGCTAATCGGATAACCTACGACGGAAGAAGCAGTGCTACTGCCCGTGAACGGGTCGCCATAAACGCCGGTTCGGGTAGTGCCGTTACTGCTCAGACCGCCAAGCAAGCGCGGCTTGTAGGCCGCCGTAATTGTTTGGGTAATGCCTTCTCCCGGCAAATAGCTGGCCGAATTCGCGGGCGGCACACCAACCGCGTTCGGCCCAGGATAACCCACCAAATATCTGGCTTGTCCCGCTACTAATGTGGGTGACATGTTACCGGGAGAGCTGGAATTGCTGGGGTCAATTACTCCAAAGCTGGTATCAAAGCCTAGCCCTACCGATTGCAAACGCGGGTCTAGCAAGGGTAAGCGCAGGTAAATCGAGTCAATTGCTGCATCTACCGCTTCGCTAAGGCTGGCAACATTGGCAACCCGCAAGGCATTTCCTGCCGCCGCGTTCCCAGCTGTAGTAAAGCAAGAAGTGGCACTACCCGAATTTACTTCAAAATTGTTGCCAAATTCGCTCGGATTATTTGCTAAATAAGTTGCGTGATTTTGAGCGGCGGTATTGGTAGCACTGGTAACTGCACTTAAAGTGGCAGGTGTTACAGTTCCCGTCGTAGTAGTAAGCAAGGCGGAAGTCCTGACCGAATTTAATTCGCTCAAAGCACTTGAAGCCTGATTTGCGTCCACTGCCGGATTAGTAGCGGGGATAGGGCAGATTCCAACCGCCCTGGTCTGGGTTGAAGGCAAAATATTGCCTGTTAAAAGCCCTACAATTAGTAAGCAGACTGCCAGGATGCCGAATTTGCCTTGCCTTCGCATCTTCTCCCCCTTCTCACGCCACTCCGATTGATTTTTTTGTTATGTAATGTTATTGCACTTAACATAATAACAAAAAGCGGCTAACCCAACAAGAGGACTCTCATTCACATGTTATGGTACTTTTGGGGGATATTGGTACTAGGTAAGCACTTCTCCAACCCCGTTTATTATTTTATCGGGTTTTACCCCTAATTCTTCGAGTGGTGCGCCAGTACGGTTAATCCAGAAAACTTGAAACCCAAAGCTTTTTGCTCCGGCAGCGTCCCAGCCGTTAGACGAAACAAAGCCAATTTTTTCTTTAGCTACCCCTAGCCGGGAAGCCGCCAAAGCATAAACGGCAGCGTCGGGCTTGTAGCGTTTTACTTCGTCCACGCTTAAAATCGCCGCCAGTTTATCGCCAATTCCGGCGTTTTCGACGACGGCTTTTAGCATCGCGGGCGTACCGTTTGAGAGAATCGCGCATTTTTTGCCGCTTTGAGCCAATTTTTCAAGGCCGGGAAGTACATCCGAATAAAGTTCGAGTCGTGAATAAGCCTGCATCATGGTATCGATTTGGCCCTGATTTGGCTCTAGCCCCAGAAAAAGACAGGTATAACGCAAGCCATCTTCGGTCACTTTCCAAAAATCCTCATAGCGGTTCATTAGTGACCTGAGCCAGCTATATTCAAGTTGCTTGCTGCGCCAAAGCCGGGTAATTTCCTCGCCCTTACCGGGAAACACCGCCTCGCAAGTAGTATAAACCGATTTTACATCAAACAAAGTTCCATATGCATCAAAAACCAGTGCTTCTAATTCTTTCATTTCTTCCATTTCTTCCGTTATATTATTCTTCCTTGCTCAATTGGCGGTAAACTCCCGGCCCTGAAAGGGCGGGCTGATAACATGAAAACGTGGCTAAAGCCGTTACGGGGTCAGGCTAAATTCAGCCGAACCCTTTTCAGCCCTTCAGGGCCGTCTTCATGTTATCAGCCCGGACATTCTATGTCCGGGAGATTACCCCAATCTACAAATCTAACCCGTCCCTCGCAACTCTCAATCCAAAAAAAATTCCACCATAGAGGACACAGAGGTTTCACGGCTTTTAACTCGCAACTCGCAACCCCGTTCCCCCCCAACAACTAACAACTTCTTCTGTAACAACTACAAACTATAGATTGACCCGGCTTGTGGCAAAAAGAGGCGGGCGTAAAATCGCTCGGCGTAATCGTCAGTCATACCCGCGATGTAATCACAGGCGGTACGAATTTTGCCCATATCGTCGCTACGTTCCCATTGTTCGCGGAAATCGTCGGGAAAAAGAAAAGCGGTTTTTTTGTCCAGATTAGAGAAAACTTCAAATAAGCCCCGCACTATTCGTTCGGCCTTGCTTTCGAGAGTTGCCACCCGCGCATCCTCTACGATTAGCCGGAACATCACGTCTTTTAATACCCGGCAACGCTTGCGTTGTACTTCATCAATTATAAGGCGGTAACGGTAGCGTTCGCTCGTGCCGGGCGGTACATCGCGCTCATGGCGTTGGGTCGCCCGTACAAATTCGTGTATCAGACGCGAAGTAAGTTCCTTGCGGGCCGCTTTGCGGATGCGCTCCCCGTTTTGACCTTCGACAAAGCCGACCTGTTCCAAAATCCATTGCAAGTGTGCGTCGTCAATCGTATCGCGAATATGTGGGGTGTTCATAAGACGATGCGTAGTAATCAGCCCGGCTTTCATCCCATCTTCCAAATCATGCACCGAATAAGCGATTTCGTCGGCCCAATCCATAATCTGACATTCAAAAGACTTCTCGGTCAGGCTACCGCTTTCACAGGCCCATTCGACGATTGACTGGTCTTCCCGGTAATAGAATTTTTTGAGATTTGGCTCAAAAGCATATTTGTACTTCAGAATACTATCAAGGGTTGCCCGTGTCAGGTTCAGGCCGTCCTTATCGGCAAACTTGGTGGAAAGACGGCAAATCAGGCGCAAGTTCTGGGCGTTCCCCTCAAAGCCACCGTACTGCCTCATACAATCGCCCAAGACCGCTTCTCCGGCATGACCAAAAGGCGGATGACCCAAATCGTGCGCGAGGCAGCTAGTTTCTACTAAATCAGGATGCGCTCCCAGCCGCAAAGCCAGCCCCTTGCCAATCTGGGCCGCTTCCAAAGAATGAGTTAGCCGCGTCCTGAAAAAATCGCCCGACCCGCTCACGAAAACCTGAGTTTTGCCCTGCAAGCGTCGAAAAGCCGCGCTATGAATAATCCGCGCCCGGTCAATCTCAAAATCGCTCCGCTCGTCGTCTTCCTTGCGAGGCTCATCCTCTTGCCGGCAACAATCCGGCGGGTTATAGTGAATCGGCTCCAAGCCGATATGGGTTGCCTGCGCCATAAAACCTGCTTCCTGCCTATTTTTAACTTTCGTCTGAACTCATCATAGCAAGCAAAACTTATTCCGGCAATCCCAATCGGGCCAGCTCTTGAAAAGATAGTGTATAATTAAGGGGTTGGCAGAAAAATTTAATTACAGGTTTATCAAAAATTTGGTTTGAGTAAAGTTAATTCTACCTCTGCAAAAATTCGGGACTGAAAGGGACTCTGGGATGAATTGTTCTAGCTGCAACTGGCTCCTCAAGCCGGGTAAGCGTTATTGTACTCACTGCGGTATACCAATCCAAAGATTATGCACTCAATGTCACACGATTGCCGAAGCGGACGACGTTTTTTGTGGCGATTGCGGGTCAGTTTTGCCAGTATCCGAAGTGGCAACCCCTAAAAATATTCGCCCGGCAATTGTATCTGGTAAACTTAATCCCCAACATGATAACGAACGTCGCTTTGTAACAGTGCTTTTCGCCGATTTGGTCGGGTTTACCAATTTTTCGACCTCGAAAGACCCCGAAGAAGTTAGCCGTCTGGTGCGGGATTTGGTCGAAATTTTTGAGCCGGAAATAACCAGCCGGGGCGGAGTAGTGGACAAATACGAGGGTGACGCGGTGCTGGCCCGCTTTGGCGCACCAATTGCCCACGAAGATGACGCGGAGCAGGCTCTGATGGCGGCTCTGGCCTTGCATCGTCGCATTGGTGAAATCGGCCAAAAGCATAGTCGGCCTGATGGTCAACCCTTTCAGCTTCGTATCGGCCTTAATACTGGCGAAGTAATTGCCGGAACGATTGACCCCGGCGGACGTGATTACACTATTTTGGGCGATGTGGTAAATACCAGCCAGCGTTTCCAGACCGCCGCGCAACCCGGCGAAACGGTAGTCGGCGAATTAACCTATCGTTTGACCCGCTCGACTTTTGATTTTGAGCCAATGGGAACTTTAGCCCTGAAGGGCAAGCCTAAACCAGCTTTGGCCTATCGCCTCAGTTGTATTAAAAACGAGCCGGGCGACGGGCGCGGCTTTGAGACTAACGCCGATGCCGGGCCACGCGCCGGAGAAAGCGATTTTATCGGGCGCGGCCACGAATTGAACACATTAGAGCGGGCCTATGCCGATGTGTTGGAAGGTCACGGACGTTTGGTGTTAATTTCGGGCGAGACGGGAATTGGCAAAAGCCGCCTGATTCGCCATTTCCTCTATAGCCAGAACCCGCAGAGGCTAATAGTCGGGCGGGCCTTTTCGTTTACTTCTGAAATACCGAACGCCCTGCTCGGCAATTTAATAACACATATGCTGGGTTTGCATCCTTCCGAAACGTTGGTGCAGCCAGACGAAACGCGCCATCGTTTGTCGGAACTAGCCCGGCGGACGGGCCTGACCGATGGCTATGAGGATATGCTGGAACTGGCTTTGCTGGCCGATGCGCTGGGCATCCCCGATAAAGATAATTTGCTGGCGAGCCTCAATATAATTGAACGGGGGCGGACTTTGCAGCGTACCGTCAAGGAATTGCTTTGCGGGCTAAGTTTGGTAGATGAAAACGGCTCAAAGGCAATGCAACCCTTGATTTTGGTGCTGGAGGATGTGCATTGGGCCGATTTGCCCAGTATGCAAGCTATCGAAATGCTGGCCGAAAGTTTGGCAAATTACCCGATTTTGCTCATTCTTAATTCCCGCCCTGAATGGAATCCGCCCGCTAGTTGGTCAGAATTAACCTATTTTCAGTCTATCAAGCTGGGCGCACTTAACCAAAGTGAGCGGGTGAATTTGCTGCATTATCTTTTGCAAAAAATCGAATTGCAAATTAGCCCGGAAACCGAGCGCGAAGTGCTGGAACGGACGGGCGGCCAGCCATTCTTTATGGAAGAAATGGTACTCGCCCTGAAAGAAAGCCAGGAGCAAGCCGTTTTAACCGGGATTGTGGCCGATAGCGATTTGCAAGTACCAGCTTCGGTGCGGGAAGTGCTACAGGCCCGGATAGACCGCCTGGATAAAGATAGCCGTCGGGTTTTGCAGGTTGGCGCGGTATTGGGGCGGCGTTTTCCCGAACGGCTTATGCGGCTGGTGGCGGCTCAGGCTCTTTCGGTGGAAGTTGAACAAGTTGAAAGTATGCTACAAAACCTCAAGCGGCAGGATTTATTGCTCGAAAACCGACTGGCTCAGGAACTCGAATACTTTTTCAAGCATGGCCTTTTGCAAGAAATAGCGTATAATTATGTTCTGACCGACCACCGCCAGCAGTGGCACGAATTGGTCGGTAAGGCTTTGGAAGAGCTTTATACCGGGCGGGAAGAAGAAGTGTTGGGGCTTTTGGCTTATCACTACAGCCGCAGCCGCAACCGGGAAAAAGCAATTTACTACCTGACCCGCGCCGGAGAAAAAGCCCTGAGCTTTGATGCTTTTCAGGATGCTCGTCGCTATTTTGGACAAGCTATGCAATTGGCGGATACCGCTACCCGCATCGAGCTTGAAACCCGTTTGGCGCAGGTGCAAATTTTGTAAGGCCAGAAATGAAACAAAACAGGCCCAATTCAATAAAAAGGCGGCAATTTTCAACTTTCGTCCTGCTGGCATGGCTACTGCTCCTGCTTTCGGCTTGCGCGGGTAGTAGCCCAACTATTCAAACCGGGAACGCTACCCCAACCACCACTACCGCCAGCGAAGACGTAGCCTTACCTCCCGGCAGTAGTCTGGCAGCGCAGGCGACGGCTATCGCGGCGGCGCAAGCTACTGAACTAGCGGCGGGCATAGTCGAAATTCCGGCGGCGGCGATTGTTATCAGCGATACGCCCACTCCGACCCCGACGGCTGTTCCCGCTCCCCTTAATAATTTTAGTGCGAACGATTGGGCTAAACTACCCGCGCTGACTGCCGACCCCGTTTCGTCCCGTTTGTTAGGCCAAATCAGCAATCAGACTATTGCTCCGGCGACGGCTTATGCTACACCGACTCCCACCAAAAAAGCTCCCTTTACCGCGCTGGCCCTTTCGCCCGATAAAAATGTGCTGGCAGTTGCAGACCGTGAGCAAATTTGGCTGATGGAAGCTAATACTGGCAAGCTTTTGCAAGTGGTCTATAATCCCGGCAAGCCCGGCTATTCGGCCAAACCCGGCGAGACTGAAGAAAAAGGAGCAGCTTCGTTGGCCTGGTCTGCGGATGGTAAAAAATTGGCGGCGGGTGGCTGGCACGGACAAGTAATTATGTGGCGATGGGAGGCCAACCAGCAACGCTTGCGGCCCGGACGTAACATTTTGCAGCCGTATTCTAACGCCGATTTCTTTGGAGATGCTATCGAAATTGCTTTTAGCCCGGACGGAAACCAGATAGCCGGGTTTGCTTCCAGTGGCTCAATTACGATTTGGGATAGCGAAACCTTGCGAACGCGCTCCACTTTTTACTCACCTTATGCCGGGTATTTTAGCTGGTCGCCCGACGGCAAGCGTATTGCTGACGAATATTTGAATTTGTTTTATCTGGATAGCGGCCAAACCTTTTATCCTGGTGAAAAATCGGTGGTTAGCGATGAGCAGCCGCAGGGAATTGCTTTCTCGCCCAATGGCAAGCAACTGGCCGTTTCTGCCGATGGCTTTGAGCTTGGCCTGATAGATGTGCCGTCAGGGGACAAGCCTTTGCCACTCGAAGCTGAACTAAAGAAGTTTAGCCCGCCCCGTACCACCCCCGGCCCAGCCTACGACCACTTTCGAGAAGGGCGACGGGTGGTTTGGTCGCCCGATAATAAACGAGTGGCGATTGCCAATATGCCTTCTGCCGGGAAAATTTCGATTTGGGATAATAGCGGGCGCAAACTTTTGACCATCGAAAGTGGCAAAGAAATTTTGACCAGCCTACTCTGGCCGACTGAGGTGGTGATGCTGGCCGCTGGAAATGACGGCGTGGCCCGCTTCTGGCAATTGTTGCCTGCTACTTCTGTCGGGCTAACCCATGCCCCGACCTCGACTCCCCTTCCCTGATTTTTGCCTAAATATAATAACCACAAAGCCCGAACATCAACTGGCGGAGTAGCATCCTACAGGGGCAGGGGCATTTCTGTAGGATATGGCTCTGCCCATAGATTTGACCCGAACATCAACTGGCAGAGCAGCATCCTACAACTCGTAACTTTTCCCCCAGTCCTCAGTCCTCAGTATTCAGAGTTAGCTCAGGCCAACCAATTGCTGAGGGTTGACGACAGGCAGAGCCAGCAAGGGTAAGGCCACCGCAAAAGTAGTAATTCCCTGATTTGAACTAACGGAAGGTAACGGGTCAGGGTACAGCGTCGGCACTTCCAGTGGTTCGCTGCTAACGTTAAGCATACCTTTGTGGGCCTCGACCAACTCGCGGGCAATTGCCAGCCCTAGCCCAGTGCTTTCGCCGCGTCGCTTTGCCCGCGATTTGTCCAATTTGTAAAACCGCTCGAAGATGCGTGGTAATTGCTCGGTGGGAATGAGCGGGCCGTTATTGCTAATTTCGACTACCGACCAATAAAAGCGTCCGGCCTGATTATTTGCAATAGTCGGTTTGCCGCTTTCCGCCCCGCCTAATTTTAGCTTTATCCCAACCTCGCTCCCATCCGGGCTGTACTTAATCGCATTATCCAGAATATTGGTAAAAATTTGTTCCAGGCGGTCACTATCGCCCATAATTAACGGCCCGGCAATGCTTGAATTGCTATTATCAAAAGCGGCCTGTACTTCGGGTTGTTGGCGGTACATGTGCAATTGCGGGTTCAGGCTTACATTCTTGGCAGTCGCTAAAGGTTCAAGCTTGTTAAGCACTCGTTCCAGCAATTTTTCAAGGTCGAGTTCACGCCAGTTTAACTCAGCTTGCCCCGATTCTATCCGGCTCAAATCTAATAATTCATCTACCAGACGGCGCATCCGGGCCGCTTCATGATTAATCACCACGGCACTATGTTCGAGCGAGGCCCGGTCATCGGCGGTACCATCCAAAATCGCCTGAGAAAACCCTTGTATACTGGTGAGCGGCGTTTTTAGCTCGTGTGAAACGTTCGCCACAAAATCGCGGGTAGTTTGTTGGGAACGGTCTACTTCGCGGGCCATTCGGTTAAAAGTTACCGCCAATCGGCCCATTTCATCCTTGCTGCTGCCTTTTTTCGGTTCGGGCAATTCTTGCGAGTAATCGCCTAGCGCGATTGCTTCACTGGCGCGGGTTATCCGAATAAGCGGTTTTGCCACGCTGCGGGCAATAAAAATCGCGGCGGCAATCGCCAGACTAAGGGCTAATAAACCCGCCGCCAGCGTCCCGCCCAAAAAATTGTTCCAGCTTGCATCAAGGGTGGCCTGTGGGACACCGAGCAGCAAATCGGTATTGACATCACGGCCTACGCTAATGTTAGGGTTGTCCAGTTTCAATTGCGGGCCGGGAAGGGCATAATAGATGTAATCAATATCAGCGAGCGTTATCAGCCCGGAATGAGCTACATTATCGCGGGGGACAAGCCGATAGCTGTCCAAAGCTTTATCTTC
Source organism: Chloroflexia bacterium (assembly GCA_038323095.1). Classification (GTDB taxonomy): domain Bacteria; phylum Chloroflexota; class Chloroflexia; order Chloroheliales; family Chloroheliaceae; genus L227-5C. The sequence continues at coordinate 359 of JBBQGP010000003.1, read as the reverse complement.
AAGATTGCCTTTATCTTTGGCGTTGGTATCTACCTGTACCGTCCCGCGCTCATCTACCATTAAAATCCGGGCATCAATAAAGCGACCATATTGTACCAGCAACTCCCGGTATTGGAGGAGCGAGGTAGTACAGCTCACAAAACGGGGCGGACAGAGGTTATTGATGTAACCTTGCACCGCACGGGCTTGCCGGGAAAGACGCTGGTCGGCTTCGCGGCGTTGGTCTTGCTGGATTTGCTGGGCGATAAAGCCGAAAAGCAGGGTACTTAAAAGCAGAGTCAGGAAAATCACTGCGGCATATGAAAGAATTAACTTAAATCTAAAACCCATTTTCGGCCTCGCCCGCTTATCCCGTTTCT
>JBBQGP010000002.1:0-83521 GCA_038323095.1 Chloroflexia bacterium | reverse complement strand
GTTCCAAGTTTCAAGGAAATGCCTGATGCTTTGTAGGATGCTGCTCCGCCAGTTGATTTAGATTAGGTAAAATTAATAGGCAGAGCCGGATTCTACAAAATTACTTATATTGCCGAATCTAGCCTAAAACTTTTCCAGCCCTTTAGGGCCATTTTCATGCCATCAGCCCGGACATACGACGTTCGGGAGACAACCCCAATTTACAAACTTAACCATCCCTCCCCCGGCAACCCTACCCAACTCAAAACTTAGAACTAAAAAACCCTTTGGCCCGGCTTTTGCAGTAGAGAAGAGGGTATGACCGAATATGATTAGCAGTTAGCCAAATTTTGGCTTAAAACAAAGCTAACCTTGCAAGGCTAAGGCACAGGCTAATCTACAAAAGTCAATAAACGAAACAAGCCTGCTAATTAATTAGCTACAAGCTGGATTGGAAACTTTAGAATTGCTGCGCCGACACTATGTAACAGGCGAAAAGGATTTTGAATAAACTGGCAATTTGGAAGCAGGCTTAAACAGATGATATTGGACAAACGATAAAAGGAGAGATTTTTTGATGAAACGTTATTTTGCTCTGGTAGCTTTGCTGCTTTGCGTGCTGGCTTTAGCCGCTTGCGGAGACGCTACTGCTACCTCTGGTAGTGGCTCAACCACTTCGACGGCCGGGACTGGCACGACTTCGACGGCTGGCGCAGCTACCACTGCCCGCACAGGCACAACTGTCGCTAGTACCACTTCGGCGGCTGGTACAACCTCGGCGACGGGTGCTGCGACTACTTCTGCCGCTAACACGACTGCGGCTGCTGGAACGACCTCGGCGACGGGTGCTAATACCACTTCTGCTGCCGGAACAACCTCGGCTACCGGTGCAGTGACCACTTCTGCCACTGGTGCAACCACCACTTTAGCGGCTGGCGCGGCTACTACCGCCCCTGGCGCGGGCGCGAACAATACTGCCGCTACTTTGGGTTTGCCAATTTACACTGGGTTAAAGCCTTTAAGCCTGGGTACGGTTTTTGAGCAAACTATCGCTCAAAGCTTGCTGGGTCAGGCCGGGACTAGCTCGAAATATGGTATTTTTAGTACCAGCGATAGCACCGACAAGGTAATCAGCTTCTACGATAGTGCAATGCAGCAAGCCGGGTTTACCAAAGCTGCTGCCCAGAATATCCCGAACACGGGCAGCACTTCCGGCATTAATTTGGGCGGGCAGGTTGTAGCCTATTCTAAGGGTACTGGCAACACTGCTAACGGCGCGGCTGTGACTATTCTTGGCCCGTTGGATGTTACCGCGATTGCCCTCTTTAGCTCACAGTCGCCCAGCGCGGCCAGCCAGCTAAAGCCTGGCGATTTCATGGTTTTCGTGTTCAACAACGTGAACACCGCTAACATGAACATGGGTGCTATGGGCAACATGACCATGACTACTGGTACTGGCATGTCTATCACTCCCACCGTCAAACCTTAATCATTAGGTAGCAAGCATAAACGAAGGCCCGGTCACTGACTGGGCCTTCGTTTATGCTTGGATAAACGTCAGACTTTTGCAATAGAGGTAAACGTTGCTTGGAGCTAAACCTCCCAGTTAAAAAGTTGAACCCGGCTAAACCCGGCTTAAAAGAGTGGTGCATCTTTTCCAGCCGGGTTTAGCCGGGTTGAGCGGTTTAGCCCAGAAATTCACTTCCGGGCCACATTACCGCTAAACTACCAATCCCGATTTTACCTAAATTCGTTAGGGTCGCGATTGAAAACTTTGCCTAAACTGAATAGTTACAACTCAAAACTCAAAACTTCCTAAAGCATTTTGGCGATTTTTTCGCCGAGCTTGATACTGTAGTTTTGACCCCGGTCTTGGGGGTAAACGTGGGCCATATTCGCCAGTAGCACGTTTGGCAGTGGGGTTTGGTGCGGCGGTAATTTTTCTTTGTAGCCGATAGTAACGATAGGTTGGGCGTAGGGGGCGGAGAAAACCCAGCTTTTGACTACCCAACTGGCATCGAAGGCCGGGTTTATTTTTTTGAGGTGCGGCAAAAACTCGGCCAAAATTTCCTCGTTGGATTTGGACAAAAGCGGGTCGTTGGGCGGCAGATAATTGCCCAGATAAACCAGTTTTTGCCCATCGTAATCACTCGAAGGCATATAATTGGTATGCTCGACCACCGCCAGAAAGGGAAAGCCGGGGTCGTTCACGTTCAACCAATAGGTATTTCGCAACTTATCGTCCAGCAAACTTTGCTTCAGCGAAAGAATCACGCAACTCGCGCTATAATGCTCAACCGAATTTGGCCCGGTGTAGCGGTCAATATAATCTTTGGGCAAGCTTTCTTTGGCAAGCTGGGTAAAAACGCGGGTGGGGGTAGTGACCAGCACTTTATCAAAAATAAATTCCTGCCCGTCGTCACAAACCAAAACTTTGCCGTCTTCAGTTGGGCGAATTTCGGTGACGTTTGCGCCAAGCCGAACTTGACCGCCTTTAGCCTTGACTGTATCAAACAACTTTACATAAAGTTTGTGGAAGCCGCCCCGCAAATAACCCAAAAACTGAGTGCGCTCGTGGAAGCGACTCCAGAGCCAGGACATGGCGATTTGGTCGTACTTCACCCCGAATTTAGCGGTGAGCAAAGGTTTCAGGATAGCTTCGTAAGCCGATTTGCCCATCCACTTACGCGCCCAGCCCGCCGCCGTTAATTTCGCCAATTTTTCGTAATTCTTCTCAAACTTCAGGTAGCCTCCGACCAAACCAAAGCGGATTCGCCCCAGAACCGAAACCGGGGTAAAGCACATAATCGCCAGGGCGGTATCGGGTGCGCTCCCGATTAGCGGGCGCAGCAATTTCTTAACTGGCCCAAGCTTAATCTCATCAAAAAGGCTGTCCATCCGATAGATTTTGCCGCCACGCAGGGTGCTGGTCGGTGGAGTTTTCCACTCCAATTCGCTACCCAGCCCCAATTCCTCGATAAGCCGGGTAATATCCTTGTCGGTCTTGAAAATGTGGTGGTAGAATTTCTCCAGATGGGGGCCATCCTCCCGCTCAGTAACGGGGAAAGAAGCGGCCAGCCCGCCCGGTTCGCGGCTTTTCTCGAAAATAATTACTTCGTCGCCCGCTTCGGCCCGGCGCAACGCCACCGTCAGCCCCAAAACCCCGCTACCTATAATACCAAGTTTCACGCAAAGCCTTTCCTGTCTTAGCCTGCAAAATTTCTTTTGCAGCTACGCTTGCTCTTAAATCAAAACGCCGTCATACCAAACAAAGTCACATCAAATGAAATTCAAATTTTGCCCCAATATTGTAACACTAGCAACAGCTAAAGCAAAGCGGGTGTTTTATAATTTAGTTGTTAGAGAAGAAGTTGTTAATTGTTAGAGAAATTCGGTTGTCGGTTGTTGGGAGGATTTCTACTCCCGGTTTTACCCAAACGTCAACTGGCAGAGCAGCATTATACAGGGAAGAGCGGCCTTTCTGTAGGATGTGGCTCTGCCCATTGATTTTAGCCAAACGTCAACTGGCAGAGCAGCATCCTACAAGAAACCACTATCCTTGTAGAATATTGCTCCGCCAATACATTTAGGTCAAACGTCAACTGGCAGAGCAGCATCCCACTTGAAACCTGAAACTTGAAATCTGAAACCTGAAATCTGAAACTTGAAATCTGAAACCTGAAACTAAAAAATGATAAACATACAGCAAACGAATACCGAAGCCGAAGCTTTGATGCAGGAAGCAAAGGCTTTGAACAAAAAAGGTGAACTGGCCGGAGCGGTGGCAGCTTACCGGGCGGCGGCCCAACTTTTCGCTCAGGCAGAGGATGAGCGCGGTCAGACGCGGGCCTGGTCGGGGGCTGCCAAAGCCTATGGCCGGGAAAAAACTTATACAGAAGCGGCGGAAGCTTTCGGGGAAGCCGCCCGCCATGCTGAGTTAGCGGCCTGGCCGGATAAAGAAATTGAGGCTCTTTACAATCGCGGGCTGGTTTTGCAGCAAGCCGGGTTAAAGCAGGCCACTTTAGGGAAGGTCAATTTAGCGGTAGAAGCTTTCCAGAAAGCCTTGAAAATTGCCGAAAGTATCGGAGACCAGGCCAGCGTCGGCGTATTGCTGGTTTCGCTTGGTTTCGCCTGCGACTGGTGCAAGCTTTATGACGAAGCGATTTATTATTTTGGGCTGGCGGCACCCTTCGCCCTTGATAACGTCGATTTTGATACCGCTTTCTCGGCTTTATCCTCGCTGGGCGTGATGCTTTCCAACGCCGGACGCGCCGAAGAAGCTATTCCGCACTACGAAAGAGTTCTTCAGATGGCTAAAAGCACACAAGGCGATATTGTCGCGGTTGCCGATACTTACGCCAATTTGGGAATTGCCTACGAAAAGGCCGGACGTTTACTCGATGCCATCGAAGCAATTGATACTTACCGGGAGATTTTGCAAGTAGCTGGCGATGTAAAAGCAGGGGACGCGGCGGCAATGGTCAAGCGGCTAAAAGTAAAAGCTAAATTGCAGACCCGTTAGCAAGGATGCAATTTATATCAGCTAAAAACTATTCATATGGCTCATCCTTAAAAACTTTATCCAGTCCTAAAGGCTTACGCTTGGAAGGCCAGATACGCACAACTTTTATCGAATTTGGAGCCAATCGCAGATAATAAATTCTAAATTTTGCACCGCTAAGATAATACCAACAACGGTTGTTATTTGGGCCTAGTTCCGGGTCGTGCCGGTCAAGCATTGGTGTTTTTGCTATACGCCTTAAATCTTTGGCAAGTAAATCAGCATTTTTGGCTACCGTTTTAATGTCACCGCTAGTCTCGTACCAAAAATCGTAAATTTCTTGCAAATCTGCTTTAGCTTCATCTGTAAGGGACACTCGCTTCATCAGGAAGCAGCCCGTTTCTTCACAAGTTGCGCTATATAACCTGCTGACCAATCTTCAATTTGTTCAAGGCTGTAAGTTTCGGTCTGACCTTGCTCTGCTTTTTCAAAAGCATCAAGGGCGGCAGCTATCTCTTTTTTGTCGACAATTTCAGATAAAGTTTGCGCCGTCAAGTTAGTATTTTCGACAAGTTCAGACAATTCAGTTACATCTACCTCAAGAGCCGTCGCCAGTTTTCCCAAAGTCGAAGGTTGGGGAGAGCGCTTACCTTTTTCCAGCTTACTGATTGTGCTGGCTGCGACCCCGCTTTTTTCTTCCAATTCTCGCACGCTCAAGCCTCTTTTGGCTCGCCAGTATACCAGTTTATTCATTGTAAACCTCCCTTGAATGACCAAATATAACTGATTATAGCATAAAACAACTACAAAGCGTTACAGTTAAAGAAACTTGTATTTAACCAGCCACCGCGCCACCGTCAGGCCGAGCCAGACGCAAAGCAGCCCTCCTGCAAGGCTGGCGCAGGAATAAAGCAGCCCGGTCAGGATGAAACCCTGCCGGTATAGAGCCAGAATTTCGTTCGCAAAGCTGGAAAAAGTGGTGTACGCCCCGACAAAACCAGTAGCGAAAAACAACCGCCACTCAGGTTTTACCACAAATTTTTCGGTAATTAGTGTCAGGAAAAGGCCAAGCACAAAGCTCCCGCTCAGATTAATGACAAACGTTCCCCAGGGGAAGCCGTCTGTCCCAATCTTGAACAGCCCGCCCAATTCATAGCGGGCGATTGCTCCTAACGCCCCGCCTGACCCCACAATTAAATATTTTCGCACTTGTTTCTATAATCTGTTCCCACTCGCTGCCCCGCCGTGTAGACGTTCATGCTTTGCCCTCGCAAAAAGCCGATTAAGGTTAAATTGCTTTCTTCGGCCAATTCAACAGCCAGGCTGGAAGGGGCGGAGACGGCGGCAATCAGGGGAATTCGGGCGACTAACGCTTTTTGGACAATTTCAAACGAGGCTCGCCCGCTTACCATCAAAAGCTGTTGCGGCAGTGGGTAATTGCTGTCAAGGGCCGAGCGACCTATCAACTTATCTACCGCATTGTGACGGCCTACGTCTTCGCGCAAATGCAGCAAATTGCCTTGAATATCAAAAAGGGCGGCAGCGTGCAGACCGCCGGTGCTTTCAAAAATAATTTGCTGCTGGCGAAGTTTATCCGGCAAAGTATAAATCAGGGACGGCTCAATTCGCAAATTATCTTCGGGCAAGCTTGGAAAATGGCGGCAAACCTGAGTAATCGAGCTTTTCCCGCATAGCCCGCAACTTGAGCCAACCGTAAAACGGCGTTCAAAATGGGCTTCATCGTTCCAGTCATAGCCCTCTAGCTCCACCTCAAGTACGTTTTCTTCGGGCAAGCCGTCGTTATCCAAAGCGCGGCGAATTTCTAGCACTTGCTTTGGCTGACTAATAACGCCCTCGCTCAAAAGGAAGCCTACCGCCAGTTCCCGGTCTTCCTGCCCACCGGGAGTACGCATAATCGCCGCAAGGCTACGCCCGTTCACCCGAATTTCAAACGGTTCTTCAATACTCAATTTATCTTCAAGCTGGCTATGTTCTGTTCCCTGCCAGCGTTCAATCATCCGCCGGGCAATCGGCCTGACCTGTAAAGCATCAATTTTCTTCATAATTTGTTTTTTCTACCAACCAGTCTTTCAATGTTATGTTTCAATGTTATGTTTCAATGTTATAATAGAACCCGCGTCAAGCGGTGGTTGTATTTGCAGGAATACAAAGTAATTAGAATTAATTTGTCACTTTGTATTTTAACTCAAAACTCAAAACTATTATGCCATTAGACCTCGAAAAATTAGCTAAAATTCTAAATATGGAAGCGCAAGACCAGTACCAGGACAGGAAGGTTTACCGGGGATTGGCCGCTTTTATCGCAAACTGGACGAACGCCGCCATAAAAAGCGGGCCATCCGGCGACGAAGCCCGCTTGATTGAACTGGTTTCCCAACGCTTAATGGATTACGCCAGCCTTTCGCAATCTGCCCGCGAACGCTACATTCAGGAAATTTTGGCCGAAGTTTCCCTGCCGGGTAAAATCGCCGCGCCTGTATCGCGCCCGTCCGCGACGGTAGGCACGGCTAAAACTGCCCCAAATCCGGCTCGTGCGGTGGCTTCCCGCCCTGATGAAACAAAAACAATGGCGGCCTTGCCCCTGCGCTCTGCCCCAACAGCCGCGCCCGACTCTGCCCCTGCCCCCACTCGTCAAGTGGCTACTACCCTTCGTAAAAAGCCCGTAGCAGGCGAAAAAGTTGATTTGGGGATGCCGCTTGAAAAGGTCAAGGGCATTGGGCCAACTTATGCCAAACTTTTGGAATTTATCCCGTTAAGAACGGTTCACGATGCCCTGTATTATTTCCCGTTCCGGCACGAAGATTATAGCTCGATGAAGAAAATAAGCGAGCTGATGTACGGGCAAACCGAAAGCGTGGAGGCCAAAGTAATTGATGTGGCCGGAGTGCGTACCAGAGGCGGCAAGGAACTAATCGAAGTAGTAGTTTCGGACGAAACCGGGATGCTCAAATGTTTGTTCTTTAATCGCAAAATGACTTATGGACTAAAGCCGGGAACACGGGTTAGATTAAGTGGTAAGGTCGAGCAATGGGGCGGGCAAATTTGCCTCAAATCGCCGACCTTTGAACCAGCCGAAAAAGAAAAAACCAATACCGGGCGGCTCGTGCCGGTTTACCATACTTCTGACCCGGTGAAATTGCATACTTTGCGCCGCCATATCAAAGCTTGTGTTGACCAATATGCCGCTTATTTGCCCGAACATTTGCCTGAGCCAATTCAAACCCGTAATAATTTAGTTGACATAATTACGGCGGTTGAGCAATATCATTTCCCGGACAACGAAGATTCGCAAAAAGCGGCCCGTAAGCGTTTGGCTTTTGATGAATTTTTCCTGATTCAGCTTGGCGTTTTAATGAAGCGCAAGGAATGGCAGGACGAACGCCACGCCGCCCCGATTAAAGCCGACCCCGGCCTTTTGAACGAATGGTACAATCATCTTACCAATCTTATGACCAAAGACCCGCAAAAGCCTTTTCAGCTTACCGATGACCAGCGCAAGGCGATTTACGATGTGCTGGCCGATTTGGGCAAAGACCGCCCGATGCGCCGGATGGTACAGGGCGATGTCGGTAGCGGCAAAACAATGGTGGCGGCTACCGCCCTTTTGATGGCGGTTTCGGCGGGCTTTCAGGGTACGCTCATGGCCCCGACCCAAATTTTGGCCGAGCAGCATTATCAGGGGCTTTCCCGGCTTTTTACTTCTTTTGCTGAAACCGAAGCGGTTAAGCGACGTGGCTTGAATATTCGGGTGACTTTGTTGACCGGGAACGTCAAGAAAAAAGAGCCGATTTACCGACAAATCAGCAATGGCGAGGTTGAAATTATTATCGGGACGCAAGCTTTGATTCAGGAAGGGGTAGAATTTAATCGGCTGGGGCTGGTAATTACCGACGAACAGCACCGCTTCGGGGTTATGCAACGTTCGACCCTTAAAGACAAGGGCGACACTACCAACCCGCACGTTTTGAGCATGACCGCTACCCCTATCCCGCGCAGTTTGGCCCTGACGATTTACGGCGATTTGGATTTGTCGGTAATCGAGCAGATGCCGCCAGGCCGGATGCCGATTAAAACCAAGTGGGTAATGCCGCCAGACCGCTATAAAGCCTATAATTTCATCCGTAAGGAAATCGAGAAAGGGCGGCAAGCTTTTGTCATTTGCCCGCTCGTGGAAGAATCGGAGAAAATTGAGGCAAAAGCGGCGGTAGAAGAACACGCCCATTTACAAAAAGAAGTTTATCCCGACTTAAAGTTGGGTCTTTTGCATGGGCGAATGAAACCCGCCGAAAAAGACGCAATTATGGCCGATTTCCGTGACCGAAAATACGATATTCTGGTGTCAACTTCGGTGATTGAAGTAGGTATAGATATTCCCAATGCCAGCGTGATTATGATAGAAGGAGCTGACCGTTTTGGCCTGGCTCAATTGCACCAATTTCGTGGTCGGGTCGGGCGTGGTCAAGACCAGAGCTTTTGCCTGCTGCTGGCAACTGACGATTTGAGCGAGGAAGGCCAAAAGCGGCTCAAAATTATCGAGGATACCAATAATGGCTTTGTGCTGGCCGAAGCCGATTTAAAATTGCGCGGGCCGGGTGAATTTTTTGGGACACGCCAAAGCGGTGTGCCAGATTTGCGGGTAGCGGGCGTGAACGACACGGGTTTGCTGGAACTAGCCCGCACCGAAGCCAGCGCACTTTTTGAAATTGACCCGGATTTATCCCATCCTGAACACGCTTTGTTAGCAAAAAAAGTGGCTCAACTCTGGAACGTCGAAGGCGATTTGAGCTAAAATTCAAGTTCTGTTTAAACAGGCTAAAATAAAACGAACAAGGAGAAAAAAGCTAATGAGCAATATCTCAACTCCGACTGAAATCTGGCCGACTTTGCCTTTCGAGGAATGGCAAGACACTTGCGAAACTTTACACCTTTGGATGCAGGTAGTTGGCAAGGTACGGCTTGAACTAAGCCCCTACCAAAACCATTGGTGGCAAGTACCATTCTATATAAATTCGCGTGGTCTTACTACTTCGCCTATAACTTATCAAAATCGCATTTTTGAAGTTAATTTTGATTTTATAGACCATGTTCTAACTGTACAAACCAGCGACGGAGCTACCCGCTATTTGCCGCTAATTCCCCGCTCGGTAGCCGATTTTTATCGCGAATTTATGGCAATCCTGAAATCACTAAACATAGAGGTAGAAATTAACACTTTACCAAGTGAAATTCTGAACGCCATTCCTTGCGATGAAGACCAGGACCATAAATCTTATGACCCGGAATATGTCAATCGCTTTTGGCGACTACTGGTACAAGCCGACAGGGTACTAAAAATATTTCGAGGCGGTTTTATTGGCAAAAGCAGCCCGGTTCACTTCTTTTGGGGTAGTTTTGATTTGGCCGTAACCCGCTTTTCGGGCAAACGCGCTCCCGAACGTGAAGGAGCAGACTCTATTACCCGTGAGGCTTATTCACACGAAGTATTTAGCGTAGGTTTTTGGCCCGGTAACGCCGAGTTTCCCAAGCCCTCTTTTTATGCCTACGCCGCTCCTGAACCCGAAGGGCTAAAAGCGGCTACTGTTCGCCCGGAAAAAGCTTTTTACAGCCCGGAAAAGTCCGAGTTTTTCTTGCTCTATGATGATGTACGTTCTGGCGAAAACCCTGACCAGCTTTTGCTGGATTTTGCCCAAAGCACTTACGAGGCTGCCGCTAGTTTGGGGCATTGGGACAGGCTAAATCTGGAAACACAGGGTTAGATATGGCTAGATTAGTGGTAATCTGGCCCTGAAATAAATTTCGGGCTAAACTACTGCAAATTGGTTCGCTGAAGGTGGGCAGTGCCGAAATTAACTGAGAGTTCCTCTCAAGTGAGGTTGGGCAAAGTCAATGGGCAGAGCAGCATCCTACAGGGATAAGGGCATCTTGTAGCATGTGGCTCTGCCCATTGACCTCCTGGATAAATTTTAATCAAGTAAGGGCCAAATTTTAGAGTTGGTTTGAACCAGCTTCCCATAACTTAGCCCGAAATTCATTTCAGGGCGATTGATGGTCAGACATTTTCCTGAATTGCGAGAAATCTTTTTTGGTCGCACTACTCACAATCACAGTGCTAATCAGCAGGTTCTCATATCGAATCTATTTGTTATCCAGCCGGGTTTCGATTTCATCTAAACGATTATTTAAGTCAAAAAGCTGGATATTAACCCGGCGCAGTTCTTCACGAGTTGGCAAACCATAAAAGCGTAAAATTCCCTGATTGATTTGGGTCAAATTTTCCTGAAAGCGGATAATTCCTTTTACATATTGATTCCAGAGCCAGGCATAATCGCCCTTAATTAGCATTTTCTCTAATGGGTTTTCACGGGCCGGGTTATAAGCCTGATAATTATTCACGCTATTTTGGTTTAAGGTAGTATCTGCAACTGCCGCCTGATTTTCTTCCAACATGATTTCCTCTTTTCTTATTCATTGATAATATCTATGTGTATTCTACACCTAAGTTACATTCTGTCAAGCCCTTTTTGGTCTATAATTTGCTTGACTATAATATCGAAGTAGCTTTAGCAAAAATCACGCCTTGTTAATTGCAATTGACAGTCAGGAGGTAGAAAATGCCCATAACTCAGGCCAACGGCATCGAAATTTATTACGAAGTGCATCCCGCCACTGGGCGCGACCCGAATTGGCCCATTTCAAGTGACCACACCCCTTTGTTGATGATAATGGGGCTGGGCTTGAATAGCCTTAGCTGGTACAAAAATATTCCGGGCCTTAATTCCAGCCGGACGGTGATTGTTTTCGACAACCGGGGGACGGGTCGCAGCTCCAAGCCTGACGCGCCCTATAGTATCAAGCAGATGGCGGCGGATGCAGTCGCAGTGCTGGACGCGGCAGGAGTGCGGCGGGCGCACGTTTTCGGCTATTCGATGGGTAGCCTGATAGCGCAGGAAGTGGCTTTGAACTACCCGCAAAGGGTAAAAGGGCTAGTTTTAGGAGCAAGCACTGCCGGAGCCTGGCACCATTATGCTTCTTCGCCTTATGTTGGGTTGCTGATGGTACAGCGCGGTTTGGTTCGCTGGAAAGAAGCTACCGATATGATTATCCCGATTTTGTACAGTGAAGAATTCCGGCGTGATTACCCGGAGCAAATCGCTGCCGATGCCAAAATCCGCCTGACTTATCCCACTCCGGCTTACGCTTATCGCCGCCAGCTTGCTGCGGTTGCCGCCCACAATACTTATGACCAACTGGATTTGCTGGCGATACCGACACTGGTCTTTACAGGTGGGGCGGATGTGCTGGTCAGGCCCGAAAACTCCCGGATTTTGGCTCGGCGTATCCCACGAGCAGAATTGGCGATTGTGCCGGGACGTGGTCATTTTCTGCCAAGCGAAGACCCGGAAACTATCAACCGTTTGGTTCTGGACTTTCTGGATTATCATTTTGCCCGTGCCACTTCGGTTTATTCACGGGCTGGAATGTAATATAATTAGCTTATGAGCAATTACAAAAATAAAATTTCTTGAGAGGGTAAAAAAGGATGAGTGACAAACCGAACGATATTCCAGGGCCAGCCGATTTTTTGGGCTGGATGAACCGCTTGATAGCCCTACCGACTCAGGCGATGGCAACCGCCCTTCCCCAAAACTTGCCTAATCCCGCCGACCCGCTAGAGCTATGGAAAACCCTGGCTGACCGCAATGAGCAAGCATGGGGACAATTTATGAAGCAGCTAACCGCCACCCCCGAATTTGCTCAAACTTTAGGACGTTCGGCGGGAACAATGGCAAATTACCGGCTGGCAGTACGCAAAGCCGCCAAAGCTTATCTGGATGCCGCCGCTATTCCCAGCCGGGAAGATTTGACTTCGGTAGCCCGTCAAATCGTCGCGCTGGATGCCAAAGTAGATAATCTGGAAGAAAGTCTGCTCGATAAGCAGGACGCTCACCCGGACGTAAGCGAGACAGTTATAAGCAAACTGGAAAATCTGGAAACTCGTCTGGCCGCTTTGCCAACTCGTGAGGAACTGGCAATGGTTTCTAATCGCCTGACTAATTTGGAAGGGCAAATCAATCAATTGCTGACCGCCCTTAACAATTTATCCAATTTTGCACCCGCGCCCGCTCCTGCCCCAGCTTTGGATTTGGTTTCAGCTTCCCCAGAAATTATCACCAACGCCAGCCCAACCGAAGAAGCCAGCCTAAGCCAATCGGAACTTGTTTTGCCCGGTTCGCCTGAATTTAGCGAAGCTGCTTCTGACTCCGCCACCGAAGCACCAGTTACTTCCAAACGCCCTGCTCGTTCTCGCAAGCCAAAAGCGGCAGCAGAATAAAAACCCTGTTGAGCCTCTAAAAGCGGTATGAGAAAATTTCTCCGCCGCTTTTATTTTAACGAAAGCTTTCCTGTATAAAATAAAAGCGGCGAGGGAGCGAACCTCGCCTACTTTAATTTCATTGGAGAGTACATAAGAGGGGTAAAACCTGGATGTTTAAAACCATCCGTTGTTGTTAAGAGGAAAGAAAAAGTTATAATTGCTTTTTCACTATATTTTTTAGCAATTTGCGTGCCAACGAGCGCAACCATTGCGTCAAATATAATATGAAAATTACTAACTGCCTTATCTTCCTCGCCACATTCCGACCCGACGTTCAATAAAAGCTTGCACCCCTTCTTTGGCATCTTCGGTTTGCATTAGTTGGGTTTGGTCAGGACGAAGCTGGCGAATCGCTTCCTCTTGACCATCTGTGATGGCAAGGCGGGCTGATTTAAGGGTGGCTTTTACGCCTAGTGGAGCTTGAGCCGCAATAAGATTGGCAATTTCGAGGGCGCGGTTTAGCTGTTGACCCGGCTCGACTACTTCCTGAACCAACCCAATCTGGTAAGCTTCTTCCGCCCCAAACTCATCCCCCGTCAAAAGATAGCGCATAGCATTACCCCAGCCAGCTTGCTGCACCATTCGGATAGTCGCTCCGCCCGAAGGGTAAATTCCCCGCTTGATTTCAATTTGGGCAAAACGAGTGTTAGCGGCGGCAATATGAATATCGCTTGCCAGCATAATTTCAATTCCGGCAGTATAGCAGTAACCCTGTACCGCACAGATTAACGGTTTGGAAAGGCGGGTCTTGCCTAGCCCAAACGGGTCTATCGCGCCGGGAGAATAACTTTCTCCCCCTTCCCGCAACCGCTCGACGTGTTGAGTCAAATCCAGACCACTGGTGAAATGATTGCCATGCCCGAACAAAACGGCACACCATAAATCCGCGTCCTGCTCGTATTCACCATAAGCTTGAGCTAAAGCCTCCATCATGGGTAAATCAAAGGCATTAAGCTTGGGCGTTCTATCCAGCCCCATCAAAAAAACGCGCCCTTGCCGTTCGGTAGTGACGCGCCCAATTACCGGCGGCTTCGTTGTCGCTTCGTTACTCATTTTAAAATATCCTTATTTAACGACAAAACGGGTGTAACGGCTCAATCAGGCTAGTGCAGGAGAGATTTCCAATCCCTCTTACAGTTTCGCCCGTTCTGCTCTTCCGACTTTATACTTCCGACTTTCCCCCTAATCGGTAGTTGCGCCCAGCGAAGCCGAGTTAGCCAGTTTGCTATATTTCGCCAATACACCACGGGTATAAGTTGCGGCGGGAGCTTGCCAATCTTTCATTCGTTCGGCGAATTGAGCCTCGCTTAGTTCGACTTCGAGCTTTCCGTTCTCGCCATCAATCAAAACTATATCGCCATCCCGGACGGCAGCGAGTGGCCCGCCAACCTGGGCTTCCGGCGCGATATGGCCGACGACCAGCCCATGAGTACCGCCCGAAAAGCGGCCATCGGTAATCAAGCCTACCGATTCGCCCAAACCCTTGCCGACCAAAGCCGAAGTTACCGCCAGCATTTCGCGCATACCTGGCCCGCCCTTTGGCCCTTCGTAGCGGATAACCACAACTTCGCCCGGCTGAATTACCCCGTCCATAATCGCCTTGAAAGTGGCTTCTTCGCCATCAAAAACGCGGGCCGGGCCACGAAGCTGAGTTACAGTTAGTCCGGCAATTTTGCAAACCGCGCCTTCGGGGGCAAGATTACCCCGCAAAATCACCAGCGGGCCGGAAGCGTGCAGCGGATTGCTAAAGGGACGGACAATCGTTTGGCCTTCGACCAGCGATGGGGCATATTTCAGATTTTCGGCCAGGGTTTGCCCGGTCACGGTCATTGCGTCGCCGTGAAGATAACCAGCCTCCAGCAGCATTTTCATTACACCCTGTGTCCCGCCGATTTTGTCCAAATCGTACATAACGTACTTGCCGCCCGGTTTGAGGTCGGCCAAATGGGGCGTAGTTTTGCTAATACGCTCGAAATCTTCGATAGTCAAATCTACGTCAATCTGACGGGCAATCGCAATCAGATGTAATACGGCGTTAGTCGAGCCGCCCAACACCAGCACCACCCGGATAGCGTTCTCGAAAGCTTGCTTGGTCAAAATATCTTTAGGGTAAATCCCTTTTTCGATAAGGCGAACAACGGCCTGACCAGCCATATAGCAATCTTCCATTTTGCGGGCAGTCACGGCGGGCATGGATGAGCCACCGGGCAAGGCCATTCCCAAAGCTTCGATAGCCGAAGCCATTGTATTAGCGGTATACATGCCGCCACACGAGCCTGCTCCCGGTATCGCTTTAGTTTCGATTTCGTGCAATTCCTCAAGGGTAATTTGGCCCGCACTGTATTGCCCAACCGCTTCAAAAACGCTGACAATATCTATGTCGCGTCCGGCGCAATTTCCCGGCAAGATTGTACCGCCGTAAACGAAAAGGCTGGGAATATTGAGGCGGGCTAAAGCCATCAAACAGCCGGGCATATTTTTGTCACAGCCGCCGATAGCTACCACTCCATCATAACGCATGGCCTGAGTCACTAATTCAATTGAATCGGCGATTAATTCACGGCTGGGCAAAGAAAATTTCATTCCTTCGTGGCCCATCGAAATACCATCACTGACCGTGATTGTATTGAAAATTTGCGGAACGCCGCCCGCTACCCGCACCCCTTCTTTGGCTTTCTCGGCCAATTTGTTAATGTGGATGTTGCAAGGGGTAATTTCGGCCCAGGTACTGGCTACCCCTATCATCGGTTTCTCAAAATCCTCGTCGGTGAAGCCCACCGCCCGCAACATAGAGCGATTGGGAGTGCGTTCGATACCGTCAGTAGTCATACCGCTCCGAATTTTCAGGCGGCCTTTAGTTTCGTTGGTGTCTGCCATTTTTTTTCCTCTTCAAAAGTTAATCGTCAATTTTTGAGCGGCGTTTAAAGCGCAAAGCGTTGCGTTGCCAGCCAGAATGTCGGTTTTCGGGTTGCCAGTAGCGGATAAATGGTGCAGCTTCCCGCCAAAAGATAAGAGCTACAATCACTGTTAATAATGTTGCAACCCACCAGGGCAGCAGCAACATTATCATAAGCAGCCAAATCCCCAACCCGGTTAGAATGGCGATAACAACATAAGCTTTACGCATAAGAATACCTTGTACAGCCCGTTCGATGGAACAGTCAACTGATTTCTTTAGTTCTTACATTATTACATGGCTGGGGCAACTTGAAAAGGGTTTTGCCAAATAAAAAAAATATCCATCGGTAAAGCTGGAAAATCGATAGCAGGAATTTGGTTGATGGCTTTAGTTGTAGATGATTGGTTATTTGAGGTTTTCCCCGACAGCTTTTGATTTGGTTTCAACTGCCCCCAATAATAGCACATCCTTTATTGTTTGAGGGCAGTTTGTATTCTTGACTAAGAAACTCGCTTGATAAGTTGGGGGATTTAGCGATTTAGCAAACGGTAGCGGTTGAGCTTGAATTGGTAGTACATAAAGCAGCCCACGCAAAAGCCCGCCAGAGCAACTCCGGCGGCGGTAGCTACCATTAACGAAAAAATCCAGCCGAGTAGGGGTAGGCCCACGACAAAGCTGATTTGAGCCAGACCCAGCATAATCATAGCAAGCGTATTATTAAAGCGCATCAGGCGGCGGTCTTCACGCTCGGCGGCAGGAATTTGAGCCGCAAAAAGGCGGCTACCTAACTGAAAAATCAGGCTGGCTTTTTGCCCAAAAACTACTGCTACCAAAATCATCCCAAAAAGAAAAGTGGTAATAAATGGCTGCTGCAAAACTAGCGCAAGAAGCACTCCTGTCAGGAGCGTCCAGCGATTGAGCTTTACAATTGGCATCGGAACATCGGCGCAATTTTGCCCTATCTTTGAGAAATCAGTTTCCATATCCTTACTCCCTTTCCAAGATGTTATAACTATTGTGCAGTTTTTCGAGAGTGTTTATATACTATAGCTTATAGCTGAGTTTGTCAAGCCGGATTATAAACATTCATTTTGACAAATTTGTTAGAGTAGGTTATTGGCTTTTGTATTTTTGACTATCCTAAATCTAAAGCTAATTTTGAGCCTAGTTCGGAATATAATACCGATTAGAGTACAAAAACTAGAGTCATAGTCTGATGACACTGCGACTATTTTAGAAAAAACAATCGAATTACAAAAGAAAGTGATTAATCCTATTGCAATTAGCAAACTTATATGTTACAAATAAAGTAATTCGGGTTTAGAGGAATTAGCCCCCTCTGAAAAGAGTTCCCTGACAGTTTCCTAAAATAGTTGTACAGGCAGTAAAATCTGGTCGTAAAATTTGGCTTATAATCCGACGGTTTTAATTAGTTACTGGCGGTTTCTATCCAGGCGCAACACCTACTGCTAATTTAAGTTTGGCTGTAAAGAAAGGAGACTCGATGCTTTACCCTGATACTTTTTCAATGCGTCAAGAGTTTGGCCGGAAAACGAAGTTACTTCTACTGGCCGCTGTCTTTGGTTTGCTACTATCCCTGTTTCTAATGGCCTTTAACGCCCCGACTGCCAGAGCTGCTGGTTTCTCGGTGGATACCAAAAATATTCGCTTCGGGCAGCAAATCTCGGTAAGTGGAAGCGGTTTTAGTCCAAACGAGCCAGTCGCTATCTGGGACACAGATTCAAGCGGAGTGGCGGCAACGCTAGGCCGTCTTTTTGCCGATAATCTCGGTAATTTTAGTGGGTTCAGCCCGGTTTACAAATACGGCTCAACCGGCGAAGATGCCCCCGGAACAATTGCTGTTACCGCTAAAGGCATTAACAGTGGTACGACCTTGACTGATACCTTTACACTGGCAAAACCCACTCTTTCATCCAACGCTGTTTCTGTCGCGGTAGATGGTACGCCTCTGGTGATTTCAACTTTCGCCGGAAACAACTACTATCCCGGTGAAAAGATTAGCATCTGGATTACTGATGGCGCAGGCAAAGTATTGGGCCTCGGCTACTGCAATGCGGATGGCGGTGGCAAAATGCCTAACGACCCGATTAGTGGACTTTTCTTCGCTGGCACTCCTGGTGCTTATAAACTTAGCGTAAACGGCAATACCAGCGGCCAAACTATCGTGGCCGATTTGATTGCAAGATAATTCTTTTTAGCCAGTTACTTTTAACCGTGGCAGAACTCATCACAACCAAAAGCTTGTACCTTTGAGTTAATAGGGCAGGCTTTTTTGTTGCCCGGCTTTAGCTACCCGGCTTGCTCAGGCTCGGCCCACTCTTGCCAGAGTAACCACAAGTTCAAGCCCCAGAGCGCGAAAGTCGCCATAAAACGGTAACTGCTACCTAACCGGGCTAATCCTACCGCCTCGACAAAGAAAAAATCCAGCCGTCCGCCGTAAGCCAATAGCGCGTAAGCCAGCCCAAAAATAAGCAAAGCTCCACCCTTAGTTCTTTTATCATTAAGGGCAATTAACATTGCCATTATCCCCACCAACCCCGGCACAATATAATGCATCCAGCTAAAGGGCGGCATCCACAAAGCCAGCAAGGTTAATACCCCAAGCTGAAGCTGGATTATGAGTTGCAAGTTGCGAGTTGTTTCCGACTTTATACTTCCGATTTTAGACTTGATACTTGATACTTGATACTTGATACTTAATTTCCAAAGGGTAGATACGGTTAGGAGCAAGCCGAGCAATGAGCCGAGATAGCCGAGCGGGGCGAATTGCTTCGGGAAATTGCCCAAAAAATCGTTTTTGACCTCGTTTACCATCAGCCGACCCATAATCCCCCACCAGGATTGGTTACTGATACCCAGTTCGGGGTCGTTCACCGCCCAGATTGCCTTGCTAAAGTAAAACCAGACGTTATCCCAACCAACGGCGGCAATCGTCAGGCCGTTTACAAGAAGTGTTCCGGCTACCAATCCGGCCAGCCCTCGCCAGCGTCTTTCCAGCAAGAAGAAGAACCCCGAAATAATCGGTATTAGCTTGACCCAGACAGGCAGAGCCAATGCAATCCCGGCCAGGCCGTCCCGTTTTTGATAAACCCAAAAGCTGGTCAGAGCCAGCCCAAAAAGCAGGACGATATTTAGCTGACCGTAGGCAATTGTTTCGGAAATTTGGGTAAAGCTTAGGGTCAGGAACAAAATCGCCGGAAAGAAGTTTTGGCCGGGTTGCATTTTACCGAAAATCTTCCAGAAAAAATAAAGAATTGGAAGGAGCAAAAGCTCATTAAAAATGCGCCAGCCAAAAATTGCGGCGTTTACGTCGCGCCCGAAGATTTGAACAAAAGGCCAGAATAACACCCCGAAGGCGGGCGGCATCCTGACCGCCTGACCGGGCTGCTCGGCCATTTTTTTCAAATCATAAAGTGGCTGCCCATCTAACAAGCCGATATAATAATTGCGAAAATCGCCGCCACGGTAAATGTTATCGGCGAAAACCCGCCAATGATTATAGCCAAAAAGTAAAATCGCTGCGCCCAGAAAAGTCCACATAAAAATTGTCTCAAAATTTGCTACTCGCCCAAAATAAACCAGCCCGTTAATTAGCAAAGCGGCAGAATACAGTACCAGAGCGACTGAACCGGGATTAACATTGGTCAAATCCTGCCGTCCGGCAACAAGCTGGACAAAGGGCAAAAGTGGCAAAATAGTGGCGGCATATACAAAAGGGGCAGGTAAATTTGGCGCGGCGGCAGCAAAACGATGAGCTAACCCGAACAAAAGCCAGCTACCTGCTAGTATCAAAACCCAGGGGGCGTAAAACGGTTCTGCCGCCAAAGGCCAGCCAAGCAAACTGCCCAGCAAGAGTAATCCGGCGAAACCTTCCGAGATTAGCTGCCAGCTTTGGCGGCGGGTAAAAAAGCTTGCTAATCCTAAAGTACATAGCGATAGCAAGGCCAGCAAAGTTGGCCGAAATAGGCTTGCCAGCCAGCCTTTCCAGCCAAAAGCGGCGTAATCCGGCTCAAGTTTCAGGCTAAAGAAAATGGCCGAAAGGCGGCGAACGTCACCGTTACCGGGCTGATAAACCTCGCTGGAATCGAAGCGGAGCTTCAGACGGTCAAGCGCAGGTCGCAAATGCACCGGGATTTGAAAAGTAATATCCCGCCCTTCGTAATAACCCGGCACCGGGAATTGACCCAGATTGGTGCTGTTATTGTTGGTAAGGGCGGCAATCGAAAGAATTGTGCCAGTCTGGTCGGGATTACGGTTGGGACGCTGTGCGCTGGCCCGTAGCGTCGCCTTGAGTGGGACAGCCTCAAGCGGCCAGGGCAAATCAATAAAAGAGGTGCGGCTTGTCCAGCGGTAAGTCTCGTCGTAAGAGGGTTCAGGTGACGCAAGGGGTTGCTTTTCAGGGGCGAAAAAGCCCCCCTCGCCACCTTCAGAAAGATAAATCAAATCTTGACGGTCCTCGCTGCCAATATCGATTAGCACCGGGCCACGTGCCAGCCCAATCAGCCAGGCGGCTACAAAAATTACTAGGGCAATCAGCCAGGGCCACCACCAACCTTGTCTGGTTTGGTTTCCTTTACCCGACCCGGCGGCTATTCGTGTCCGCTTTGAAGCTAACTGCCCAATTACGCCCAACTCGAATTCCTTAGCGTTTTTCAGCACTGGCCGGATTTTTGAAATCTTTGCCCAGCAAGAGCTGCATAGTAATTTCGGGTGCTAAATCTTTGGGACGTTTGTTGGGCGGTACTTGAGTAACTTTTAGATTGGGCAACCAATTTTTGAGACGAGCAATCGTATTTGGTGCGCTATTATTGGAATAATCCAACAGCTCGGTTTGATTTTGAGTGTCAGTATTGTCTTCTTCGGCCACCCGGAAACCCTGGTCAATCAAAAAATCGGTAAACTTGGCGGCTAAACCAGCCGTAACGCTGGCGTTCAAGACCTGCACCCGCGCCATTTCGCGGCGAATATCAGCGTTTGCCAGCGATTTTTGCGCCCAACTCTGGATAGCAGCGTATTTGCCCTTGCCTTCTTTTGGAAGCAAAACGTAATCGCCCTCCAAAGTTTTATCTTCCAGATAGGTATCGTTCAAAATCTCCGAACTAAATTTTACGTCGTTTGCCAGCGATTTGCCTTCGCTGCTATTAAGATAATTCGCCAGAGCCGTCACTTCACCAAAATCAAGGCTAAAGCGGATTTTGCCTTGCAAGGCTTGCATATAACCCAGCGATTTAACCGCCAGATTTTCGCGCAACATTTTTTCCTTGACGGCGGCAATCAGACGCATCTGGCGGCGGCTACGGGCAAAATCGCCTCCCTCTAGCGGCGTTTGACTATAGCGGCTGCGGGCGTATTCAATCGCTCTTTCGCCGTTCATTATTTGCTTGCCCGCCTGAAATTCTATGGTTGTGAAGCTGGCATCTACCTGGTCATTGTCGTTGCGAGGGTATTTTTTATCGATAAAGTAATGTTCTACGTCAACTTCCACCCCGCCCATTGCATCTATAAAACGGCGGAAGCCATCAAAGCTTAGAGTGGCCCAGTTATCCACCCGAAAGCCCAACATTATTTCGATAGTATCGGCTACCAGATTAACTCCGTTATCGAACTGCTTTTTTTCATCCGTCCAGCGATATTTAGGGTTTAATTCACTCTGGCTAGGATTATCCCATTTCATGATTATCGCTAACGCCGTGTTAATCTTGCCCCAGCGTCCTTTATCCTTGCCGCCAAAAGGAATAAAAACGTACAAATCACGCGGGATATTATACTGAAGCATTGTCCTGGTTTTGGGGTCGTAGCGCATCACCAGCAGAGTATCGGTTAGCCATTCCCCTTCGTGACCGTTCCCACCATAACCCAAAAGCAAGGTAGTGATTGGTTCGTTGTTTTTGATTTTCTGCACAATGCTCGAATTGTTATAGTTGACCGTAGGGGCAGGGGTGGCGGTAGCCGGACTTGCACTGCCGGGGGTAGCCGTGCCAAAAAGTTGCTCAACTTTGGACTGTGCGGTACTGGTTGCCAACAGATTGGCAGTTGGTGTAGCTAGATAACTTTCAGTTCGTCCGCCGCCAGTGGTCTCGCCCACAAAGCTGCTGACGCGCAAGGCCAGAAAAATTGCTATCGCTAGTACAAAAACGCCTGTACCAACGAGCATCCATTTCCAATTAGTTTTTAAAAAAGTACGCAATCGGTAGTAACTCTCCTGCTTAAACCCGAACCGCTTCCAAACTTTCGAGGCTGGCCTCTAAAACAGTAGCGCGGTCAAGAAAACTCATACAACTTCGGTTTTCTAAAGTCGGGCATTCATCATCTTCGTATTTAAAGCTTTTCCAGCAATTGCGGCAGCTTTCGACTTTTGGGAAAGGGGCAACCAGCCCCCGGCCTAATCTTCGGTCATATGGCCCGGTTACTTCCGGGTTGGTTGGCCCGAACAGCCCTAGCCAGTGCGTGCCTACCGCCGCCGCCATATGCAACAGCCCGGTATCCACCCCAATTGCCAGCCCGCAACGTTCCAGCAAAGCCGCCACATTATCCAGCCGGGTAGAAACTAGCAAAGGTTTGTACCTGGCCCGCTCTATTACCTGCCGGGAAAGGCCGCAATCTTTGGCATCAGCAAAGAGTATAGTCTGATAACCCCGCTCTTGTAAAGCGTCATTGACATAAGCCCAATGTCCGGCAGGCCATTTCTTGATTAGCATATTGCTTTCGGGAATAAACCCGACAATCGGGCGATTATCGAAATTTTCCTGCCGCAAAAATTCGTCGGCCCATTCCCGCGAGCGTTCTCGCACAAACAATTTGGGGTAACGTTCGGAGGGCGGCATTGCCAGCCCCAATTCTTCTTCCAGTGCATCGGCGATACAATCTAAAGTATGAACTGCGCCAGGACGGGGCGGAACTTGCGGTGTCCAGTAAGCCGGAAAATCCAGAGTACGCTCCCACAAATAAATCGTATTAATTACCAAATCCACATCAATATCTATTTCCCGCTTGAGAACAGGGGCAGCAAGCCAGGCCATTACTACGTGTGGGATATAATGGCGGAAATACTGGGCCATTGGGCCGGGTTCGCGCTCGAACCAGCTAGGCGTAACCACCCGCACCGACTGGCGAGGTGAAATCAAATAATTGGCGTAAGAAGAAGCTGCCACGCTTATATCGGCGTAGGGAAAACGCCGGACAATGGCAGCTATCAGGGGTTGCATATTTATGAAGTCGCCGATACCATCCGCAAAAGGCAAAATCAAGATTTTTTCGGGTGTTTTTGACAGCCCTGGTTTTAATTGCGCCACACAAGCTCCTGTGCCAAATTCGATTTTTCCACTTCCGATTCTGTCCGACCCTGCCAGGAATGGGAAAAACCGCCAACCTGAGAAAAATTATTCATGTACTTTAGATTTTAGCAGTCTAACCTGATTTTAATTATAGCAAAAGCAAACTAACATAACAAATAAACTCGAATAAAGGCTAACGACCCCAGCTAAGTCCGCCATTAGCATCAATATTAGCCTCACGACTAATCTGCTTTGGCTCTCCTGCTGCTCCACTCCCGTTAGGGTTTAAGCTTATGG
This sequence comes from Chloroflexia bacterium, assembly GCA_038323095.1. GTDB lineage: Bacteria > Chloroflexota > Chloroflexia > Chloroheliales > Chloroheliaceae > L227-5C. The sequence continues at coordinate 60,155 of JBBQGP010000002.1, read as the reverse complement.
TGAAAAGCTCGAAGCTGCCACTACCGCCGCGCAATCCTAGAAAGGCAATTTTGCTGCCATCGGGCGACCACACCGGCGAACGGGCGGCCAATCCACCCACTAGCTGCGCTGCGCCGCTGCCGTCGGCCCGCATCAGCCACAAATCGGCGGTATTGCCGCGCCGGGTGACGTAAGCGGTAGATTTGCCATCGGGCGAGAAAGCCGGGTCATACGCTCCTTCGGCGGCTTCGGTCAGCCTGGTAGTATTGCCGTTATTAACCCGAACACTATAAATTTGGGATTTGCCGCCCTCGTAAGCGGCTACAGCGATTTGCTGTCCATCGCTTGACCAGCTCGGCTTTTGTTGCCCGCCCTGCCCAACCGCCAAACCACTTAAACGACGTGGCTGCGGGTTTTTAACCGGGGTTATCCATAAAGCCAAATCGTCGGTTTGAATATCGGTTAAATAAGCAATTTGCGAACCGTCCGGCGACCAGCTCGGTCCATAAGCCCAAAGCGAACTTTGGTTATAGTTGCCAGTACGCGGCTGACCTTTGCCTTTATTATTGGTCAGGTTGCGGGCGTTCGAGCCATCCGAATTAACTACCCACAAATCCGAAAAGCTTTCGTCCTGTCGAATATAGGCAATCTGGCTATTTCCCGGCGACCAAACCGGGTTTAACAGTTTTACCTGAGTATTGACCACTACCGGGCTACCTGGCTCTATCGCCAAACGGGTAGCGTCGTTGCCCCGCCAGGCCCACAAATTCCCGGTGCGGGCAAACAAAAGCTGTCCTTCCAGCTTTTCGCCTGATAGCTTTTGCCCCAAATTTGGGGTAGCGGTAGAAAGTGCGCCAGTTCCTTTGGACGACTGGGGAATGGTACTGATGATAAAAAATGTGCCAAGTATTAGCACTGCTGCTATAACGATAAAAAAGATAACACGCGGTTTCATCTCGAATTTGCCTTGCCCTCTTTTTAGGTTCTGCCAGTATCCGAACTTCAAAGCCTTCTTTTAATTTTACCACAAACCCCGGCCCGATTTGTGCAAAGGCTAATTTCTCATGTTAAGGGAAGTGATGCAAAAAGGAAAATAACATAATGGAAATGACACCCTCTAATTCACCCGTTCGGCAAAGCGGGACGGCTCTAACTAATTTAATAAAACAAATTGGCGGTTTTGCACTGGCCGGATTACTTGGGGCAATTGCCTTGCTCTGGCTTTTTGCTGTTCTGACCGAAGAAGTTTTTGACAAGGAATTTTCTAACTTTGATAATAATTTTGAATTAGGGGTTCACCGTCTGGCAAACCCAACTTTGGATTTTATCTTTAACTTTTTTACAACGATAGGCGGGATTGCCGGAATTGTTATTCTTACCGTATTGACTTTTGGCTTGTTGGCCGTCCAAAAGCATTTCCGCTCGGCCTGGGTGCTGGCAATTGTGGTCGGCGGCGGAGTGCTAATCAACCAGGTGTTAAAGCTTTTGTTTCACCGTCCGCGCCCGGAATTATGGGACATAGTTAGCCCGCGCCCTAATACCTTCAGCTTCCCAAGTGGTCATGCTACCGCTTCTTTATGCTATTTTGGCTGCCTTATCTGGTTGGGCTGGCGGTTTATCCAGCCTCAGCTATGGCGAACTCTCTGGACAATTTTGATGGTAGTTGCTATCCTGCTAGTAGGTTTGAGCCGGGTTTATTTTGGGGTACATTACCCGACGGATGTACTGGCTGGCTGGATTTCAGGCAGCTTTTGGTTAATTACGGTTTTAAGCGGAGTCACAATTTACGAAAATTTGCATCACTCCGGCCAACTTGAAAGAAAAAATGTCAGTTAAAAACGTAGTAATTATTAACGCTCATTCCGGGCGGGCGCGACGTGGGCGCGAACTAAATAAACTTTTGGCGGCAATAAATGATTTGCCTAACGTTACTCCCTACCTTTTGCACAAAGGCGAAGACCCTACCGAATACGCCCGTCAGCTAGTACGGCAAGGTGTAGAAATAATTGGGGCGGCGGGTGGCGATGGTACGGTTAGCGCGGTAGCCAACGCTTTGGTTGGTAGCTCTGTCAAGTTGGTTGCCATTCCTTTTGGCACGCTCAATCATTTTGCTCGTGACTTGGGGATGCCCCCCCAGCCCCAGGATGCCGTCCGCCTGATGCTTCCCGAAGAAGGTAGCGAACAATCTATAGATGTGGGTCAGGTTAATGAACGCTATTTTATTAACAATTCCAGCATCGGGCTGTATCCGCGTCTGGTAAAATTGCGCGAACGGCACGAAGCAAAATTGGGCAAGGGGTTGGCTTACGTGCTGGCGACGATTGCTGCTTTACGCTACCCGGTTCACCGTTCAATCCAATTACCCGTCGAAGATGAAATGCAGCCTTTCAAGGTTTGGCTGGTTTTTGCCGCCAACAACCGTATAAACATGAAACTGCCCCGTCCCGGCTCACGTGATAGCCTTAGCGAGGGACAATTAGATTTGTATATTATCCGGGCCAGCAATCGTATTAAACTTTTCGGGGCGGCTATGCGTTTTTTGCTTAATCAACCCGAAAAATCCGACCTTATTAGCGAACATTGCTTAACCGATTTTGAAGTTTCCACCCAGAGCCATCGCCGGGTTAGCGTTGCCTTTGACGGCGAAGTTTTTCGGATGCGCCCGCCCCTCAAATACCAGATTGTGCCAAACGCGCTAAAAGTGCGTGTTCCCGCTCAAACGTCTGGGGATTGAAATCCCACTTCAAAGTATACAGCTAAAATTTCCGAACGCCCCGACATTTGGGGTAGCCGCTACAGCCGAAAAATTCGCCGTATGGCCCTTTGCGTTTAACCATTGCTTTGCCACATAAGGGGCAATTTTCGGCGGAGACGGCTTCGGCAGCAGAACTGGTAGCCGGTGCGAGTAGGGAAGGCTGTTCAGGCGCGGCGCGGCCACGAGTGCGGGTAGTTTTTGGGGTAAATGCCGCTTCGGTTTCGGAAGTATTGGCAATTTTAGTCGAACGGCGAGTGCGGGTAGTTTTGGGAGTAGCCGCTTCTTCGCCACCGACAAGATTGGCGGCTTTGGTGGTACGGCGGGTTCGGGTAGTTTTAGGAGCAGCCAAAGCTAACTCATCGCTATCGGTACTTGTCGAGGATTTAGGGCGGCGGTCATATTTGGCAAGCGAAGCTGCGGGGCTACTGGCACGAGAACCGTAGCTTTTTGAGCCATTATTGCCCCAGCTTTTGCCCGAACCCCTACTTTTGCCGCGAAAGCTTGACGCGGATGAGGCAGAACGCGGAGCTAAATCTTCTTCCGGCATCGCTATTTTTTCGACTTCCCGCTCGGCGGAAGCTAATTGTTCCATTAGCGGGGTATAAAAATCGCGGATAAGGGGTGTCCAGGCCCGTTTGCCTTCGGCTACTTCGTCCAGTTCCTCTTCCATTTTAGCGGTAAATTTTACATCCAGCACATTCGGGAAACGGGCCACCAGCAAATCCGTAACGACCCGGCCTAATTTGGTAGGGCTGAACTTGCGCTCTTTATTTTCCAGCTTCTTCACTACATAACCCCGGTCTTGAATAGTGCCAAGAATACTGGCGTAAGTGCTGGGTCGGCCCACTCCCAATTCTTCCAGAGTTTTAACCAATGTAGCTTCACCGTAGCGGGGGGGAGGCTGGGTAAAATGTTGCTCGGCTAAAAGCTTAATTAAATCCAGCAAATCGCCCGCTTCCAGTTTGGGCAAATTACCGATTTCTTCTTCGGGTTCGTCGCCTTCGGTATCGCCCCGCGATTCGCGGTAAACCGCCATAAATCCGGGAAAAACTACTCTTTCGCCCGTCGCCCGAAAATTATACTTTTCTTTGCTCAAATCAGCGGGTTGGGCTGCTACATCTACGATAGTTTGCTCGACAATTGCAGGGGCCATCTGGCTGGCAATAAACCGCCGCCAGATTAAGCGATAAAGTAAGTATTGCTGGGGGGACAAATATTGCTTGATTTTGTCGGGTTCGCGTTCGGGTTTAGTGGGGCGGCAAGCTTCGTGGGCTTCTTGTGCGCCTTTGGCTTTGGTAGCATAAAAGGGCGGGCGGTCAGGCAAAAAATCCGACCCATAAATTTGCTGGATAACGTCGCGGGCGGCACGCTGGGCCTCGCTTGCGACCTGAGTGCTATCGGTTCGCATATAAGTAATCAAGCCGCTATTACCTTCGGCACCCAGGCTCACCCCTTCATATAGTTGCTGGGCGATTCGCATTGTATCCTGATTTTGCAAGCGCAGTTTACGGCTGGCTTCCTGCTGCAAGGTACTGGTTGTAAAAGGGGCGGACGGGCGACGCTGGCCCTGCTTTTTTAGCACTCGCGCCACGCTCCATTTTGCGCCTTGCAAATCGGTCACAACCCTTTTAGCCTCATCGCCCTTCTCAAATTCGCGCTTCTTGCCTTCTTTGGTATATAAAGTCGCCCGGAAAATATCAAACTTTTTGCCGGAAAAGGGCTGTTTAGCTAAATCGGCTTCAACTGTCCAAAATTCGCGGGGGATGAACCGTTCTATTTCGCGTTCACGCTCAACGATTACCCGCAGAGCTACGCTTTGTACCCGGCCTGCCGATAAGCCTTTACCGATTTTCTTCCAGAGCAAAGGGCTAACTTTGTAGCCGACCAATCTATCCAGCACCCGGCGGGCTTGTTGGGCATCCACCAAATTCATATCAATTGAGCGGGGATGGGCAATGGCAGCGCGAATGGCGGATTCGGTAATCTCGTGAAATTCGACCCGGCGCACGCTTTGTCCTGCCCGGTTTAATCCCGCCGCCGCTACAATATGCCAGGCAATCGCCTCGCCTTCGCGGTCAGGGTCGGTAGCTAACAAAACCTGGGAGGCTTCTTTAGCCAGTGCGCGAATTTCGCTGACGGTTTTATAACGCCCTTTCGCCAGTTCGTATTGCGGGCTGAAACTGCCGTCTTCAACGTCTATCCCTAGCCCCTTAGCTGGTAAATCACGAACATGACCCATTGAGGCCCGCACTACATAACTTGTGCCTAAATATTTACCAATAGTTTTGGCTTTGGCTGGGCTTTCCACTATTACCAGAGTACGCCCGCTTGCTTTTGCTTCGCCCATTTTAATTTTCCCAAATTTTGCTTATTAACCGCCCTTATAATAATAGCACATATTTTCGGGAAAACCAAATCAAAAATAAAAAAGGCGGGAATTTTCCCGCCTCAAGTTCAAGTGAATACACAAACTTTACTTGCTCAGTTTACCCGCCCCAATCGGCTTGGCATCTTCGTTTTGGCCGGAGTTAGGGTCAGGGGTGTAATCCTGAAAAAGTTTACCCCATTGGGTGTTGTGTAGCCATTTTTCAAAAACCTTTTTATCTATATTGGGCCAGCGCAGATAATCGTGATAAACTTCGCTACCAGCCACAAATACATTTACCAGAGGGGTATGGAAAAACAGCTTTTGGAAACGCTTCATCGGGCCGAACCACATTACGTCCCCAACCCGGCTCGCGCCGTTGTCACCCACCCGGAAACCCCAGCTTTCGCCCGAAATATCCGCGCCGACCACTTCAATTTCGCGGGGGTCGCCTACCCCTAGCCCGGCTTCGTGGGCCAATCTGATATATTTCAGACTAAGAGGGTCAAAACCCATCATCTTGGCGGCAATGGCATCAATCGCTACCTGGTCATCCGAAGCCAGAATATAATCCTTGATAACAGGAATCATCGTTCGTGGGCCAGGGCCATTTCCGGCGGTAGTGCCGTCCATTACCGCGAAAATGCCGCTATGGATTTCCTTTTGAATTGCCAGCAAATCCACCAATGTTTCGTGAATCCAGCTATGAGTATAATGGCGGTGAGTATTGAGCAAGCCACCGAAAGCGTTTTTCATCGCCCCGGTAGTGGTCGTGTAGATATGGCATTTCACAGTGGGGAGATGCACAATGTTTTTATCAAAAAAATAATCGGGAATATAAATTCCTTCAGGGAAGATTTTATCAAGAACCAGCATTTTAGCTTTTGGTTCGTACTTGACCCAGGTCATATCTTCGGGCTTGAAATTATACAGCACCGGGATATTGTATTTTTTGAAAAGAGGAACATAATTGTTCAAATCTTCGCCCTTAAAAGCGTTGGTCACAACTGTTTTGTTTTGGACGCAGCTTATATTGTTAAAGCCGCCGTTTTGCAAAGCCTTGATAGCGCCTTCCAATTGCCAGGGCGTAGAATTTGCGCCGGGAAAAGGAAAATGCCAGGAAATATTATCTTTTAGAATAGTTGTCTTGGACGCATCGAGGTGCTTGTCAAATTCGGCCAGCTTCATCAGCTTTTCGTAATCTTCCAGCACAGTTTCCGGCCTGGTCTTTAATACCGCAACTTTGGCACGGGTGGTCATAAAAAAAGCCTCCTTAAAATTCTTGCAACTCAAAAAATCTAATAATTGCAGCGTTATTATAGCATAACGAAAAAGCCCTGAAATTGTTTCCAGAGCCATATTCTATTAAATTTTGTTTAGTGGTTTTTGAAACGGTAGCCGCGTACCTGCCGCACGGTGATGATATAGCGCGGGTTCGCCCGGTCTGCCTCGATTTTCTGGCGCAAGCGACGTACCAATCCATCAATTTCTTCGTCGCTAACCGCCTGCTCATCGTCGCCTTCGCGTTCCGGCCAAACCGCCCGCCGGATTTCGGGCCGGGTGCAGGCTCTATCCTGGTTCTGATAAAGTAAAGCCAGCAGCGCGAATTCTTTTGGAGTTAAGGCTACTTCCTCGCCATTGTTGCGTACTTCTCCGGCAGTCAGGTTAATTACCAGGCCATCGTTTTGATTGCTCAAATTGTAATGACGGGGATTGGGGGTCGAGGCGCGTAGAGCTTCCTCGTATTGAGCTTTGCCAATCGTTTTATTGGGGTCACGAAAGGTAAAAGTTACCTGCCCAATTTCAATTTCATCTTCATCATTGAGCAACTGTGGCTCATCCGGCTGAATCAAGTTTTTGTTAAGCAAAGTCCCGGTGCGGCTACTTTGGTCGCTCAAATAATGACGCAAATCTTCATAACTGATTGTAGCATGACGGCGTGATACGGTTGGGTCGTCCAGCACAATGTCATTTTGAGTGTGACGGCCAATATTTAACTTACCCTCAGAAAGTTGCTTGCTGTGCGACTGCCCGTCTTTATCTACCCAGGTTAATATTGAGCCGGTCAAACTACTTGGGTCGGACATACTATCACCCACTTTTTGTATCGTATTCATATTCTTACCACGTTAAAATCCAAAAAGAAACTATCCACCTTAAAAGAAGTACACGCTTGCATTGTAAAAGTAGACATTGCTCGTGTCAAGTTATTTATACTTTTGGGCGGACTAGGCTCGAATTTTCTCCACCTTTTTGGTTTGACATTAAATCGAGCTGGCCTTATACTCAATTATTGAGTATCAAGCTTTGGAGAAGTATTTTTAGATATGGGGAGAGACAAATGCTAATCAAGCACAGGCAAAGCTTTGTTTTGGGCCTTTTAATGTTAATTTTGGGCCTATTCCTGGTGGCTTGTGGTGATGCCACCACCACCACCGCCCCGCAACCTGCCGCGAATACCAGTGCTGCTTCAACTACGATAGCTGTAACCAGTGCTGCTAATAACACTGTAGCCGCCGCCTCAAGTCCAAAGCAAAATCTGAGCGGGGAACTCGTGGTGTTTGCCGCCTCCAGCCTGACCGACCCTTTTAACGAAATCAAGGCCGAATTGGAAAAAGATAACGCCGGGCTAAAGATTAGCTATAACTTTGGTGGCTCGAATACCCTCCGCGCCCAGCTTGAGCAGGGGGCAAAGGCTGATGTTTTTGCCAGTGCCAATCAAAGCGAAATGGATAACGCTCTGAAAAGCAACCTGGTAGCCGACAAAGGTACAACCTTCGTTCGTAATCGGCTGGTACTAATTTTGCCCAAAAATAATCCCGCCAAAATTCAGACTTTGCAGGATTTGGGCAAACCCGGCCTAAAATTCGTGACCGCTCAAAAAGACGTACCCGTCGGCGGCTACACCCTGACCGCGCTGGATAAAATGAGTGCCGACGCTGCTTTTGGGGCAGATTTCAAGGACAAAGTGCTGAAAAATATTGTCTCGCAGGAAGCCAACGTGAAGCAAGTAGTCACAAAGGTACAATTGGGCGAAGCCGATGCGGGCGTAGTTTATAGCTCGGATGTATCAGCCAAAATCGCGCCAGATCTAGTTACAATTGATATACCCGACCAATTTAATACCATTGCAACCTATCCGATTGCTGCGCTCAAAGCTGCTGCCAATCCTGCCGCCGCCAAAGTTTTTACCGATTATGTGCTGGGCGAAAAAGGGCAAGCTATTTTCAAGAAAAACAACTTTATTCCGGCCAAACCCTAGCGTCTTTGCGCGAAATTAAAGAAAATTGCGAATTCTGATATGAGGTTTGTGAACAGGTGGAAGTAAAAGTAACCCAAAGTCTAAAACCCCGCTTCAAGTTTCCCGGCCAAAATCGCTTCAGCCTGAATGTATTTTGGCTGCTGGCAAGCGGGCTGGTGCTGATTTTGTTTCTGGTTGTGCCACTCCTGGCAATTTTGGGTCGGACGCTGGCAAGCAATATTTTGGGCGAATTTCTGGCTGACCCGGTAGTAATCGAGGCTTTACGCCTGAGCCTGATAACCACTTTACTTTCTTTGCTGCTAACTGTTATTTTTGGCACACCTTTGGCCTATCTTTTGGCACGCTACCAATTTCCCGGCAAAAATGTGCTGGATACCTTGCTGGATTTACCGATGGTGCTGCCGCCTTCGGTAGCGGGGGTCGCTTTGCTGATTACTTTGGGGCGGCGTGGTTTTGTGGGCGAATGGCTGGAACGCAATTTCCAGATTACGCTCGGTTTTACAACGGGGGCGGTAGTGCTGGCTCAACTTTTCGTAGCCGCCCCTTTTTACATAAAATCGGCCAAAGCTGGCTTTGAAGCAGTAGATAGCAGCCTCGAAACAGTGGCGGCTACGCTGGGTAGCAGCAATTGGCGCAATTTCTGCCGCATCACCGTTCCTCTGGCTTTGCCCGCTTTGCTAGGCGGGCTGGTGATGACCTGGGCGCGGGCTTTGGGTGAATTTGGGGCAACAATTATGTTTGCGGGCAATTTTCAGGGCAAGACCCAAACAATGCCACTGGCAATATATTCGGCTTTGGAGGGCAGTGGCGGGCTTAACCAGGCTTTGGCCTTATCGGTTATTTTAGTGGTCGTCAGCTTTGCCGTTTTGCTTGTTTTCAAAAGTTTAGCCCGTTATACTACAATTAATCAGGAGTAAGCAAATCGGCGGTGCTGGAAATAGCCATCGAAAAAAAACTAAAGAATTTTGAATTGCAAAGTTGTTTCGAGTTCCGGCCAGAGCCGGGTGGCAACAACGTTTTAGTTTTGTTCGGCCCATCTGGAAGCGGTAAAAGCATTACTCTCAAAGCGATTGCCGGGATATTCGCGCCGGATAGCGGGCGAATTGTCATCGGCGAAAAAGTAGTTTATGATAGCCAGCAGAAGATTAACCTGAAACCGCAGCAAAGGCGCGTCGGCTACGTCCCCCAAAATTATGCCTTGTTCCCGCATCTAAATGTAGCCGAAAATATCAGTTATGGGCTAATTGGGCTAAATCGTAGCGAGATTGTCCGGCGGGTAAAAAATTTGCTGGAACTGATGCAACTACAGGATTTGGAGCAGCGCAAGCCCCGTCAATTATCGGGCGGGCAGCAGCAGCGAATTGCTTTAGCCCGCGCTTTGGCAATCGAGCCACCGCTTTTGCTTTTGGACGAGCCTTTTTCAGCTTTGGATGCCAATATCCGCCAGCAATTACGCGAAGAAATGCTAAAGTTGAGCCGTCGTTTGGCTATTCCAATAGTTTTTGTAACGCATGATTTGGACGAAGCTTACGTGTTGGCTGACCGCATCGCAGTGTATAATCAGGGCAAAATTTTGCAATACGGTTCACGACACGAAATATTTTACCGTCCAAATAGCGAAGATGTAGCCCGGCTTTTGGGTAATCGCAATTTGCTGAGTGGCGAAGTGTTGGAAGTGAATTCGGCTCAAAAACAGGTTTTGGTGCAACTGGCTCATTTTCAACTTTGGGTCGATGTAGAAGCAGGGCAGGTTTTTGTACCAAATTCAAAAGTAACCTTGATGTTTCGGCCTGAACGGGTACAGTTGCTCCAACCTTTGGACGAAGTTGAGTTGTTCGGTACTACTAATTATTTGAAAGCTGGAATAATCGAAGAAATTGGGCGTGGTTCAACCCATCTTTTGAAAATGCGCTTGCTGGATGAATCTACTTCTGATTTGCCTGAAACTAAAAAAATTGGAAAAATCGAACTCGAAATAGAAGTTAGTAGCCAGCTTTATGACCAGCTTGCTTTACATAAGCAGCGCGATTGGTGGTTAAGAATTGATGCCTCCCAAATCCATATTATTAATCAGTAGCAAAAAGTAGCAGAAAATGAGCCTGAGCGAAAAAGCGACAAGGCGCAACCGTCGTCAAAATCTGAATAGTCCCGGCGAAGAACGCCACCCGGCAGAGTACGCCATTTTGGGTTTGCTGGCGGAAGGGCCACATCACGGCTACGATTTGACCCGTTTTTTCGCGCTGGATACCGAGCTTGGGCAAGTTTATCATCTGGAAATGAGTATGCTTTACGCCCTGCTCAAAAAGTTGGAGCGCGACGGCTTGATTGAACCACGCCCGGAAGCCATCAGTCCCCACAAATTCAAACGCATGTATTACCTAACCGAAGCCGGGCGCAGCCATTTTAGCGAGTGGGTCGAGCGACCAGTCGAAAAAACTCGCGAAATTCGTCTGAATTTTTTGGTAAAGCTTTATTTTGCCCGCCGCGAAAGCGAAGCTGCTGCCCGTCGCCTGCTGGAAGAACAATTAGCGAATAGCCGGGCCGCCCTCGAACGCCTGACCCAGGAGCGCAATTTATCCGAGTATCCAGCCAATCAATTTGGACAGTTGGTGCTAGAACTTCGCGCCCGCCAAAACGAAGCGGTGGTGCGCTGGCTCGAAGAAAGTTTAGCCCGCTTTCCTGAATAATCCCTAAAATTTGGCGAAACTTTTGAGGTATTAAAAACGGTTATACTCTTGATGATATAGTAATTCAGAGAGTAAGCAGTTTTTAATTCTTCCAAAAATTATAATAAGGAGACGCGATGAAAGTTTTAGTAACGGGTGGGGCTGGCTATATTGGTTCACATACGGTGCGCGAATTAATCGAACGAGGCCACGATGTAATAATTTTGGATACGCTGGAAAAAGGTTTCCGGCAAGCTATCGAAGCTCTGGGCGTGGCTGATAAGCTAATCGTAGGTGATACCGCCGATAGTGCCTTACTAGACCGGGTTTTTCAGGAGCAGAAGCCCGACGCGGTTATTCACTTTGCCGCCTATAAATCGGTAGGCGAATCGGTAGAGCAACCCGGCAAATATTTTCACAATAATTTTTGTGGCACGCTGAATTTGCTGGATGCGATGGTACGCCATAAAATTAACTACTTTATTTTTTCTTCTACCTGCGCCATTTTCGGCAATCCCGAAAGTTTGCCAGTTAGCGAGGACAACAATCCGTTTAACCCGGAAAGCCCCTACGGGGAAAGCAAATTGATGGTCGAACGCGCCCTGAAACGCTACGATACCGCTTATGGTCTGCGAAGTTCCAGTTTGCGCTATTTTAACGTAGCTGGGGCTGCTCCTGACGCTAAAATTGGCGAGGATTGGTCAATCACTCTAAATTTGATACCGCTAGTTTTGAAAGCTGCGCTGGGCATAATAGAATCGGTCAAGGTTTTCGGGACAGACTACCCAACCCGCGATGGTACTTGTGTCCGCGATTATATTCACGTAGTAGACTTAGCAGTAGCCCATATTCTGGCTCTGGAATATTTGATGAAAACCAACCAGACTACGTCCTATAATCTGGGGACGGGTAACGGCAATACTGTTAAGGAAGTAATTGACACTGCCAAACGTGTTACCGGCACAGACTTCAAGGTGGATGAAGTAGCCCGTCGTCCCGGCGATGCAATGGCGATTTGGGCCGACAATACCAAAGCTACCAAAGAACTTGATTGGCACGCTCGATATAATCTTGAAGATATGATACGCTCGGCCTACAACTGGCACAAATCCCACCTCAATGGCTGGCAGTCTTGAGAGGGTTTTAAGTTTTGAGTTTTGAGTTAATATTTCAGTAAGATATTGCTCTGTCAATAGAAGTTAATCAAAAATCTACTGGCGGAGCAGTATCCTACAAAATATCATCAGACATAAATAGACCCCGAATTCTTTAACTCAAAACTTAAAACTACTCCTCTTTATGGTGTCCGTTGCGGCTGAGTTTGGGGTCGTTGACGGGTTGGGTCATCGCCGGAGGAAATTGACGATTAAGTTTGTCAATTTCTTTTTTAGAGGTTTTAGAAGATTTGTTGCCGGAACGCGGCGGGCGCAGATTGGTTTTGGCAGGCTGGCTGGCTTCTTCGGCCACGCCACGTACTATCCGCAAAAGTTCACCCGCCTCGCTTTGTGGCAATCGCCCCATGTTAAAGGTAAAGAACAACTGCGGCAAAACCGGGCGCACCGAAACCCGCCGAATATCCAACCCTAAATCCAGCAGCAGCGTAATTAGCCGGAAAGCATTATCCCGGCCTGTTTCATCCTGAAAAGCCACCCGGTAAGGAGCGCGGCTATAATCTTCAATATCCCAGGCTGCCATATTCAGGGCTACGGTGCGCGGGACGGGTTCTTTTGCCCCAAAAACTTCAAATTGATAAGCGGAGGCAGGCATATTTTGCAAGCTGACCAGAATGTTCATGTTGTCACGCCCGCCGCGCAAGGTAGAAATCAGGGCGTTAAAAAGGCGGCGCGACTGCACTCCCAGCACTATCGCCCCGTCCCGCATCATTCCCCGTCCCTCGCCGATTAAAATATCCAGGCGGTCAGTGCCGTGCCACCGGCTCGAAATTTTACTGCCCAAGATATGCAACGATGGCTCAAGCCACTTCGCCAGCCAGGTTAATTTCCGTCGGTTGTGCCAGGCACTATAAAAATAAGAACCAATCCAGGCAAACAACAAACCGAATATAAAATAAGTCAGGGGGTTATCCAGCATTATTAAGCCTGACTAATGAGCGCAGCCGCAACCACCGCCGCAGCAGCCACCAGAATTGCTGGGGCTGGCATTAGTAGTGCTGGCCGGGCGGGTTACGCCGTCGCTTTTGCTCATTGCGGCGAAAGTGCTAAGTTTGCGTTTAGCCTGACCACCTCTGCCGCAATCCGGGCATTCTACTTCGCTATCACTGGTCGACATACCGCGCAGCCGCTCAAAATCGCTGCCACAACTCATACATTTATAAGCATAAACTGGCATTCTTAATCACCTTTTACCTGATGTTAAATAATGTTTTTAACCGTTTTTCAGTTGAAACAGATTATACCAGACTACCGCCCGCCTCACAATTAAAGGCGACTTTCTGAATGTCATAGCCAATTTCGCAAATTTTAATCATCCCCTTCGAGGGATAGCGATTTGGAAAGGGCGCGGCCAAGACGCTGGCGTTCAGGTTCGTCCAGCGCAATTTCGGCGTAAGATGCCTGCCCGTTGCTACCCAGTTCGGAAGTAGTTGAGCTATGGCTCTGAGTTGCACCGTGTGCTATCAGGCCCAAACTGGCAACTACCAGCGAACCGCCAATTAAAGTAACCTCGGTTAGTTTTTCGTGCAGCAAAGTCGCACCTAATATTACGCCGACCAGTGGTTGTAGAAATAGCGTAATTGAAATCAGGCCCGGCTCAACTTTTCGCAAAGCCTTAAACCAGACGCTATAGCCAAACGCGCCACAAATCAGCACCAGATAAGCAATCGCAGCAATTCCGGCCCAATCCAGTTGCGGCCATTGCCAATTAGATTCGGCCAAACTTATCCCGGCGGCTGGCCCCCAGAACAAAAGCGAGGTCAAGTTTGTGCCAACGATTATTACCAGTGGCGGAAAACGGCGCACGCTTCCGGCAGCCAGCAAAGTATACAAAGCTTCAAAGCCAAACCCGCCCAGCAGCAGCAAGCTACCCAAAGCTTGCCCACCATTATTTAATTGAGGCAAATACAAACCTTTTGCCACCAGCAAATAAACCCCGAACGCTCCTATTGACAGGCCAAGCAACTTCATGGGCGGGAATTTTTCTTTCAGGAAGAACCAGGCCAATAGTGCGGTAAACAGCGTTTCGGTAATCGCCAGCAGCGAAGCATCGGTTGCGTTTGCCAGTTTTGCCCCGTTAAAAACCAGCAAATTGTTTAGCACTACCCCAATTAAAGCTAGTAGCAGCAGGCGCGGTAAGTTTTTAAGGCCCGGCTTGCTACCACCCGCCCGCAGATGTCGTCGCAAATCCAGCCAGGCGAACGGCAACAACACCAGCGATACGATTAGCACCCGCAAGGCGGCATAAACTGATACCGGCATTTGTTCCAGCGCAACTTTGTAGGGCAACCATGCTCCGCCCCACAAACCGTTAAGAACTACCAGCAAAGCGAGGGTACGCCCTACTCCGCCCTGCCCTATTGCCAATCGATTTGTCACAAATTGATTAGTTCGGGTCATCATTTTTATTTCCACCTTTCTTTATAATTTTGTAATTCTTTTATAAATCTTTATTAAAGATACGAAGGCACAAAAAAAGAACGTTGCCGCTCTTTTCTTTGGGCTACCAGATTTTTAGAACAGTTTTTTAATCTACTGTCGGGCCGGGCTTATCAAGCGGGGTACTAAGCGCAACGGTAGTGCGGGTTTGGGCTACGCCTTTAATCCTTCTCAGACGGATAGTCAAATCCTGTAATTCCTTTGGAGTACGTACCCGCACTTTCAGCACAAAAGATTCGTCTCCGGCTACGATATGACATTCTTCCACCGCTGGTTCTGCCGCCAGTTCCGCCACGATTGCGCTTTCGTCGGCATAATCCGGCCCGCCCATCAAGGTGACACTAATCAGGGCGGTCAAGTTTCTGCCCAAAGCTTCGGCATCTATTAAAACAGTGTAACCTCGAATAACTCCCCGCGTTTCCAATTTCTTTATCCGCTCAAAGACCGAAGGGGCTTTTATCCCCACCTGCTCGGCAATGGCCGCGTGCGAAGTTTTGCCATCGGCTTGCAAAATTGCCAGAATTTTCAGGTCAATTGCGTCCAGGTTCACCTTTTAATGTCCTTCCACTTCTTTTCTTCCATTTTCTAAAAGAAATTAGCAAAGTCATTTATTCTCCCTAAGATTATAAGGCATTTTGGCTCATTTGTCAACAAACGTTAGGTAATAGGAAAACTCAAGTTTTTGCAATCGTCTAGCTGCCGTTCCAAAAGCCATTGACAAGTCTGCAAATGTATTATGCTACTCATCTGCGAGGGGAAAACCGCAAGTTGCCGGAAAATTTTCTTCTACAAGTTAGCGCAGGTTAGAAGCGTATTGTGAAAACCAATCCGGCAAAGTAATGTATTTGTCGGTGCTAAAATGCCAACCAACCCCTTTATTCCAGGCTTCTTTCGTATCCTGGGTCGCAACCTCACAATTAATATGGTAGTGCCAGGACAGTTCGGGGTGTTCGTTGCTAGAATTTCCCATAAACCGTTCAGGTGGGTAAGCCGTAAACCACGGATTAGTTTGGTAGAGTTCGCGCCAGGCATGTTCTACCATTAAAATATCGGTTACGTTCATTATTTCCTCGCCCGGTAGACCGATACCCGGATTAAGGATAACCAGTTTGTTATACCTTCGTACATACTCATACAAATCCTGATAATAGGCGAACTGAGAGCCGTCTAAAAAGTTGCAAGCCTGATCGAAAAAGATACCATCCATGTCTTGACTAAGATAATTATAAGCTTCGGCTTTGACTATATCACGGTCTCGTCTGGCATAATCCGTATCGACATAAGCAAAGATGCTTACTCCTGCCTGATGTAGCATCGCCCGTACTGGTTCACTCAAATTAAGATATTTGGGTTCAAAAGTATAAAATGAGGCAATTAGCAACTTCGGTTGGGCCGCCGCAATGCACTGTGCCACCTGATTTGGCTTCCCCGCACTATCTGCAATCAGCCAGCCATAGTAGATAACGAAAAGATTTTGGTTTGTAGCTCGGCCAAACCCTGGGGCAGGTTCAGAAAATAAAGTATCCATAAGTAACGTAACCTTTATCTCAGCTATATAATTTGAGTAGCGAAGCCTGTTTGCTTATTAACAAGGCTTTAGCCTTACCACTTATCTTTAGAGTTAGACACACAGGGGGTATAGCGATAAGCCGAATTAGTTGAGCCAACCAGATTTAAGTCACGCAGGGCCGAATTCATATGCCAGCTATTCGCCTGGTTGCAATCCGGGCTAGTCTCGTATTCAATGTTGAAAACTGCTTTGTTGTGGTCAATAAAACTGGTTTTAAGCAAATTACACTCCTTGAAATGCCAGCACTGCTCATTCAAAGTCCAATCGAAATAGGGCCATAGCTCCGGCGTTTCACCAGTGTTACCTTTTAATCCTACCGAAAGACCCATCGAATGTCCTATTTCAGCTATTTTCTGATTATAAAAGTTGTTTTGCTCTTTGGTAATGGAAAAGCCTGATTTATTACTCCAAACCTCGGTCTCGTCCGGCTCGATAGCATCAAAACCTTTATCCTTGCACCACTGCTGAATTCGGTCACGCATAATCGGGAGCAAAATATTAGTCTGTCGAATGTCGAGCCAGTAAGAGCCATCCCAACCAGTATCGGCATTACCAATCACAGATTTAGGAAAGCGACCAGCGTCGGAACGATAGGTTTCATAAACTCCTGCATCAAAATAGCAAATCACCTTAACGTTAGGGCCAAGAGCATGGAGCTTGGCAACCGTCTCAGCTGTAGCGTGTTCTCCATCAATGTCGTACACTTCTACGTTAGGCAGTACATCCCTGGGATAAACAAAATCCTCAGAGAGTTGCCAGTGCCAGTGAATTGGTTTATCTGGCGTAGGTAGCCACCACTTTGCCGCCGGTGCCGCCGGTGGCGCGGGGATAGCAGTACCAGACAGATAACGCCACTGGTAATAGTGCTGCCCAATATTACCCATTTCTACTTTAAAAGGCTCAGCATTTGAAGGAGTATAGGTTAATACCCTGCGCTCAAAAAGTTGTACCAATACGTCTTTCTCGACCCCGGCGACTACCGCTCTAACCCAGTAGGCTTCCGAGATAGGGTAGCCAAAAACATTAGTAGTTGGATTTTCAGTATAGACCCGGCCTTTTTGATAGTTTGTCCCATTCCAAACCTGCCCGCTCAAGTTTTGGTAATCTTCAAAAACTTTAGGAACATTGTGTCCCAGCGTTGACTCGTAGTAACCAATTAATAGCTGAGTTGGCGGATTGGTGAGAGTGGCTACTTCACCAGCTTTACCCAGTCCCAGGTTTGCCGCTTGATTCACCCTTGAAGGGGCAATATTTTCGCCCGAACTAAATGTAACAACTTTTTTGAAGCTGGCGTAAGCTGGGGCAATAGTATTACCTCCGGCACTATTATCATCCCCGGCAATTTGGGTTTTGCTAGGCTCAAACTGAATGTATTTAGCCTCACCAACCTGACGCAGCCCGCCCACAAGTTCTTTAGTAAGCAGCCCATTGGTAACAGAATTACCATCCGGCGCAAGTTCCATCCGGCTCTTGTTAAAATATTGCACCATCCGGCGACCCGCCGGTGCTTCATTATATTCTTCCTGCAAAATGCCAAAGGAATTTTGCCCCCAGGTATAACCGCGGCCTGCGCCCGGTACTTCACTCACCAGCTTATCGCTATATTCCCAAGTTTGTTTGAATTTAGCATCGCCATATGTCATAGAGTTTTGGTTGGATTTCGAGGCACACGCCACCAGAACCGGCATTATAACCAGAAACCATAGCACCCAAATCAGCTTGTTGCACCTCATAAAGTACCTACCTTTTTTTTCCCTGCCAATGCTTCAAAAGACTTTTTAGGGCTATTCAGGGCGAAGGGGTAGCCGTGCTTTTTAAACCTGTAGAAACATTACCAAACAAAGCTGAAGGTTTCGCTCCGTTATTAACAAAGCGGTTTAATACATTGCTGGTGGTCTGCTGGATGCCTACATTCCGTAAATCGTTAGTTTGAAAACCGCAAAAGTCGAGAGCATAGCTCCAGTAAATTGTGCCGGTAGCAAAGACCCATGCTCCACTGCTGGCCTGATAAATTGAAGAGTGCGCGTAGGTGTTGACTTTATTCTCGTTTACCACTAATGAGTTAGAAAGTTGCACCAATCCGCCAGGCTCTAAACCATTGCTGTAGCGTTTGTCCCATTCGTAACCCACAATCCCCGGCACACTTGTTCCATTGCTAAAGCCCGTTCCAGCATAGACCCAGTGGTCACTATTTGTTACCACATATGCTTGTCCAACGGTACTATTGATAAAGCTATCGTACATAATGCCGATTAGCTGGTTTTCGGGTCGGCTTGCTTCCGAACTAGGCTTGCCTGGTATAAGTTCGCGCCAGAGATACGTGGTCTTAGGGCCAGGATATTGAGGGTCTTCCAGATAATAACTTTTGTAACAAGTTACTATCCGATTGGGTATGCCCTCAGCCGAGCTTTCCATTCGGATTTGCCAGTATACCGCATTACCTCCAAAAAAAGCCAAATGCTTACCATTACTACGGGCTGCCAGAGCATTGTCATACATTGCCATGCTCCAATATTCGTCGTGGCCGGTTGAAAGGAAAGCCTTGTGAGAATCTATTAAACTAGCGTTGGAATGCAAATCTAAATTAGTACAATAGGATATATCGTAGCTATTTTTCTCTATAAAACGGAGCAGTGGCATCTCCCAATCGTAAAATTGTAAAGCTCCAATATTGGCGTAAGGTCGGTCAAACGAAACTTTGCGGGCCGCCTTCCCGTCCAGGCTGTTGTCGGGATAAAGACTTTTGCCACCAAAATTGTTATAAGCCTGATAGGTGGTCACGCTACACTGAAATAACAAATCCGAAGCACGCGCATCGTCCCGTACCACAAAATGAATGTAATTTTGCCACCCTTGTGTGTTAGTAAGCTTGACCAGATACACTCCGCTCGTCCAACTGGCTGGCACCTTCAAGCTGTAAGCCACCGGCCAATTACAGGCGACTGTACCTAAGCTGTCCGGCGCAGGTATATTTTGAGTTGAGCCAGCTATCGGCCCGACTGTTTGCATCAAGCGTCCGCCGACCCCGTTGTACCAACCGATGCGGTAGATTTCCATTGCGTAATCTTGAGCCGGGTTGACCGAAACGTGCAGATTTATCGGCTCACCTTTATTTACGCTGGTCGCCGAAGCATAACCTTTAATTTGAAGTAGCGTATCATCGCCACTTTTAGTAATGACCCAATTAGGACTGCCAGACTGTTTGTTTTCTGCTTCAATTGGATTGCGCCACGGAATCGGAGTGCTGGTTGGGGTCGGGCTAATCGTTTGGGTTGGGGCTACGGTTCGGGTCACAGCATTGGTAGGTATTGGATTAATCTTAGCAGTTTGTTGGGGATCCGCTTCCTGATTGAATATAGTTTTAAGACTACCTACTCCGGCGGCCCCAACCAGGCCAAGCGCACCATATATCAAAAAGCGGCGGCGATTTGTTGAATGAGGATTTCTCATGCTTTTCTTTAATTCCCAGCTTCTTAAAAAAATGAAAAGTAGTAATAGTCCGCTGAGGCTAAAAGCCGCTGGGTCAGGCGGGACGATACTGTTACGAAAGTGAAAACTCCTGCAATAAACGCTACTAAACAATAGCTAAAATCTACCCATAGACTCAAAGGCGTTCCAAGTGCGAACATAACCACCATAGCAATAGCCACAGCACGGACGGCGAATTGGGGCCGGGCCAGCGTAATACAAAATACACAGTTAAACAGCCCTTGCCCCAACAAAAAGAAGATTACCAGTCCCGTGAGAAAGAAAATTATAGCAGTAGTCGGATTAGAGCCAAGCAAGCCTTTTAGCAGCCCGCTATCCAACGCGAGCCAAAGCGGTAGCGCGAAAGCAAGACTAAGTCCCGCCAAAACTAGCTCATAAAGCCTCCACTGCTGCCAGTAAAAATTGAGTAACGTTTTACCAAACTGCTCTACTTGCAAACCGGGAGTAGTTTTTTGGGCTACCGCCGCTTTAGTCCAGAACAAGCGCAGGGTTCGTTCTATAATTCCACTAACCAAAACTACTGGCGACATTGCCAGGGTTAGCCCGACTTCAAGGCTAGTAATAGCGAATTGCCGGGTTTGGTTTTCGCCAAGTTTCCCAAACCAGCCTAGAAAATGGGGGGCGATTATAAACAGGGCGTAGAGTGTGCCATAGATAAAGTAAGGCAGAGCTTCGTAAAGTAGATAAGCCGGTGAAGGTAAAAGTATTTTGCTATCCTTTTCAGCCTTACTTCTAGGGGCAAAAGCCCGTGTTTCCGCCCAAATAATCAGGCCAAGTGTTACCAGAAACCCCAGAACAGTACCAAACACTAGATGCAAATCAGTAAATAATGCCGCCACTCGGTCAGCCACAAAGCCGGTAAACAAACCCCCTCCCAGTCCAATACCCAGCCATATCTGGGCTTGCACCAGTGCCAACGGGCCACCCACCAGCCAAATTGTCGAAAGAGCCACAAAAGCCAGGCAGAAAATAAGCCGCTCTTCCAATGTTATAACTTCTGTCCAGCTTGTAATCAGAAAGGTTAATAGTGCCACCGCTACGACAATCAAAGCGGCTACGCCCAAACCGCGAATCAGAAACCGGCGGGCAGATTGCGAATTACCTAACGAAAGGCAAATCGAGGCCCGTCGCATTACCGCCTGGAGAAAACCGTTGGTTATAAGCAAGCCTGCACTCATGCCCAGGCTTAGGGCCATTATTTGCCCTCCGGCCCATTGACCGCCAAAACTAAAAATCTGGATGGTAAGTAGCACCAGCAAACTGGGCAAAAACGAAATTGGCCCTTGTAAATAGCTGACTAGCACTTGCTTAAAGCTTTGGGTTGGTTCTGTCGGAATCTCCGGCGGTGCGGCTATTGGTGGTTCAGCCCGGATTGCTGCTAATACTGCCTTTGCCAGCTCAAAAGTGTCAGGAGCGTTATGATGTTGCGAAGCAAATTCGTCAGTAATGCCTTTTGATTCAAGTATAGCAGCTATTTCCAAATAATCAACCGGCTGGAAATTTTGGCTGGTTATTTCTTTAGCCATAGTACGAATACTTTCCGGGTCGTGGGGCAACCATTCCTGTGGCTTATTCAAAACCAAAAGTTGCAACCTACGCATAGAAGCGCGAAGCGGTACGGCCTTGCTAGTAGCGGGTTGCCTGCCATTATTAGCATCGTTCGTTTGTTCAATATCAAATTTGGTCGCAACTTCGCAATCCAGGTTTGATGCTGTAGGCAGGCTGTTTTGGGTTGCGGCGGTTTGGGCTAATAGCTGCTGAACTTGCTGCAATTGGTATTCGCTTTTACCTGCCAAGACATTTTCCTGATTATTTTGTTTCATGACCCGAAGATAGCTTGATAGATAAGCTTCGCGGGATTGGTGGACACTGAATTCCTGCAACGCTTTCTCGCGGGCCGCTTTGCCATAGCGCGCGCATAATTCCGGGTCGTTCATCAGGGTAAGGACGGCCTCACCCATTTCTTGCGGGTTACGTGGCTCTACCACAATTCCGCAACCCTCAATTTGTTCTGGCAAGCCCCCCACAGAGGTTGCTACTACTGGCTTGCCACAAAGCATTGCCTCTAAAGTAGCGAAGGGGAAACCTTCCGAAATGCTGGAAAGTAATACTACATCTCCCTCGTTATAAGCGACAGCCGCATTTGAAGCATAACCGGCAAAAATAACGACTTCTTCCAGGTCAAGCTTGGCCCGTAGCAGCAAACATTCCTCGTAATAAGATTGATCCTCTTTAGGGGGAGAGCCATAAAGCCGGAATTTAATATCAGGCCGCGTTTCATGGACTATTGCAGCCGCTTTCAGGAGGGTAATCACATCTTTGAGCGGATTAATACGTCCTACCCAAACCACCACCGGCGGGTCTCCAATTGGCTTGTCCCCAGCATAAAATTTGTCGGCATCCGCCCCATAATAAATAGTGCGTAATCGCTCCGGCGGAACTCCGTTTTGCAGTTCCCAACGCTGGTTGTAGTCGCAACAGGGCGAAATTTGGTCACTTACTACATAGCTGAGGTCGGTCATGCGACGCGCAAAGCGCAAGGCCAGCAGCTTGAGAAATAATGTGTTTGGATTGCTGGCTTCGGCTAAATAGCGTTCTCGCAAGTAAATACCATGTTCACTAAGCAGAAAGGCCGTCCCATATTCCAGCTTGGCAATTACGCCAATCATTGTGCTAATACCTGCGGTAGAAGCGTGGGCCACATCAACCTGGGGTAGTGGTTTTGCCAGAGGAAAACACCAATGATACAGCCATTGTAATCCCTGAGTTATATCTGACAAAGTAAAAGTCGCCTCGCTATAACCGTGATGCGCGGCGGCAAGCGGGAAATCCTGCTGCATAGCTTTTACGTAGCAATTCCAAACGGCTTGCGAATGAAAAGTAGTATCGAAATCGTATTCCAGGAAAAACCGGTACATCTGGTGAATATGCACCCCCATACGTTCCGCCTCGGTGTCGCTGAGGAACATATCCCTGATAAAAGCGCGAAATACCGGCACAAATTTTTCCGCAATAACTGCCTCGCTGGTGTGCTGTTTGCGGTGACGTAACTCGGCCAATCCTAAATTTGGGCTTAGCTCTAAAGTGCCAAGTACACCCCAGAGCGGTACAGGGATGAATTCTACCACATTGTCGAGTAAATTAATTTGAGGTTTAATCAGTGGGTCGGCTACTATGCTATACAGGCTAAAATCTACTTCGGGCAAATCACGTATCAGTAAATGACACCAGGTGCTAACTCCGCCCCAATGAAATGGATAAGTACCTTCCGCAATCAGTAAAACTTTGAGAGCTGGTTTAGTGGGAACGTTTGCCGGAGGTATTTCAGTTTCATTTGGTTGCTGCAATTCAGGTTCAAGCGTAGCTTGAGAGTTACCCAGCACTAATTCTGGCTGGGCCACGTTTGACAAGGTAGCAAAAAGAGAATTTGCTGGCAGAATTTTTTCGGCAACGCTTGAAAAAAATAATTTAATTTTAGCAACTTTTACTTTTGGTCTGTTCTGAGAAAAATCAGCATTTGACCTATTGTAATTAAGCATTGTTCGTCATTCCCTGTGTTAGAAGACCCTGGGCTTATCCAAGTTTAGTGGAGCTTGATAGTAAATAAAAGTAGAATATGCTCGAATAATCTAATATCCTAAAAAATTTGCAATCTATCGGATTACAGGCTGCCACTTACTTCAAATTGACAGCCTATAATCTTAATAATAGAACACTATGGCAAAGTAATCGTGCGCGTCTGGCCCGCCGCCATCGGAATAGTTGAGATATATTGACCGCCATATAGTTCATTTTGGAAACCAGCTCCGCTTATGCTTTTGGCATAGGTAACTGGAACTGAAGCCGCCTTCGTAGTAGTCAAAACAATTTTTTGTCCTGGATATAGCGTACCCTGTAGGCCAGAGGCGTTATAGGCCATTCGGTTTGCCATTTTGATACCAACCTCGTGCTGGGTCAAGTTTTGAATTGGCAAGTTATAGAGGCTGGTATATTTTTTCAGAGTGGCTTCAACCAAATCTCCTAATAAAGAATGAATTCCATCGTAGGCTCTGGCATTTGGTTGGTGGAACATAAGCGGGTCAATGTCCCACTTTAACAGGTACGAAAGCCAGAAATTTGATTCGTCATCCAATATCTGCTGATAATTGAGATTAGTGTTCCAACGGGTAGAGTTGGGAAAGTCTGGGCAAACTCCCTGTGGGCCGTAGTAACAATTGTACTCCGACACCCATTCTGCGGGAGTTGTCAAATTGTAGAACAGGTTAGAAGCATGACGCGGGATAATCAGCAGGCCGGATTGGTACTGGCTATAAAAACCTGCGTTAGGGCTAGGATTGCTCCATTCGGGCCGGGATGCGTCCGAGATAATATAGCGGATGCCTTGCTGATAAGCAGTATTAGCAAAAACTGGATTGAACAACCCGGAAATATCAGGTTGGATCATCGAGTCTTTGTAATAGGGTGTCAACCCTTTGTTTGTGGCGTAATTATTATTCTTTTGAAGTTCTGTGGTAAGCGTAGCTGCATCAATATTATCCAAATTAGCGTGGGTAAAGGTGTGGTTGATATAGTTGAAACTAGCCTTATCTTTTAGAACCTCTGGTGTTAGTGTATCAACGTAATTATAGTTATTCGGATTAGTTCCATCGGCATTGAAAGGCCACTCAATCTTCAACCCGGAAGCCAGAGGATATTTAACGCGGCTAGAATTTTGCCAGCTCATAAATTGTTTAAAATCGTTCCCGGTCAAGCGATAGCTAATGCCGGTGGTGTCAGTCATTACCTGAGTGTCCCAAATATCATCTTCAATAAATAAGTCGTCAGGCTGTATATTCAGTGTAGCGTGCCGCTCACCCAAAAATAGCCCCTTAGTAACCCAGTTAATGATACCGTAGGACAAAAGCTGGGAGTGTATCAAAAAGGAATTGTTTTCGGCGGTTATAGCTAGATTCTCGCGCCCGTCGGCATATTTCTTTACAGCCGCGACAGTGTAGCCATTGGTAGTATTTAGTAAGGGGGTGACTACCGTACCAGGCTGGGGCGATTCTACTTTAGCCAGGTAAGTCCAGGCATATTGAATGGTGATAGGATTGGCTGCGTTAATATATGGAAAAACGGTTTTTCCAGCAGCCGTAAGGTTCGCTTTGAGGGGAGTAACACTGGTATCCTGAGAGGCAAAATTTGGGTCTGACAGGCCGTAGCTTTCTGGCAAACCAGGAATAGTATAAGAAGTGACTTGCCGCACCCCGAACATGGTTTCATAATTCGAGAGGGTTTGCCATTCATCAGCAGTAAAAGCACTTACATAGTTACCGCTCCCAACCGGGGATTCATATAGTAAATCGCCATCGGTCAAGATGACACCCTGATAGTAGCCGTGTGCCACACCATCCCAAAGCATATTTGAAGAAAGCACCGTGGTAGAGGCAATCAGCGTATCAAATGGAGTACCAAGCTGGTTGAGAAAAGCACTCATCGCCTGATAATCAGGGTCAGAGCCGCCTACAGCACTAATAAGCAAAATCTTCATGTCGCGTGCATCCAGCGTATGATTGGTAGACGCGGCGGCGACAGGGGCAAGGGCGGCGGCAAAATTGGTGTTTAACGGGCCAGTCCCAGATTTTTTCTTGGCTTTGAGTGGTTGGGCCGGATCAAGAACACGAGGCGGCGTAGTAGTTATCCGGGATGGCGTGGTCGGGCCAGTCACAATTTGATGATGGCCTTTCTTATCTTTCTTATCTTTAGCGGCTTCGGCTGGGTTTGGTACCACGGTCAGCATAATTGCTACAAAGAGAGCGCATACCAGGCCCAACCGTACGACTACCCCCTGAAATAAGCTTATTCTATTAATCACATTCAACCTCCTGAAGGTCTAACTATAAGTGTCGGTAGTAATTTAAGAATTTAGACAAAGCCGGATTGCTGGTTAGGGATTAGCCTGGCAGTTTACATTAAAGTAATGCAGACATTGTCCAGCTTTGTCCAAATTTCAGGCTCTAAAGTAGGATAATCTTGTTTCGGTCCTGGCTAATAGCTTTGGTTGCGTTGCGTGTATCTACCACCATTTGAGCTTGCCGGACAATGTTGGCATAATCAAAGCAAGTATGGTCAGTAAGGATGACTACACAATCGGCCTCTTGTAAAAGCGCGTCGGTTAGCTCCATCGAGTGTAGCCGGTGAGTACCTTCTTCAAATTCAGACACAAAAGGGTCGTGGTAAACGAGCTGGGCTTCCGTCTCGTCTAGCAGCTCAATCACCTTGATGGCCGGAGACTCTCGCATATCTCCAACGTCTTTCTTATATGCCACTCCCAATAGCAGCACCTTCGAGTTTTTGAGCGATTTCCCTTGCAGGTTAAGGCTACGTGTGATCAGTTCCTTGACGTAGTAGGGCATCTGAAGATTGATTTCTCCGGCTAATTCAATAAAGCGGGTGTGAAAACCGTACTCGCGAGCCTTCCAGGTCAGGTAGAAGGGGTCTACCGGGATACAATGCCCGCCTACTCCTGGGCCGGGCGTAAACTTCATAAACCCGTAAGGCTTGGTACTGGCCGCATCCAGCACTTCCCACATGTTTAGCTTCATTCTGTTGCATAACAGGGCCATTTCATTGACTAGGGCCACATTCACTACCCGGAAAATGTTCTCGAATAATTTGACCATTTCGGCAGCCTGAGTGGAAGAGATAGGCACTACCTGCTTGAGTATTTGCTGGTAAAGCGCACAAGCTGCATCCAGGCTGGCGGGAGTCATTCCACCTACGACCTTCGGCACATCCTCAAAATTCCACTTACTGCCTGGGTCAATTCGTTCCGGGGAGTAAGCCAGATAAAAATCCTCTTCGGCCTTTAACCCGCTTTTTTCCAGGATAGGTTTAACCACTTCTTCCGTGGTCCCAGGATAGGTGGTGCTTTCCAGGATTATCAGTTGACCGGGCTGTAAGTTACGGGCAATATCAGCTGTTGCCGAGCGCACCGCCGTCAGGTCAGGTTCACGGGTCTTATTTAGGGGAGTGGGAACTGCGATAATAATGACATCTTGCTCGGCTAGTTCGTCTGAGTTGGAAGTAGCCCGGAAGCGTTCCATCGCAACTACTGCCCCTAGCTGGCTACTTGAAATATCCTCAATAAAACTATCGCCCCGGTTAATCCGCTCAACTTTCCACTTCGCAATATCAAAGCCGGTTACTTTGAAACCCTTTTCCGCAAAGGTAACGGCGGCGGGTAGGCCGACATAACCCATTCCAACAATTCCAATCCTTGCCTGTTTTAATCTAATTTTGTCGACTAGCATAGTCTCATCTTACCTCTCTCGGTGCATGTTAGTTTTTCAGTGCTAAAGCTCAACCCACAACATTTGAATTCAGTTTGTACCTGAAGACGCTTTAACTCTAACTTAGGCTGACACTGCCTCAAGTTCGGAATTGGTAATTGAAACTGAGTGGCTTAGAACCGGGAAAGCAGTAATATGGTGTTCCATATTCTTGCGCTCGTAATCTATAACAGATTGCAAGATAGCGTTAAGCTTTACTTGCGGCTGGTAGCCAGTTGCTCGGCCCAATTTATCAATGCATGGCACGCGGCGACGCATATCTTCGTACCCGGCTCCGCCTTCGTAAGCCTGCGAATAGGGAATATAGGCAATCTCGGAGCGACTACCGCTTATTTCAATCACCCGGCGGGCTAATTGCTCAATTGTCACTTCTTCCGGGTTTCCAACATTGAACACCTGACCGATAGCGTCGGGGCAATCTAAAAGCAACATAACTGCCCGAACCGCATCACCAACGTAGGTAAAGCAGCGCGTTTGTTGCCCGTCCCCGTAAACCTGGAGTGGTTCGTTGCGTAAGGCCGAACGCACAAAGCGCGGCACAACCATGCCATAACGACCTAGCTGACGTGGCCCAACTGTATTAAAGAAGCGCAGAACGGTTACAGGCAACGCTTTTTCCTGCCAGTAACCCAATGCCAAAAACTCATCCAGTAATTTGGAGCAGGCATAGCTCCAGCGGCCCAAATGGGAGGGGCCAAGTACAAGGTCGGCGGTCTCACGGAAAGGAAGTTCGGTACTCTTGCCGTAAACTTCGGAAGTGCTGGCGACTAGCACTCGCTTGCCTTTCTTGGCGGCCCACTTCAAAACTACTTCTGTACCGCCTACGTTGGTCTCAATAGTACGTACCGGGCTATTGATAATTAGCTGCACTCCCACCGCCGCCGCTAGATGTACAATAACATCACACTCGTCCACTAATTCGGCTAAAACTTGCTGGTTTGCCACTGGCTCAATTACAAAGCGAAAACGGGGATGGGCCTTGAGGTGGCGAATATTACCAACAGCACCAGTTGAAAGGTCATCAATAATCGTGACTGCTTCTCCCGCATCCAAAAGGGCTTCAGCTAAGTGTGAACCAATAAAGCCGGCACCACCAGTAATCAAGACTGAACGATTCATTGTTTCCTCCATAGTGTTTGCAGTTAATAATTTATTAACTGCAATAAGAAAATTATTGTTACCCACTGCTAATTCAGGGCAATCCTAATAAGCCTAAGTTTTACCTGGATTAATAACAAACCTTAATAAAGTTCAAGTTTTACCCCAATTTCTTAGGCAAATTCTAACAAGCTCTTACTTTTATCCAGTTTGACGACAAACTTTAATAAAGCCTAAGCTTATCCAGCTTGACGACAAACTTTAACAAAAGTTTGGTGATTTCTAACTTGACAATAAACATTAATAAAACCTGAGCCTTATTCAGCTTCGTAACTTAAATAGATTTTAGTTATGTTGTTTGTTTGGAAGTATAAAACAACCCGAATTTATCCTCAATTTGGTTCAGGTTCAACCCATTTTCAAATGCCTTCAAACCCTGCTATTTTAGTTGTCTAAATTGTTTAGAAATACTAAAATAACGCTTTGCTCTTAGGGTTATTTTTTAGCT
This sequence comes from Chloroflexia bacterium, assembly GCA_038323095.1. Classification (GTDB taxonomy): domain Bacteria; phylum Chloroflexota; class Chloroflexia; order Chloroheliales; family Chloroheliaceae; genus L227-5C. The sequence continues at coordinate 31,521 of JBBQGP010000002.1, read as the reverse complement.
TTGTTATGTTAGGTTGTATTTGGAGGGGGACTTTAGAAGTTATCCAGAGTCTCATCCATTTAACTCATGCATACCAACTATTGTTAGAATATAGCTGTTCCTCAACAACGCTCGCTAACCTGTAATGTTCAAAAAGAAATTTGCTTTTGTTTGATTAAACGCGGCGCTGATTAGTCTATTTGTTAACCCTTAAAGTTAATGTAGCATATATTTTTTTATATGTCAATAGTTTGAGAAGACCAGTTTGCGTAAATTAACAACTTCCAAATATTTACCCAATAGCAGTCAAAAAGGTTAAGAAACAAGATTATTCCCTCTAATTCGCTTTTGAATTGTGTTTAAAGTCTATAACGATACTAGAAGCAGCCTAAACCGGGGTTTTACAAGTTTTGGCTTTAAAAAGGCTTGCGACATCAAAAGAAGTACACCTCCGCAGGTTACGGAGACTGTACTTCTTTTAACGTGTTCAAATTTTGGATAGCTGCTTGCTACCAGCCGCTCCTGGAATCTGGAATACAAGGGCTGTATTGATAGGCCGAATTGGTTGGCCCAACTAAATTCAGGTCACGACGGGCCGAGTTCATATGCCAGCTATTCGCCTGAGTACAATCAGGATTAACGTTGTACTCAATATTGAAAACGGCCTTGTTGTGGTCAATAAAGCTAGTCTTCAACGAATCACATTCCTTGTACTGCCAGCACTGTTCATTGAGTGTCCAATCGAAGTAAGACCATAACTCTGGTGCTTCGGTAGTATTACCCTTTAGCCCTACCGAAAGGCCCAGCGAATGAGCCATTTCAGCTATCTTTTGGTTATAAAGATTGTTTTGGGCTTTGGTTATAGGAAAGCCGGAATTATTAGTCCAAACTTCTGTCTCATCCGGCTCAACCGCGTCAAAACCCTTGTTTTTACACCAATTTTGCATTCGGTCACGCATAATTGGCAATAAAGCATCGGTCTGTCGGATGTCGAGCCAGTAAGAGCCGTTCCAGCCAGTATCGGCATTACCAATTACAGATTTAGGAAAGCGACCAGCGTCGGAACGATAGGTTTCGTAAACTCCTGCATCAAAATAGCAAATCACCTTAACGTTAGGGCCAAGAGCGTGGAGCTTGGCAACGTTGTCTGCGGTAGCGTACTCTCCGTCAATATCGTATAGCTCGACATTCGTTAGTACGTCTCTGGGATAGGCAAACTCATCAGAGAGCTGCCAGTGCCAATGAATTGGTCTATCCGGCGTGGGTTGCCACCAGCCACCGGGCGTACTTGCCGACGGCGGGACGGGAGCGGCGGCAGTCGGTGGTGGCGTATTTGAGGTGGGTACCGCCGTCGCCGTTGCCCTGGCAGGCGTAGCAGTGGGTACTGCCGTCTTAGTAGGGGTGGCGGCGACAGTAGTCCTGGTCGCTGGTGCGGTAGTAGCTTGTGACGCAGTAGGAGCAACAGTAGTTGCCGATGTGGTTGCCTGAGTAGAAACAGTAACTCCATTAACAGTAAAAATGGTAGGCGAGGTTATCTTGCCGTTACCATACAAATCAGTGCCGAACTGAACAGAGCTGTTTACTCGAATAGTGGAGCTTCCAGTACAGCTAATCCGCCCAATATTCAGGCTACATTTAGCACCCCAGGTACTTGCCAGGCTTTGCTCGTTCTGTGTTAGCTGCCAGCTAATAGTCCAATTAGAAATCGGTGTTGAGCCGGTATTACTAATTTTAACCTCAGTATAATAGCCACTATCCCATTGTTCAACTACGTTATAGCTTACCTTATAAGAGCCGTTCACCCCCCCGGCCTGAGCCGCACTCCATTCACTAATAAAAACTGTGGACAACATTGTTGTAAATAATACTACAACCGCGCCAGCAAGAAGCCACCGCCAGTAATACTTTCCTCTCCTAAAAATAGACAAAATTAACAAACCTCCTCGACTGCCTCGATGTGGACAGTTACTTTTCTTGATTCTACTTGCTTAACAAAATGAGCCTAATAATTAATCACTAATCAGTAATTAATATGTTCATTAATAAGATTGTCCCAAGTTTACCATTAAATTACATGACTACAAGAGCATAATGGTACTGCAATGACTGGTACTTTAAGGGAATAGAAATAGTATTAAAACCAGGAGATTCTTCCAAAAATTGCAATCAACTAAATTTCGGCTAAGGAATTGAAACGGGCAAAAGTAGGGCTTAATTCAAGCAGTGCTGGGGTAGTACCAAAATTATACGAGAAGCGATACAAGCAGGGTTACAAAATATTAATATGAAAAAGCTATAATATCCTACATCTAGGCTATTGCGTTTTATCAAAAAATCTTCTATTATAATCTTAATCCATACTTCAGTCACTTCTTTAGTTTATTATTTTGCTGTGTTGTTTTAGTATACTAAAGAAGCTTTTAGAGCTATGTTCTTTTGGGTTTTGAGCGAAAACAATTTTCTCATTAAGCATAAAAGGATAGTCATGTCACATTCTGATTCAGTTGGGCATTTAATCCGTCATACCAGAGAGATGCTAGACTTGACCCAAAAAGAGCTTGCCAGCGAGATTGGCTGCTCGGCTATTACAATTCGTAAAATAGAAGCCGGCGAACGCCGTCCTTCCAAACATTTGGCCCGAAAGTTGGCCGAAAGCCTGAAAATTTCTGCTTCTAAAGTGCCACACTTTATGGAAATAGTTCGCGCTATGGATTTGCCTGATACCTCTGAGCTGCTTTATTCCAACCTGCCTCTTCCGCTAAGTTCGCTGGTAGGGCGCAAGGCCGAAATTGAGGCAACCCGGCAAAAATTACTTCAACCCTCTGTGCGCTTGCTAACCTTGATTGGCCCGCCCGGTGTTGGTAAAACCCGACTGGCTCTTGAAACCGCTCAAACCCTTATTGCCGAATTTAACAATAATATTTTTCTGGTAGAACTTGATTATATTTCTGAACCAGAACAATTACTACCGTTTATCAAATCCAGCCTCAACGTCGAAGATTCTCCTGAAAGTTTGGCTCGTTGTCTGATCCGCCCAACTTTACTGGTGCTAAATAATTTTGAAAGTATTGTGCGGGGAGCGGCAGTGGTGGCAAAACTCTTGCACAGTTACCCCTCCCTGAAAATTCTGGTGACGAGCCGGGAAGCTTTGCAACTAAATGGTGAACACTTAAATTTTGTATCACCTTTGGCTTTGCCCGACCTCAGTCGTTTTCACGAGCTAACTTTAGAAGAAATTCTTAAAACAGAAAGCTTGTCGCTTTTTCTACAAAGAATACAGGCAATTCGGCCTGATTTTAATCCTGGCTGGCAAAATATTTATGCCCTGGCCCGGATTTGCAACTTGTTGGACGGGTTGCCACTGGCAATAGAACTGGCGGCGGCCCGAACCAACTTTTTTGAACCGGGCTATATGCTTGATTATCTGGCTAACCCCCTTGATTTTTTGGTAAGCTATTCGCGGGATTTACCGCCGCGCCATCAATCGCTCCGGGTAGCCTTTGATAGCAGCTATCAGGCTTTAACCAAACCCTTACAAAACTTACTGTATCAGCTTGCTTCTTTCGAGGGCAGCTTTACCCTGAAACAAATTCAGGAAGTTTACCCGGCTCAATTCGGGCTAAATCTGTTGGACGGGCTGGAACAATTGGTCAATCGCCAACTTTTGCGGCAGCATCCTGCCGAGGCTGGCGCACTGAGATTTTCCTTGTTCAATACTATTCGAGCGTATTTGAACCAGAATAGTGAGATAGTAATTATATCAAATGAATTAAAAGCAATCGGGGTGGGTTTATCCTGATAGCTTCTGGCCTTGAGATAGGGGTAATAGCCTGTTTTGCAGTAGAGACGTTCTGAAATCAGCTTTCGCGAAGTTATTGTTGTGGATGTAATTATCGGGTTTTCGAGGCAAGCATGACCGCAATTTCCACGCCAGTTGAAATAAGGTTACAAAATTCGGCTGTAACTATCGTTGCCGGAGATACTATCGAGCAAGAGCTTACTATTTTTAATAATACCAGCCAGCCCGATACTTTTGAGTTGAGCATTGCCGGACTTCCGGCGGGCTGGTACAGTTTTTTGAGTAACCAAATTGTTATTTTTCCCAATCAGTCCAGTACCGTCAAACTGCGCCTGCAAGTTTCGGCCAAAGTTAATCCTAATATCCATGCTGCCCGAATTGTAGTAACCGCTCAGGGTCAGCCGCACGCAGTAGCCGAAGCTCGTATCGAAGTAAACGTGCTTGCTCCCCTCAAGGCCGAAGCTCGATTGCAACCACATCGCGCCAAAGGCTATCGAGCTAACTACGCTTTGATTGTGCGTAACCGAAGTATGTGCGATGGGTTTTTTCACCTGAGCTTGCCGCCGAACAATCATTTTTGTCAGGGAACGTTTTTACCAGCAATTGTCAGAATTGCCCCACAAAAATCAGCTACCACCCGGCTAAAAGTGCAAATGCGGCCCAACGCCCCTGACGACCAGGCTGGGCAGCTCCAAAAGTTTGAGGTTTTGGTGCAACCCCAGTGGCAGGTGGAGCAATATACCGTAAATGGTGAACCACTATTAGTAGAAGGCGAATATTTGCCAGAATCGCGCTGGAATTTGCTATTACGCCACCCGCTGCTTTTTGGCTTCGTTTTCGCTTTTTTAATTTTTGCAATTTTGTGGTCTTTTTTAATCTTTCCGTTTATCCGGGATACTCTGGTAGCCCGTACCGACCAGCTTATAACCGACCAACTCCTAGCCACACCTTCTAATTCCATTCGTCTGGAACAAAAATCGGTAAGCGACGATTTACAAAACATGGTGAACCCGCTAAACAAATTTGTAAATATAAAAGTAGATTTTCAGGAACAAGAGCAACAGCGCGTTACCTTGACGCTGGAAACTACTATTTTTTCCAATCGGATTACGCTAGGCAGCATTACAGGCCATATAATCCCCAGAAACGGCAATTTAACTTTTGAATCGAACAAGCTAAATCAGCAAAACGAATTTCCCTGGTTCTTTTTCCCGCCTGACCGGGTGGTGCAGCGTATGAGCGAAAAAATTAACGCCAAACTTAAAGGTCAGGGTCAGCAAATCGAAAAAGCCGAAATTGAGGGAAACACACTTTTCTTGCGGAAGAAAAAGCTATAATCAAGATATTTTAAGGCGATGACAACTACAAGGGTTAAACTTACAGACTTAATTCAACAGGCCAAGCAACGTTTGGCTTCCGGCGACGCGCCCGGAGCGGCCCGGCTTTGTTTGCATATTCTGGATTACTATCCCGGTACGCTGGAAGCTACCCGGCTACTTGCCAGAGCTTATGTTCAGCTAGGCAAATTAAGCGAGGCCGACCAACTTTTCGAGTATTCGCTCGAAATCGAGCCACGCGACGGCTTGAGCTACGGTACGCGCGGTTTTATTGCCAGCCGCCAAAATCGGCCTGAAAAAGCAATTATCTGGTATGAGCGGGCCATCGAACTTAGCCCCCGGCTGGTGTACGTTAAAGCCGAGCTTTCCCGCCTGTACGATGTGCTAAACTTGAGCCAAACCGAACGCACCCGCCGCCAGCAAACCATAATTGGCGCGGCTAATCGGAGTTTACTGGCCGGAAATTATGACCGGGCCATTGAAGAATTTGGACTGGTACAAGGGAAAGCCGCCGAACGCCCGGACGTGCGGGAAGGTTTGCTTGAAGCTTACTGGCGCAAATTTTACTATGACAAGGCCGAAACTCTGGGCCAAAGTTTGCTGCAAAGCTATCCAAAGTTAGTTCAGGCCAATCTTATTTTGTGGTACATTTACCGGCAACGCAAAGAAATCGAAACGCAGGAGCAATCGGCTAATTATTTGCTATGGGCTAATTTGTACGACCCACGTAATTCTCTGGCGAAACGCCTTTTTGATAATTTGCCTTTGATTGACCCGGCAATTGACTATATTCTTAAAAACGATTTGGCGGTAATTCCACCTTTCGAGGGCCAGCTTCCACCTCTCAAAACTGCCCCTCCAAAGGCTAAATTAGCCGAAGCTGAGGCGATTTCAAAAGCCCAAGCCGCAAATAAAAAGCTGGACAAAGAAATACATGAAGAAGCAAAAGCTCCGACCAAACCCGATTGGGCTGATTTGCTACCCAAAACAAAGCTGCTCCCGGCGGCTTCCCTGAAAATAGCGGGTCTGCTGCCTGAGCCACAAATCGCTATTAAGTTGCCTGCTTTTACCCAAATTAGTCAGGTATTTAGCCAAAACGCTTTGAATTTGACCGAATTAGTAGCTACAAGCTCCGAAACAAGTTCTACAACAGTTGCAGAACCGTTATTGGTACAATCTGAAACCCAACCAGAAGCTACGACCATGAACAATACAGATATAAACGTTACAGAAGAACAAACCAGTTCAGTGCAAGTTGACCAAACAATAGTCCTACCCGAACTTGATACACCCGTTACCGAGCCAGAATTAGTTAGCGTTGCCGCTCAAATTGAACCTGTAGTTGGAGCTAATTTGCAAATTGTAAACCCGCTAAAACTAAAAGCGACAATACTAATTGCTCCACTCGATTTGCCATCGGCTGAGGCAGGAGTTGCAGAAGCAGCAGAACAGGGGCAAGCCGTTGAGCCGGAAAGAGCCGAAGCACCCAGCTTGATTGGCAGAGGATTAACCCGTACCAATCGACCCAGCGTGCTACGCCGCGATTTGCCCAAATCCGCCCCCATGCTTAATCGTCATGTTTTCCATAAACGGGATGAGCGCGGAACTGTTCCGGCCCGGCTTGCGGCTTTAATATTGGCTCAAGAAGAAAAAGAGCGGGAAAATAAACTGACGGTGGCTGCTTCTGCCGCCTTAGAAGCCGCCCAAAGCAATAGTAGTGCGGCAGTCCTTACCGAAAATAACCCGCAAATTCGCCTTATTCCGGCTAAAAGTAATCGGCTGGTAGTAGCTTTGCTGGCTCTTTTGGTAGCGGCTGTACTGGGCCTGAATTTAATGCTTTATCTGGGTCAGCAAAATCTGGGGCAAGAATTAGCCGCCAGTCGTCGCGAAGTTGTCGCCCAAAATGGCGCACTCGGTACCGCTTTGGCCGACATCAAAACCGGGGCGAGCAGCGATTTGGAACGCCGCTTGCTCGAACTCGACAAGGTTCAAAAGCAACTCGATAGCCAGCAGCAAAACATTGGCAAACTTTTGCAGGCCGCTAACGACAATAAGGGCGCACCTGTCGCGGCTGCCGGAGCGAACCTTAGTAAAGACTCGTTACAAATTATCTACCAAAACCTTTCGCTCTTGAATAATACCACTTTGAGTGTGTTACAGGCTCATAGTGGCTACCAGATTACGGGCGGCGGGATTGTTACCAACGAAACGCCCAGTCCGGCAATGCTGCTTAACGAGCAAGGGCCGGGAGTAGTCGGGGCAGTTAGCGGGCTGGACGCGCAAAAGTTGGCAATCCTGGCCTATGCCCCGCGTGGTTGGCCGGTGCAAGGCCCGATTAGCTCGCCTTTTGGCCCGCGTGGAAAGCTTTTTGGTTTTGGCGCAGGCCCAACCGCTCCAACCGGGCAAGGGCGGGGCGGGGCTAACCTGAATTATCAGGCCCAGACGAAAGCGGTAGCCAACGATACCGAAGCTGCTGCTACCGCGACCAATACCACCGCTCCCGCGACGGCGACGGTCAGCTTTACCCCCTCGTCTACCCCTTTGCCTACGGCTACTAATACTGCCACGGTTACGGCGAATGTTGCGGCGACAGCCACCGCCGTTTGCCAGCAAGCTTTAACCGCCACTCCAACGGCTACCGCACCGCCACCGACCCCGATCTGTGTGCCGACCAGTACGCCCGCCCCGACTAATACCGTTGCCCCAACCAATACGGCAACGGTAGCTTATAGTGCCACGCCGACTTTTACGCCGACCCCCGATTATGCCGCGACCTTTACGGCCCAACCTACCGCGACAATAACGCCTTTGCCCACTGATACGCCTACCGTCACGGCGACTTTTACTTTTGTGCCGACAGCAACCCGTACCAATCCGCCCAAGTCAACTTCGACTTCGACTAATTCGGCTACGCCCAGTGCCAGCCCTACAGAAACCACTACGCCGACCAATACCGCCACGGCGACAGTTACGCCGACGGCTACCGGCACGCCTTATACTGCCGGGCCGACCAGCGACGTTTCTTTTCCGAACGCTACTTCGCAAATTGCGCCAAACGGCACGCAAATTATTCAGGTGGCGACCTTACCTTCCAGCCCTAACCCCAACCCGGCGGGCAACCCGGTACAGGCGGCAGTGGGGGCTATCCCAACTTATTACCCGGCCCGGATACCTCTGGTAAATCCGGGAGTACCGCTAACTTCTTTGGGAGTAAACGGCAATAGTTTGGCGGTAGGGCCGGGACAGGAATTTCACACCGGGATAGATATTGCCGTGCCAGAGGGTACGGAAGTGCGGGCGACGGCACGGGGGGTCGTAGAATACGCGGGCGACCAGCGCAACGGTTACGGGATAGTTGTATATATCAACCACCCCGGCGGTTTTATCACGCTTTACGGCCATAATTCGCGCTTACTGGTCGTGCCGGGACAGGAAGTACAGGCCGGTCAGGTAATTGCCCTTTCTGGTAATACCGGGTATTCCACCGGGCCGCACGTCCATTACGAAATTCGCTATCAGAACCGGGTGATTGACCCGCTTCCCTTTATGCCTTAAAAAAGATGATAAGATTACTCAAATTGAAATGGTTATATAGCGGGCTAATTATCTGGTTGCTTGCCCTGTTTTTGCCCACTCTCGACACAATACAGGCCGCACCCACGTACCTGCCTTTGCGCTGGGGCTACTATGTGCGGCAACCAACTTCGCTTGATTCGGTACGCCAAAATATTCAAAATCTGGATTTGCTTTCTCCCTATTATTTTGTGCTAAATGCTGATGGCACTATCGGCGGTAGTGACCAACCCGAAGTCACCCAATTGGCCCGTAGCCGGGGAGTGCGAGTTTTGCCTATGCTTCAAAATACCAATAGCCAGCTTGAAATGCACAATTTGTTGGTCAATCCCCAGGCCGTTCAAAATATTGTCAGCCAGATTGAGATATTAGTCCGCACTTATAACTATGATGGGTTCCATATCGATTTTGAAGATATGTTGCCGCAAGACCGCCCCTACCTGACCGCTTTTATGGCTTTGCTTTCAGATAGATTGCGGGCGCGGAGCAAATTGGTGACAATGGCGGTAGCCGCCAAATACGAGGATGCCTCGAACGGTTGGGCCGCCCCCTACGATTACGCGGCCCTTGCCCCTTATCTGGATTTGGTTTCGATTATGACCTACGATTTCAATTATTCAGGTAGCCAGAACGGGCCAGTTGCTCCGATTAGTTGGGTAAACGCGGTGGCCCGCTATGCTGCTGCCCAATTCGGGTCGGGCAAAGTGCTGCTGGGTATTCCTTTTTATGGTTATGATTGGAACTTGAGCCGGGGAGGTCAGGCCATCGCGCAGGATTACGCCACTACCCAAAATATTGTCGAGCAGCTAAACGGTATCCCTAATTTTGACGTAGCGGCCCAATCGCCTTATGTAGAATATTACGAAAACGGCAATCTGCATCGGGTCTGGTACGAAAACCCGCGCTCGGTAGCGGCGAAACTGGAAATTTTGCAGCGTAATAATTTGGGCGGCTGGGCAGTTTGGCGGTTGGGACAGGAAGGGCCGGAATTTTGGCCGGTGCTAAACGTAGCGGCGAACCCAACCCGTCGGGTTGGGCCTGTGCCGAATAGCCCGGCTCTGGTTTACTTCCCCGAAACCGGGCATACGCTGGGTAGCCTTTTTCTAAAATATTGGCAGAAATACGGCGGGTTGGCCCAATTCGGCTATCCCCAAACCGAGGAAATCGAAGAGCGCAATTTGCAAACCGGGCAATCTTTTATTGTTCAATATTTTGAGCGGGCGCGGTTCGAGTACCACCCCGAAAGTGATAACCCGATTTTGTTAGGCTTGCTTGGTTCGCAGCTTACCGAAAACCGACCAAGTGAAAAATCTTTCCAGCGCGTCGCTGCTTCTTCCGCCCCGCCGGGTGCGCTTTACTTTGCCGAAACCGGGCATATTTTGTCCGATGCTTTTCTCAAATACTGGCAAACTAACGGCGGCCTGACCCTCTACGGCTTCCCCATCAGCGAAGCTTTCCCCGAACTAAATCCTGCCGATGGTAAAACTTATCTTGTCCAGTATTTCGAGCGCAACCGCTTTGAATATCATCCCGAAAACGCGCCAAATCAAAGCATAGTCCAGCTTGGCTTGCTCGGCAACCAGTTGCTACTGCTCAAAGGCTGGCTTGCTCCCGCTATTCAGGTTTGACGGCTGGCTACTGGGCGATTATTATTAGCCCGGTTACTAGGCTGGAAACAAGTAGAGGGGGTAAGAACAATGCCTTTTGATGCTTTTGGGGATTACAAAAACGAAGAACGACCCGCCCCGGTCTTTGATTTGCCGAGCGGCGCGGGTGAGCGGGTGCGCCTTTGGGATTACAAGCAGCGTAAACCACTGGTAATTTACTTTGTAGCTGGCGACGAAAGTGCTTTTTTGCAAAGATTGAATTCAGAAAATCAGCTTTACCGCGATTTTGGGGCGCAATTGCTGGTTATTAGCGGGCTGGAAGGCGAAAGACTCGCCCAATTGACCTATGAGCTAAATTTGTCTTACCCGCTTTTGGCCGATGCCGATAACCGGGTACATAGCCGCTATATCCAATTGGTTTATCCGCAGTATGATGCTGCCCAAATTCAGCAAAAGCCTGCTGCCCTCTTTATCGCTGACCGCTTTGGCTCGATTTACCGCTATGCTACTGCGATAAGCCCCGATAAGCTCCCGCCTCAACCTGAAATTATAGAAGTGCTGGAATTTATGGGCAATTTGTGCAATCCCTAACAATAGAGGAGAGAAAATGAAATTAAAACGATTGGGCCGAACCGGGTTAAAAGTTACCGAAATTTGTTTGGGAACAATGACCTTTGGCAATCAATGCGATGAGCCGACTTCTTTTGCGATTATGGATAAAGCCTGGGAAGCCGGGATAAACTTTTTTGATACTGCTGATGTTTACCCGCTTGGTGCAACCCTTGAATTACGCGGACGCACCGAAGAATTTGTGGGCAACTGGATTAAAGCGCGAGGGGTGCGGCAGGATTTGGTACTTGCGACCAAGTGCCGGGGCGATATGGGGGACAAGCCCAATCACGGTGGGCTTTCGCGACGCTGGATAATGCAAGCCGTCGAAGATAGCTTGCACCGCCTCAAAACCGATTACATCGATTTGTATCAGATGCATTCGCCCGACCTTGAAACGCCAATCGAAGAAACCTTACGCGCTCTGGATGATTTAGTGCATCAGGGTAAAGTCCGCTATGTCGGTTGCAGCAATTATCAGGCGTGGCAACTGGCTACCGCTTTATGGACAAGCGATAAGCAAGGGTTAGCCCGCTTTGAATCTGACCAGCCTCGTTACAATATTCTTTACCGCGAAATCGAAAACGAAATTTTGCCACTTTGCCGGGAACAGCAGGTCGGCGTAATTGTCTATAATCCTTTGGCTGGAGGCTTTTTGACTGGACGCTACCAGACCGGGCAAGAGCCGGAACAAAACACTCGCTTTACCTTGCATCAAGCCGGACGAATGTATCAGGCCCGTTACTGGCAACAGGCCCAATTTGAAGCGGTGCAAGAATTAAAGCAATATTTCAGCAACCGGGACAAATCGCTAACTCAGGTCGCGCTATCGTGGGTGCTGGCCCAAAACGGCATTACTTCGGCGATTTTAGGGGCGAGTCGGCCTGAGCAATTAAGCGATAGTTTGGGTGGGACTGAACTTAAACTTGAGCCGGAAGAAATGCAGTTTTGTAATTCTATCTGGTACAGGTTGCCCCGCAACGATAACCCGGCCATCGCCTTGCGCTAAGAGCCGATCTAATATATCAATGGGCAGAGCCACATCTTACAGCATCAGGCTTACTTGTAAGATGCTGCTCCGCCAGTTGATTTCTCCGTACCAATTATTAGATACGCTCTAGGATTTGCCTAAAACTTCATTAATAAATTCTTTCATTTGCTCGTAGTGGCTGCCCTTCCAGTAAATCTGGTTGCAGTTCGGGCAAAGGCTGAATTCGTCGTAAAGTTCGCTGGTTTTAGGCTCAAGGCGGTCAGCAATAGAAGTTTTGCTGACCGCCTGCAATTCGCCGTTACAGCGAATACAACGCCGGAGCGGAGCAATTTTGGGCATTAGCTGGAAGCGGCGGATTATTTCGATAAGCTGCTGGCGCGGGTTAATCTGGCGCACGTAATAGCCGTGAACAACCAGATTGCGCTTGAGCAAGCCCCGGTCACGGGTCAGCAAAATGCGGTTTTCGCTACTCGAAATCTGGGCTAATTCTTCGTCGGGGTAATCGTTGCGGTAAAGAGTATTGAAGCCAAACATTCGCAAAAAAGTAGCCAGTTGGCCCAAATGAGTATCCAGCACAAAGCCTGGATTCGCGGGGAAGGGCGGGCGTAATGCCGGAAGCGACCCGGTTAATTGTGCCGCCGATTCTAGTCCGTAAACTTCTATTTTATCGCCTTCTCCCACCACATAGTTAAAATCTACCGCTTGACTATTGACCAGCATTGCCTCAATTTCGGTGTGCGGTACGCCCAGAGCCTCGATTAAATCCTTGATAGAATCAGGCCCTTCAAAGCGATAGGGAAAGCTGATATTTCGCCTTCGCGCCGAGATAAATTCGTTTAATTCGCTTTGAAAATGAAAAAAAGCAGTAAATATCAAAATACTCAACTTCTAGTTGAAAATTTAGCTTACCCGGTTTTACCTTTGCTAAACAAATGGGTATAAGAAATATCGTCGTGATGCAGGGTAAAGCCCAGCGAATAATACAAACTTACGGCAGGAATATTGGTCGCATCTACGTACAGGGCAAAAAAATCAGAGCCACGTTCGCGTAAATGCTGCAAGCCCAGCAAAGTCAGGCCGCGTCCTATTTTGCGCCCGCGTGCGTCGGGATGCAAGCCCACAACATAGATTTCGCCCAAACTACCGCCGTAGGAAGGGCTAATCGAGAGCGTAGGCAGTCGGCCAATTTCAGGGTAAGCCGGAGACGGATACAAATCGCTAACACGGGCTGGCACACGCTTTGTCCAGTTAAAACCGATTAACTGCCCGCTCTGGTTTTCCAGCATTAAAAAATCGGCGGCATCGAACCAGGGCTGGCTAAAGCGCATTTCCAAATCAGCTTGAGTCCATTTGCCGTTTTCGGGATGGTCGGCAAAAACCAATCGGTTCAGGGCCAGCCATTGCTTATCATCCTGTCCCGGCTCAAAAGGGCGTAGCCGCAAATCTTCGGGTAGTTCGTAAGCCGGAAGTTCCAACCCGGCAGGGCGACGCAAATGATGGAGGGTGCGGGTTGGCACAAGCTGTACATGACTGGCAAAGCTTTGGGCGGGTTGCCGGGCGTGGTAGGCCCATAAATCTACCTGTTCAAAGCGGCCTATTTGCCCCAGTTCCAGTACCCGGTTCAACAACTTTTTAGCGATACCCTGCCCGCGTAAATGAGGATGCACCACCAGTTCGGCTAGTAAACGCGAAGGCTGGTTATCAGGCTGGGCCAGGAGTTGTACATAACCTACCAGCTTTTCTGTGTTAGCGGGCTGACCGGGATAAGTTTCGTGGTCGTGGCCGTTTTGCTCCCGATAAGCCAGCAATGCCCCGGCAGCCTCGTCATTGCTCAAAAGTTTCTGCTCAAAATTCGCGGGTTGCCCGCTTCGTAACTTCAGGTAAATATGCTCACCAATCGGCAAATAACCGTCGTGGTCGAGCGCATGCTGTAAAAGGTCTTTAACCTGTGCCAGCCGATTTTCGTTCAGTCCGCTTACCAATTCCAGTCGCAAAGCTTCCACTGCTCCGCTATCGTGTGGCCGCATCAAATGTTTTCTATCCTGTAATTTTAGCTTAAACTGTTTTCTGCCGCCATCATAGCGACAACTTATTCTAGCTGATTTGAATTTATCGGGCAAGTGCTGTGGCTGGTTAGGATGCGTTTTCAAATTCGCGATGTGGCTTGCTTTTGCTATTTTTAACTACTAAAATAAGCTTATATTCGCGCTATAACAAACGTGCTAGAAAGCAACTACAAATCTATCCACCAGGAATAACTTTTCGAGCTAAACTTTTTTACATTTTGCTTTGGTTAAAATACTATACCCTATGGTAAATTCTGCCTGTTCGGAATTTGCCCGGTCTGCCAAAAACGAGTATGCTCTACTGTTGGAGTGTGCTTTACGCTAAATATAATTACTCGATGGAGAGGAGTATTCTGTTAATGAAGACTAAAGCTGCTGTTTTTTATGCTGCCAATGAACCCTTCAAGGTTGAAGAATTGGAACTGGACGAGCCAAAATTCGGAGAAGTTCGGGTAAAAATGGCTTATGCCGGGCTTTGCCATTCGGACTGGCACGTAATGGATGGCGATTTGCCGGTTGGGATGTCGCCAATGGTGATGGGGCATGAAGGCGCGGGCGTAGTGGATGCCGTCGGGCCGGGCGTAAGTCGCATTAAGCAGGGCGACCACGTTGTATTGACCTTTATTCCGTCTTGTGGCAAATGCAAATGGTGCGTTTCGGGTATGACCCAGCTTTGCGATTTGGGCGCAGGGATTTTGCAAGGGCCACAGGTAGACGGAACTTATCGCTTCCACAATAACGGCGGTCAGGATTTCGGCCAAATGTGCATGATTAGCACTTTTAGCGAATATACTATTGCCAATCAGGATTCGATTTGCGTAATTGACAAAAGTCATAGTCTGGATGGAGCTTGTTTGGTCGGTTGCGGCGTGGCAACTGGCGTAGGCGCAGCTATCCACCGGGCCAAAGTTACGCCGGGTAGTAGCGTTTTGGTAGTCGGCGTGGGTGGTATTGGTATGAACGCCGTGCAGGGCGCACGTATCGCCAACGCTTCGACCATTATTGCCGCCGACATTAACGATGGTAAATTGGGTTGGTCGAAAGAATTTGGCGCGACTCATACGATTAATTCTTCTAAAGAAGATTTGGTCACACGGGTAATGGAAATTACTAACGGGGTCGGAGTTGATTTCGCGTTTGAGGCCATCGCTACCCCCGAAACCATTGGGCAAGCTTTTGCCGCAACGGGTAAGGCTGGAACGACGGTAGTTATTGGTCTATCGGCAGCCACCGCCGATTCTGTGCCGATTAGTCCCCTGATGCTGGTACTTTATCAAAAGAGCCTGGTCGGTACGCTTTACGGTACCGCCAATCCCCAAGCCGAAATCCCGCTTTTGCTCAATATGCACAAGAGCGGACAGCTTATGCTCAATGAGCTTATCACCCGGACTTACACTCTTGACCAGATTAACGAAGGCTATGCCGATATGCTGGCCGGAAAAAACATTCGCGGTGTAATCAAGTTTTAGGTTTGGCCTGACCCGGCATTTGCAAAATTGGCCGGGTTAGCGCAAAATTAGCCCTGAATTTATCAGGGCTTTTTTAGTTCGAGGAAAAGTATGCAATTGGATTTGGCCCGGCAGCAGGCTTTGGAAATAATGGCGCGAATCGTCCCCGCCAATCGCCCGGTTTATCTGGTTGGTGGTTTTGTGCGCGATGCTTTACTGAGCCGGGAAAGTGCCGATATTGATTTGGGCATAGCCGGGCCACCCGAATTGGCTCTGGATTTGGCCCGCAAACTGGCGAACGCTGCCCGCGACAAAATTTCGGGCTATCGAGCCAGTCCCTTTGCACTTGACCGGGATTTTGGGGTTGCCCGCGTA
Organism: Chloroflexia bacterium; assembly: GCA_038323095.1. Lineage (GTDB taxonomy): Bacteria > Chloroflexota > Chloroflexia > Chloroheliales > Chloroheliaceae > L227-5C. The sequence continues at coordinate 15,737 of JBBQGP010000002.1, read as the reverse complement.
ATTTTTACCCCTTTAGCTGAAAATTTTTCAGAAAAACTTTTTTATCTGGATATTGCGGTGCTGAACGGCGGCACCATCGAAAGCGATTTGGCCCGGCGCGATTTTACCATAAACGCACTGGCTTTCCCGCTCGACCAATTTTTGCAAAGTAAAGATTTGCGTCTTGAAGAAGCTCTGGAAGTGCCACAGGGCAAGCAGGATTTGGCCCGGCACATTATTCGCCCGGTTGGTTCCCAAAATTTAATCGACGATTCGCTTCGGATGTTACGCGGCATTCGTCAATTTGCCCAGCTTTCCGGCGACGGAGCAGAATGGCGTTTTGCCGATGGTACGCTTGAGCTTTTCCAGAGTTTGAGTGGCCTGATAAGGCAGGCTGCCGCCGAACGTATTCGGGATGAACTCAATAAAACCTGGTTGGCCGGAAATTTGGGCCGCAGTTTGCAAATTTTGAATAAGTGCAATCTGCTGCAAGAGCTTATCCCTGAATTAACCGGGAAATTTGAAGTAACTTCGGATTTATTTGGTTGGCTGGAAGGGTTGCTTGACCCGGCTTTTGTCTGGCCCGCAGCCGCAAATTTTGCCCGTCCTGAAACGCTAATCCGGGAATGGCCGCTTGTAATGGCTCACTTAAGGGCAAACGAGGATGAACGCAAATTACTACTTTTCTGGGCGGCTTTGCTCTGGCAAATTGAGCCAGAAACAGCCCGTTCGGTTACACATCGCTTGCGTTTGAGCCGCTTTTTTAGTGACAACCTTGTCAAAATGCTGCAAATGCAAGCAGAACTGAGCAAGCTGACCGAAAAATTTGAGGCTGCCGATGTTTCAAGCTTGAGAAAGCGGGCTGCTTTTCGGTTTTTGCGGGATAGTCAGCCCGTTCAAATCGAAACTTTGCTACTGGCTCTCGCGGCAAGCGGCGCAGGTAAGCAAAATTCGGTAGAATGGCAAACCCAATTAACTTTAACCGATTTACTGGTTCATAAATTCTTAATAGAGAAGTTGACCGAGCAACCGCGCTTGCTGGATGGACAGCAACTTCAAAAAGCTCTAAAAATTCCGCCTGGCCCAAAAATCGGCCAACTTTTGCGGGAACTGGAAGAGGCTCAGGCCGAAGGCCAGATTACCAACTTTGAGGAAGCGGTAGAACTGGCCCGGCAATTAGTTCAAACTTTTTAGGCGGGAATTTGCCGCAAAATCAAAAAAGCGGCTGCTCAAAGGAGAACAGACGCTTTCCTCGAAATAACGAGCTGAAACTTCGACTATTTCAGTTTGGTTAAGTCCAGATTAAGGGTTTTGGCAATATCGCGCAACACGTCATAATTCTTGTCGCTGTTGTCAGTAAAGCCTGCGGTATTAAGAGCCTTGAGCGCGGCAGGGTCTTTGATTGCCAGGAAACCGGCCTTAATCGCTGCCTTGTCGTCTTCGCTCAATTCCTTACGGACAGCAACCGGGCTATTCGGAATAGGGCTGCTGGTGTTCAATACCACTATCTCACTCTGATTAACCTTACCACTGGCAACCAGACTGGCGAAAACATCGCTGGCAACCGCCCCGGCATCAGTTTTACCACTCAGCACGCCCAAGAGCGAAGCGTCGTGACCACCGGCAAAAGTACCTTGAACGTCTTTATCGGGGTCGAGGCCATTCTTGACCATAGTGTAGCGCGGAATTAGATTACCACTGGTAGAGGCAGGGTCAACAAACGAGAAAGTGCGGCCCTTCAAATCGGCCAAAGTTTTGATGCCAGTCTTGGCAGTGGTAATAATCAAGCTGTTGTAACTGGTCGCACCAGTTGCACCCAATTGCAGCAAGCTCGCCTGAGCATTGTACTTGTCAGCCGCCAATACGTAGCTGAAAGGACCGAAAATCGCTACATCAATTTTGCCACTGCTCAAAGCTTCGATAACCGCAGTGTAATTGTTACCTACATATACTTCCACCGGGATACCAAGTTGCTTGGATAGGGCATCGGCAAAGGGTTTGGTATCATCCAATACTTTAGCGGTGTTTTCTGCCGGAATAGCACCCAGATTCAACTTCTTCAAGCTGATTTTGGGAGCGGTAGCCGCAGCACCAGCCGCCGTCGTCGCTACCGAAGCCACAGTGGTAGCCGCAGCACCAGCCGCCGTCGTCACCGCCGCCGTTGTCGCTGCTGCTGTGGTAGCTGCTGCTGTGGTAGCTTTGGCAGCCGTAGTAGCCGCAACCGCAGCCGTCGTCGCAGGAGCAGCAGTAGTAGCTGCCGCCGCAGTGGTAGCCGCCGGAGCAGGAACAGTAGTGGCCGTCGGATCACCGCAAGCGACCAAAACGGCAGCCAGCAAAAGCGTTATCATTAGCAGACCCGGCAAGCGGGTTGCTTTTCCAAAACTAAGCGATTTCAACATCATTCTCTCCTCTTGTAATAGTTTCCAAAACATTTATAAGGCTACTGGACTTTAAAGGCTATAATCAGATTATTTTCGAGCGTACAAAGTCGCTAAAACGGTCTAGCAAAGTTACCGTGAGAACAAGCACCAGCAACAAGACCGATACATTGGCATAGTCCAGCAAAGCCAGGTTAGACTGAAGCAGGAAGCCCACACCGCCTCCGCCCACAAAGGCTACTACCGTCGAGTCACGCCCGTTTGATTCCCAGTTAAAGATGCTATAACTGGCAATAAGCGAAAAGGCTTGCGGAAATACTCCCCAGCGAAAAGTTTTGAGGCCATTCGCGCCTACCGCGTTGAGGGCTTCAAGGGGTTGAGGCTTCACTGCCTCGAAAGCTTCGGCATAAAGTTTGGTCAGCACTGAAATAGAATGAATTCCCAGTCCCAAGACCCCCGCCCCTGGGCCTAGACCAACAAAAGGGATGAAAAGCAGGGCCAGAATCAGGGAAGGAATGGCCCGGACAGTGTTGATAATAAACCGAACCAAATTGTAAATTACAGGATGTGGGGAAGTGTTACGCGCCGCCAGAATACTTAGTGGCAAGGCAAACACTATCCCGATTACAGTAGCCGCAATCGCAGTCTGTACCGTCAAAAACATCGGGTCAATTACTTTGGCGAAATACTCCCAGCGAGGTGGAGTCAGGCTGCGAAGCAAGCGACCACCGTTACTGCTGGTAAACAAATCGACTAGGGTAACAAAACCAAAAGCTCTAATGCTAAAGCCCCACCACAGAAAGAAGCCTAGCAGTACCACAATCGCAATCACGCTACGGCGCACAACCGCCAGTGCCAATATACCCCCAAGAAAAAGCAGCCCTACCACCGCACCCAAATCAAGGTTATCAAGGGTGTAGACGAAATTACCCAGATTCGCGACACTAAATAAAAAGAAACCACTTACCAGCAGCAGCAATACTACAGAACCAATCGTATTTTGCGAACGTAAAACTTGTCGGTCTTTAAGAGCTTTTGGTACTATCGTTATCGCGCCCGCCAGCATAACCAACAGCCCAGACACCAAATTTACATTGAAAGTAAGCTTCCAGTTAATCGCCGCTTTGCCCAAATCAATAATATCGGCGAAAAAAACGGTGGCAAAGATAGCTAATACCAAAAGCAAGCCAAGTGTCGGCCAATTTGGAATACCAAAAGGGCGGGCAAGGTCGGCGTTTGCTCCCTGCTCCAATTGCTTGACAAAAGTCTGCTCTTGCTCCAAAGCATCTTTGGGCTGAGAAGCTGCGGTAGAAACCCGTTCTTTTTCTTCAATTGACACTGTACTACCTACTTCTTGCTAGATAAAAGCCTGACCTTCCGCTAACTCGTAGCGGGAGCGGAGGTTAGGGTTATCGCTGCGGTAAATTTCTCGTAATATATCAGTATTTAAATCCTTAACCGGGCCATCGTAAAGTATTCGACCTTTGGCAATACCAATAATGCGGTCAGCAAATAATTTGGCTGTTTCCAAATCGTGAATATTGACCAGCGTTGGAATATTTTCGGCCTTTGCCGCCGTTCGCAAATCGTTCATTACGCCCCAGGTAAGTTCTGGGTCAAGGCTGGCAACTGGTTCATCCGCCAGAAGTAAAAAAGGTTCTTGAGCCAGAGCGCGGGCAATGGCTACGCGCTGTTTTTCGCCGCCGGAAAGTCGGTCAGCTCGGCTACGCGCTCGATGCACCATATTTACCCTTTGCAAACACCACAAAGCTTTCTCGCGGTGTTCCCTGCTGAAATAACCAACCGCCGCCTGAAAATCATTGACATAGCCAAGCCGCCCGGTTAGCACATTGCGAAGCGCACTCAAGCGGTCTACCAGATTGAACTCCTGGAAGATAAAACCGATGTGGCGACGCAACATTAATTTTTCCGACTCGGTTTGACTGGTCAGGTTTATCCCGTTTATCTTGACACTGCCTTCGGTGGTAGGAATCAGCCCATTAACGCAGCGTAGCAAGGTAGATTTGCCAGCTCCGCTCCGCCCGATGATGCAAATAAATTCGCCGCCCTTGACTGTGAAACTTACTTCGGATAGGGCTTCGTAACCGTTAGGATAGATTTTACGCATATTGCCAACTTCAAGCACAGGTTGAGAATTGGAAACCGATTTTTCAGTCATATACCTCTGGGTTTTAATTCTTTAAGCTTCTAGCAGATGCGAAACCGCACGATGCCCTTAGCATAAGCTAGTGATTTAAATAAAGTATAAATTCGATGTTAATAAGGTTTTAAAATTTATTCAACTAATTAACAAACACCCTCTAAAAAGTCATTAAACCCGACACAATTAACCACTATTATTAACAGCTCCTAGAACGAACTGAATACCTTAACACTTTGTTAATCTCACCATAAACTCTTGCCGTTAAAATCTTAGGGGTACAAATTCCCGAAATTGTACTGCTCAAGCTTAGAAAAACAGGAAAATCAGTGTGGAAAACATGAATCATCATTATTACGGAATCCTGACAAACTGCCCGGAAGACGAAGTTTGTCGCCTGGCTGCGCTGGTAATGCAGACCTATAGCAACAGTCAGGTTAAATTGTTGAGCGGCCCGCGTTTGGGTTTGGTAATGTTAAGAATGCAGGAAACCGTCGCCGCCAGCCAGTTTAATGCCGGAGAAGTGCTGGTTACAGAAGTACGGCTGGAACTGGAAGGTCAATTTGGTTTTGGCATGGTCATGGGCAATGCTTCTCGCCGAGCAATGGCTGTAGCCCTGATAGATGCTGCCATTCGCAAGGGTGGCCCTTTGGCTGAACAATTATTCAATGAAGTAAATGGGTTAGCAGAGCAATTACAACTTAACCGCCAGACGCTTCAACAGTTAATCGCTACCAGCAAAGTTGAATTTGAGACAATAGTATGACCAGCATTTATCACCTCAGTTTCAACTTTATAGCTGTGGTAAAGGTAAGGATAAAGGTAAGGAAGGAAACTCTACTATGACTATCGCCGGACTCCAAAAGCAAGAAGAGCAAATGTTGTTTGCTACTACAACCTTCCGCAAATTGCTTGATAGCGTAACCCGTCCTGGCAAACTTAAAGTGCTGGCCGCTCCCGATTTTTTAGGTACTCCACCCGGCTTTTATTCAAAATCACGTCAGGAAACTTTGCCGGTTAATTTGTACGGATTAGGCACGCTCCTAACTTTGTTAGATACCGAGGTAGGCTTTAGCGTAGCCGCAAACGGGCAATGGCTTGAGCCATCCCACGAAGTCGTCCGATGGGTAGCCTTGAGAAGTGGCGCGAAATTAACCAGCCCGGATAAAGCCAATTTTGCTTTTTTCTGTGATGGCTTGAGTCAGGGCCTTCTAAGCCAGCTTGACCAGGGAAACATGCTCGAACCCGAATTGAGCGCGACGGCTGTCTACTGTGTAAAATCCCTCTTGCCCCATTCGGTGCTATCGTCTTCTAATGTTAATGGCTGGCTGGAACTTGAACTGGCTGGGCCGGGAATAGAAAATTCCAGGACAGTGAGTGTGGCCGGGCTGGATGAGAAGGAAATTCAATTGATTCAAGCCAGCCGCCAGCATTATCCTTTGGGAATTGATTTGTTTTTTGTAGATAACATGGGGCAATGTTTGGGCCTGCCGCGTTCGACCAAACTTAAACTGGTGAAACACCCGGTAGAAAGCGGAAAGAGTTAAGCGTATGGGCTATGTAGCGGTTAAAGGTGGAACTCAGGCGGTTTTGAATGCCGAAGAACTAATCGAATATTTCCGGCTCAAGGGCGGAAGTACGCCTATAACTATCCAGCAAGTGCAAGACCAGCTACGGCTGGCCCTTGACCGGGCGATGAGCGAAGGCGCACTTTACGCTCCTGAACTGGCGGCTCTGGCCCTCAAGCAGAGCGAGGGCGATGCAATCGAGGCCAGTTTCCTGCTCCGGGCTTATCGCGCTACCGTACCCCGTCTGACCTATAGCTTGCCCGCACTGGGGGCAAATATGCGAGTGTTGCGCCGAATATCTTCTACTTTCAAGGATATTCCGGGCGGGCAATTGCTTGGGCCAACCCGTGATTATCAGGTACGCCTTTTGAACAATCTTTTGATGCAGGAAACCAGCGAGACGGCTCAGGCTTATCTTGCAGAATTTGAAAAGAAAATTCAGGAAACGACTACGGGCGACGGGGTAGAAGACGGCATTTACCCTAAAGTAGTGGATAGTATGCGCGAACTGGGCCTACTGGCTGAACCTTCCTCACTGGATAAAACCGAGGCCGACACCGAGCCGTATGACACCACCCGCAAGGCGATTAGCTTTCCCGCCCCGCGTAGTGCGCGTTTGCAGGTGATGGCGCGGGGGGATGTAGGAAGTTTATTAACTTTTGCTTACAGCAGCGTGCGCGGCTATGGCGATACTCATCCGACACTAGGGGAATTGCGGGTAGGTTATTTGCCGGTAGAAGTAGCTCATCCTCTCACGGGCGAGTCGCTGGAAATTGGCGAGATTTTAGTGACCGAATGTGAAATGGTTTCGCGAGTAACCGACAGCGGTAACGAGGCCGAAAGTAGTCCGCCAAAATTCGGGCTGGGCTACGGATTTAGTTTTGGGCATAGCGAAGTAAAAACTATCAGCATGGCAATTATTGACCGGGTATTGAGCGCGGCAAAATCGCCTGAAAATCATGGGCAAAGTGGGCCAGCCGCCAACGAAGAATTTGTGCTGCAACATATAGATGGTGTAGAATCTAGTGGCTTCACCGCTCATTTCAAACTACCGCATTACGTTACTTTTCAGGCTGATATTAACGTACTGGAAAGTACCCACGAATTTAAGGCGACCAAAGCGGCGGAGACTAACGCCCAGACCCAACAATTTGTCAATCATCACAAACTAGAGCCATTGGGCCTTGCGCCAAACAAAGACGAGAGTGAGGATAACTAATTCTATGGAAAGTGGCTGGTTCGACGATTTGTTTGGGCAAATTAACCCGGCGGAAGAAATTAAACCGGGACGAGAACCCCTCTATAATTTCGGACTGCTCGATGAAGACTCGAAGCGGGAAGTCCGGCGCAAGTTGCTAAAGGCGGTAGCCCTTCCCGGCCATCAAGTCCCTTTTGCCAGCCGTGATTTACCGATAGCCAGAGGTTGGGGAACGGGCGGACTACAAGTTACGCTTTCGCTGATTGAGCCACAGGATACCCTGAAAGTGATTGACCAGGGCGACGACGAAAGCGTGAACGCGGTCAATCTGCGCCGTCTTATTCAAAAAACTACTGGCGTAGAAATTACCACTGATACCCTTGAAGCCAGCATTATCCAGACCCGCCACCGTGTGCCGGAAGAAGCTTTACGGGATGACCAGATTTTAGTGCTGCAAGTGCCAATGGCCGACCCCCTGCGCTGGGTCGAACCGTCAGTGGAACGGGCCACCGAGATGCACGCCGAAGCCGATTACGGCCCGATGTGGGTCTATATGTACGAAAGCGTGGTACGCACCGGCGATATGAATATTTCCAGCCAGTACCCGGTAATGGTCGAAGAGCGTTATCTGATGGATCCCAGCCCAATTCCGCGCTACGATGTGCCGCGCTTGCATATGGCCGAAACGCTTTATCTTTTTGGGGCAGGGCGGGAAAAACGGGTGTATGCTATTCCTCCCTATACCAGAGTCGTGCCGCTTGAATTCGAGGATTACCCTTTTACAACCGAACACGATTCTAGCCAGCATTGCGAGAAATGCGGAGCAAACGATACTTTCCTGACCAGTTACTTTACGGGCGGGACAGGCGGACGCTGGGCTTATTTTTGTTCCGACACCAGCTATTGCAGCAAGCGGGCCGCACTTCGGGTCGAGGGAGAAGCAAGATAATGTCTGAAACGCCAAAAACAACGACAGAGCTAATCATTAAAAACTGGGTGCTAAAAGCTAAAGATTTGACCCGCCGTTATGGGCCGGGCTGCTCTTACTGCGCGGCTCTTACCGGGCCAGAATATAATACCAGTCGTTGCCGGGTTTGCGGCACAGTTACAGCTTGCCGCGACGTGAATTTTGAACTGGAACAGGGCGAAATTTTGGGTATTGTGGGAGAAAGCGGGAGCGGCAAAAGTACGGTTATGCAAATCGTAAATCTGATTAACCGGGCCGATGGCGGCGAACTCTGGTATCGAGATTTACCAAACCCGGCCACCACCGACCAAAACCCTGATACTGCTCAAGCTGGCTCAGAAGAAAACCAATCAACTACCCGAAATTTGTTGGCTCTGGATAAATACGCCCAGCGCACCTTTCGTAACCAACATTTGGGTATTGTTCATCAACGCCCGGAACTTGGCCTGAATATGAACTTTACGGTAGGTGGGAACGTGGCTGAAAAGCTGCTTTTGGCACGCTGGCGCAACGTGGGGCAAATCCGGCAGCGCATTACTCGCTTGATGGAACTGACCGAACTGCCACCAGAACGAATTGACGACGACCCGCACACTTTTAGCGGGGGGATGTTGCAACGGGTCCAAATTTCCAAAGCCTTATCCAATAACCCGGCGGTCTTACTATTGGATGAGATAACCAGTGGTCTGGATGTGTCGGTACAGGCGCGGGTACTGGATTTAATCCGTCAAATTCAGTGGGAATTAAAAATTACCATGCTACTGGTTTCACACGATTTGGGCGTAATCAAGCAGTTAGCCAGCCGCACTTTGGTAATGAAAAACGGGTTGGTAGTGGAAAGCGGCCTGACTGACCAGATTTTGGAAGACCCGCAGCACGCCTATACTCAATTGCTGGTCTCTTCGGCACTCTAGGGCCAGGAACTAAACAAGGACAGAAAAGTGCAAACTATTACACAGGAAAAAGTACCATTGCTGGAAGTGCAAGGATTGGCGAAACATTTCCAACTTCATTTGCTGGATGGCCGGATAATCGAGCCGCTTAATAATATTTCTTTCAAAGCCTGGAGCGGCAAGCTTTTTATCATCAGTGGCCGAAGTGGTTTAGGTAAAACTACTATTCTAAAATGTATCTACCGCACCTATCTGCCCAGTGGCGGCAAAATCTGGTATAACTCGGCCCGTTTTGGCGCGGTAGACCTGGTTCAAGCCGAAGAAGATTTGATTTTAAAGTTGCGAGAGCAGGAACTCGGCTATTGCTCCCAATTTTTAAAGGTATTGCCGCGTGTTTCGGCTCTGGACATCGCCGCCGAACCCTTGCTCCGGCGGGGAATTAGCTGGACTGAAGCCAGGGCGGAAGCGGCCCGGTGGCTGGCCCGGCTGGGGATTGAGGAAAGTCGCTGGCAAGCCTATCCGGTTACTTTTAGTGGAGGCGAACAGCAGCGTCTCAATTTGATTCGGGCCTTTATTTCTGCGCCGCGTCTTTTGCTGCTGGACGAGCCAACCGCCAGCCTCGATGCTAAATCAAAGGCGGTTGTACTGGAAATAATAAGCGAAGCCAGAGATGCCGGAGTAGCAATAGTTACTGTCTCTCACGACAACAAAGCTTTTGAAGATTTGGCCGATGATAGCTATTATCTGGGAGAATACGCCAGCTAAACTTTTTTTTGCTTGACTCGGTCTGGTAGTTGGGTAAAAACTTGTTTAGTCTTCATAGCATTGCCTGATTGATTTTATCGTCCCTAACTATATTGTGAACTTTATATTTAGTATGTATAATAACGTAAAGTTAATAGATTAGCATTAAGATTATATCAGGAACAAAAGTAAAGAAGGTTTTGAGATGAAAACTAAATTAAATGATTTGATTAGGGAATTGAAAGAATTAAATGATGCGGAACTGACAAGCCTGGCGCAGACAGTATTCGATGAACTAAGAGCGAGACCAAGCACAAATGCCGTTAATTTTGACTATGCCGCACAACAAAAAGCGGTGGAAAGGTTTATTTCAGAACAAGCAAAAGCTGTGGAAGCGGCTAACGAAGTTGTGGAATCGTTTATGTTACAAAGAGGGTTTCCTGTTGTTTTTGCCGGGTTCAAACTTCCTGAAATTCCAAATCCTAGTAACAATCAGAAAGGACGTAGACCATCAATTCCGGGAACTTACAGGCCAAAAGTAGAAGATGTACAAGCTCACCTTTCAGAAATGTTTACTCCTGAAGAACTAGCTAAAGCTAGTAAGGCAGACATTAAAAAGATTGCTACAAAACCCGGTGAAAAAACTATAACTGAGGTTATAGATGAGGAAAGGGAAGATAGGCTTTAGTAATTATGATGACTGAAGATGTTATCTACTACCTTGATACCAATGCATTATTGAAAAATTATGTAACAGAAAAAGGCTTAAGTTGGGTACGCTTTCTCTTGGCGGGGAATCAAGAAGTCGCTATATCGGAACTGACTTTGATAGAGTGTACAGTCGCTTTAAGAAGGCGTTACCAGGAAAACCTGCTTAGTAGAGAACAATTCACAAGTCTTTATCAGAATATACAATTGAAAAGTACAGAATTTACAGTTGTTCCACTTGGAGACAATGAGACACAGGCATCAGTAGTTAATAGTCTTATCTCCAATCTCCCTGACCAATACAGGATTCGTTCACTAGATGCTATACAGTTAGCAGCCGGTTATAAAGTTTGGATGTGGGCCGTCACAGAAAGTCCTTTTGTAGAATTTATCTTTGTTAGCTCCGATAAAAAGCTTCTTGACGTTGCCCAGTATTTTAGAATGAAAACTATTAATCCTGAAGATATAACAGCGCGTACATAATGCTCCTTCATCAAAGGTTGATGTGGGCATGACCTATGGCTACAATAACAGTCATAAAATTTCATTAGCAGAATTTTTCTGGCTGCCATCGTTTAGAAGAGGCAGCCAGAACTGTGAATAGTAACCCGGCCAAAGCAGAGGGTTTTGATTCATAGAAATTTTGATGGAGAAGGAGCTGATGAGAGACAAAGATAAAGAGGATTTGAGATAAATGCAAACCCTGATTAAAAACGGTACACTGGTTTTGCCTGACCGCCTGGTCGAAGGTGGCTGGCTATTGATAGAAGATGAGCGAATTGTCGAGCTTGGCGAAAACGCTACCTGCCCGCAGGGAATTGCCGGAGAAATTGACGTGGCGGGAAATTTTGTACTGCCCGGTTTAATAGATTTGCATTGCGATTCTATCGAAAAACTGGTGGAGCCGCGCCCCAATGTGCATTTTGATTTGCCTCTGGCAATTGGTGAAGTAGACCATCGGCTGGCTGCTTGTGGGATTACCACCGAATTTCACGCTTTATCTTTGGATGATAGTGAGTTTGGAGTGCGCTCCACTGATTTTGTGCGCCGGTTTGCTCAGGCTTTGCAAGCCGAACCCGATTTGTTAATTCGCCACGAAATACACGCCCGTTTTGAAGTAACTAGCAAGAACGGATTTGAAGTAGTAAAGCAAGTGATTGCCGAGCGCAAGGTACGATTGGTTTCAATAATGGATCATAGTCCAGGTCAGGGCCAATACACTTCTGAGCAGGCTTTTCGTGATTACGTAAAGCGTACTGTTAATAAAACCGATGAGGAGCTTGACCAACTTCTGACCATGAAACGTGAGCAAGCTTCTAATATACCAGAGCGAATTGCGACTGTTACCCGCATGGCCCGTGAAGCAAAGCTGGCTTTAGCCACCCACGATGACGATACCGCCGCTAAAGTAGAGCAATGGCCGTCTTTGGGCGTAACAATGGCCGAATTCCCAACTACAATGGAAGCAGCCCGCCGCGCCCACGAACTCGGTCTGGCGGTATGTATGGGCGCACCCAATGTAGTGCGTGGTAAATCCAGTGGCGGCAATCTGAGTGCTTTAGCCGCGATTGAAGCCGGTATCACCGACGTGCTGTGTGCTGATTATTATCCGGCGGCAATGCTGGGCGCGGCTTTTAAGCTGGCGGCCATGCAAGTTCTGGACTTGCCTCAAGCGGTACGGCTGGTTACGCTTAACCCAGCTCAGGCGGTTGGCCTTGCCGACAAATTCGGTTCGCTCGAACCCGGCAAAATGGCCGATGTAGTTATCGTTCAGCTCAACCGACTTGCTCATCCCAAAGTCAAACAGGTTATAGTAAACGGTAGACCACGACTGACCCTGCATTAGTCCAAATATCTCAAGAAAAGGTGATAATAATGGAGCAAGCTATAACGGAAATAACCCGGCTCTTGGGTGAGGGCGGTGCGCTTAGTTACGGAGGGGAAGCCATTAGCCAACTGGAACACGCTTTGCAATGTGCGTTGCTGGCCGAGCAAGCCGGAAGCAGCCCTGAAATGATTACTGCTTCTTTGCTACACGATATAGGTCATTTGCTGCACCACTTTGGAGAGAATATTACCGAGCAGGGAATTGACGATACTCACGAAGAATTTGGAGCAGCTTACCTGCACGATTATTTTAGCTTGGCTGTTACCGAACCAATTCGGCTACACGTTCCGGCCAAACGCTACCTGTGCTACCTCAATAAAGATTACTGGGCTGGACTTTCGCCTATTTCAAAAAGAACTTTGGAGCTACAAGGCGGCAACTTTTCTGAATCGCAAGCTCAAGCTTTTATAGCTCAACCCTATGCAAAAGATGCGGTAAACTTGCGGCTTTGCGATGATCAGGCGAAGGTTCGAGGTCTGGCGACCCCTGACCTCGCTCACTTTACCAGCCTCCTTAAAAATTTTCAGTAATATTTGCATTAGCTGTCCAAGCTTGTGAGGCAATTATACTTGACTTATGCCCTCATAACCTTGCGGGCTACTGCTAGGCTCTTAGCTCTGGGTGGCCCATTGCGCCAAAGCTTTATCCCACATTGGGGTGACGCTACGGGCAATCGCCCAATAAGTTAGAGCCAAATCTTTGGTGCTGCCGGGTGAATTTATTTCGCGGGCAACGTCACGGATGGCGAACCAGCTTACCGCAAAGCGAATAATCGCGCCGAGCTTTTCGGCTTCTTCCGGCGAAACAGGGCGTATAACTCGATAAGCGTTCAGAAAAGCGCAAGACCATTCCTTGTCAAAATCGTAGCGGGTGATTTGCCCGCTCAAGTTTTTAGCGGCGGGCCAGACGCAATTCCAGGCCAGCGCAATCCCTATATCCAGCGCAAATTCACCCGTCCCGGCATCCTCCCAATCCAGCAAATAAAGCCGCTTGTCCTCACCCCTTATCAAGTTCCCTTCGTGTACATCAGAATGAATTAAGCCGATTGGCAAATTTTGTAAATCAGGCAAATCTCGCAAAATCTCGATTATCTCTCGAACTTTTTCGCCCCATTCGGAATTCTGGCTAATGAGTTCGGCTTTGTGGATAGTGCGCGGCAATTCATCCAGCCAGTTCACCGGGTTGGGCAATTCTTCCTGAGTAATTTTGAGGGTGTGCAATCTCGCCATCAGGGTAGCGACTTCGCGCAAGGTTGGCAAATCCATTTGGGGAGGTTCGCCTTTTACAAAAGGATGTACATACCCCCACGCGCCTATTTGCCACTCGAAGATAGCTTGCCCTTGCGAAGTCAGCCGCAAAATTGGGGCAGGAAATTTGGCTTTTTCTAGCAACTGCAAAACTTTTGTATCGGCCAATACTCGCTCGTAACGACGCTTGGACGGGCAAAGCCGAATGGTCAAAGCTTCGCCCTTGTCTACCTCTACCCGGTAAACCCGTTGTCCTTCCCGCTCGTTCAGTAATTCGGGCGCGGCTTGCACCTGTACCCCGTAGTTTTTGCTAAAGTTTGCCAGCCAGCTATAGTCTAATGCTAAATTCTCTCCGGCTTGTGCCATATTTTCCTTCCTGATTTTCCTTCCTGATTTTCTTTCCTGATTGATTTGTTGGCTTTATTTTAGCCCAATTCGCCGCTAAAAACTAGCCGCCAGTTTCCAAAAACGGCAGATGCAAGACAAGCCGCCCGCTTTGGGGTATAATCGGCCCAAATTTCACTTTTACCTCTATAGCTAAAGACAAAGGAGTTTTTGAAATGGCCGAAAAATTGTTCAGTGCCGAACACGAAGAATTACGCCGTTCGCTGCGCCGTTTTATCGAGCGCGAACTCGCTCCCCACGCCGAAGAATGGGAGCGGGCCGAGTTTTTCCCTAACGAAGTTTTCCGGCGAATGGGCGAATTGGGCTTTTTGGGCCTGAGTATGCCGGAGGAATATGGCGGTGCGGGCGGTGATTATCTTTATAACGTGGTGCGGGCCGAAGAAATGAGCGGCCATTGCCGGAGCGGTGGGCTGGCGATGGGTCTGGCGGTGCATACCGATATGGTGATGCCACCCGTCTTAAAGTTCGGGACGGATGAGCAAAAACAGCGTTATCTTGTGCCGATGCTCAAAGGCGAGAAAATCGCTTGTCTGGGTATTACCGAGCCGGACGCGGGCAGTGACGTACAGGGTATTCGCACGATAGCCCGGCGCGATGGCGATGAATTTGTTATTACTGGCTCAAAAGTTTACATAACTAACGGGGTGCGTTCGGATTTTATCTTGCTGGTCACGCGCACCGATACCGCCCGCAACCCTAAATCGGTCACGCTTTTTCTGGTAGACAAAAACTTGCCGGGAGTAGAAGTTAGCAAAAAGCTCAAGAAACTGGGGATGCACAGTTCTGATACAGCTTTGCTGACTTTTGATAACGTGCGCGTTCCGGCTTCGGCTATTTTGGGCGAAGAAGGCAAGGGTTTTTATCACCTGATGTGGGAATTGCAGGTAGAACGGCTTTACGCGGCGATTAGCGGGGTAGCCGGGGCGCAACGTTCCTTTGAACTGGCTTATAAGTATGCCAAAGAGCGGGTCGCCTTTGGTCAGCCAATTTCGCAATTTCAGGTTATTCGCCACAAATTCGCGGATATGGCAACCCAAATTGAAGCGGGACGGCAGCTAACCTATGCCTGTGTCCGTAAATATCTGGACGGAGAGTACCCGGTCAAGGAAATTACGATGGCAAAACTATTCGTCGCCCAAATGTCGCACCACGTCGCCGACGAAGCCTTGCAAATTCACGGCGGTGCGGGCTATATGGACGAATACGACATCAGCCGGGCCTGGCGCGATAGCCGTTTAGGTCGTATTGGTGCAGGCAGCGACGAAATCATGAAAGAAGTTATCGCCAAAGAATTAGGACTTTAACAAAAGTAACAAGTAACAAGTAACAAGTAACAAGTAGGTTTGGTTGCTTGTAGGAGGAATTACCCTTCCTAACAAAGACAGATTTGGGTAAAATTGGGAGTGGAATTCCTGTATTTAACAATTACAAATCCCGCTTTGATACTTGATACTTGATACTTAATCTGTGGGGGTTATTGTGCGAATATTGTGCTGGAATGTGAACGGGTTGCGGGCGGTGCATCGCAAAGGTTTTATCGAATGGCTGCGGCAGGAAGACCCGGATATTTGTTGTTTGCAGGAAGTAAAGGCTCAGGAAGA
>JBBQGP010000001.1:0-86456 GCA_038323095.1 Chloroflexia bacterium | reverse complement strand
GGCAGTGGCAGCAAGGCAACCAGTTGGGACAACAGTAGCAGCCCCGCCAGCAAGCGTTCCGGCTCTACCGTTGGAGCAGGCACAAAAGCCGGGTCAAGCAGCAGCTCAACCCAATACAAGCCGGGCGACAAAGTTAGCCATCCCAAATTCGGTAAAGGTATTGTAGTCGCCAGCAAAGCCAGTAGCGGAGATGAAGAAGTAACCGTCGCTTTCGAGAGCCAGGGCATCAAAAAACTAATGGCAAGTTTTGCCAATCTGCAAAAGAGCTAACCAGCATGAACGCTGAAATTAAAGGTTATATGGAATGGTATTATCTGGCGGTAGGGGTAGCTTACTGCGGTTTGGTGATACCGTTTTTTCTGCTGGCAACCTGGAGTCGGAGCGCGATTTCTGAAGGTCAGCCCGGCTGGTTTTTAAGCTTCCCACTTGGTATGCTGGGCTTGGCTGCCGGAATTTACGGGCTGCTACAGGCCCGCGAATATTTGGCAAAGGCCAACAATGTTACCCAGGATTTGTATGGCCTTAACCTGAAAGTGCATAGCATTTACTTATGGGGCCAGGCGGCGAATTTGCGTACTCGCTTGCTTATTGTTTTGCTGGTTTGCCTGAATTTGCCCTTTCAATTTCCTGAAAATTTCAGTCCCAACACCCCCCGCGTTATCATTGCTACCCTGATTTTCGTCTGGTTAATCGTCGAGCAAGTCCGAAACGGCTTCAAGTACCAGCAATACAAGGAAGTAATGGCGATGGAGTTCAACCGGGATGATTTCGAGGCCCGCCGCAAATCGCTAGTGCTGGCCGCCATCGCCGCCGCCCTGATTATTGTGCAATTTGGCACATACGTCGCTACCGCCAGCCAAAACGCAATTTACGACCCGGCCCTGAGCAACGTTCTAACCCTGATTGCCCTTATCCCTCTAGCCGCCCAAATATTTTTCCTGTCCCGCTTCAACAAGACGAAATTGAGGGAAGCATGAACAAGCAGAAACAGAAACTTCAAAATCAGTCCGCAGTGGCACAGGAGCAGATTGGATAAATTGACGGTACGGCAGGATTCGCAAGAACTGGAACAAATTCAACCCAAATTGGGGAAAAATAGAAGAAATTTTCGTGCCAGTCTAATAGAATGGGGCAAATCTTTCTTACAGCGAAACGCCGACCCGCTCCGGCTATGGCTGGCTTTTCGGGTAGCTTTGTTTATTCTCCCGGTTTTCGCCGGATTTTTAATTCCTTTTTCCGAGCATAACCCTTTGCCCTTGCGCTACGAACCGGCTAATATCTGGTTTGAACGGCTGGTACGGAGCTGGACGCGCTGGGACAGTGGCTTTTACACCCATATCGCCAACGAAGGCTATGCCGCTTCATATGATTCGGGTGACGCACATATTGCCTTTTTCCCGCTTTATCCGCATTTGATACGCGCTCTTTCAGTTATTTTCACTTTTAATCACGTCAATCGTGACGTTTTTAATATCGCCGGAATATTTATTTCTTCGGTAGCAACCCTTTTTCTGTTTGTGGGGCTGTATCGGCTGGCAAGGCTGGATTACGAGCCGGAAATTAGCCGCCGGACGGTGTTGTATTTAATGGTTTTCCCGATGTCCTTTTTTTTGCTGGCGGTTTATACCGAGGCCTTGTTTATGGCCTTAGCGGTTTGGGCTTTTTGGGCGGCACGTACCAAACACTGGTGGCTGGCC
Organism: Chloroflexia bacterium; assembly: GCA_038323095.1. Classification (GTDB taxonomy): domain Bacteria; phylum Chloroflexota; class Chloroflexia; order Chloroheliales; family Chloroheliaceae; genus L227-5C. The sequence goes on along the minus strand of JBBQGP010000001.1, from coordinate 84,759 downwards.
GGATTATTGGCCGCACTTGGCGTGCTGACTAAAAATCAGGGCGTGTTGCTGGTAGCTGCGCTTGGCTTTGAATATTTGTGGCAGATTCGTTTTAATCCCCGTAAACTGAACTGGCAAATTTTGAGCTTTGTTTTGCCCGTGCTGGCCCAGGCGGGCTGGATGTACGTCAATATCTTGACTTATGGCGATGGGTTTCATTATGTTCAGTCCGCCCAGCGCATTTTTGCCCGTTTCTTCGCCTGGCCGACTTTTACTATGAAAGAAGCGACCAAGAAGTTTTTCGAGGAACGCAGCCCCGGCGCAACGCTGCCAATCAACTATAATCCCGGCTACGATTTGGACTCGATGTTATGGGACTACCCGATAACCCTGTTTTTCTTCGGGCTAGGGCTAGTCGCGCTTTATTTTGTGCTACGCAAACGTTTTCAGGTGAGTTATCTAATTTTTCTAATACTGTGCTGTGTCCAGCCGCTTTTCTCGCCCAACAAAATTTCCCTGCTGGCGAGTATGCCACGCTACCTGATGATAATTTTCCCGGCCTATATCCTGCTGGCCCTGATAGCCCGACGCTGGCTCTGGCTGCATTATCTGTACCTATCTTTGGGTTTTCCCCTGCTTGGCCTGTTTCTGGCCCGTTATGTCCTCAATTATTGGGTGGCTTGATTCTCAAGCTTTGGCGAAGGAAAAATAGTAAAAATGGCGATGGATTATAATCCGGCGGGTAAAGTAGTGGTTATAACCGGGGCGGGGTCGGGGATAGGGCGGGCGTTGGCGCAAGGGTTCGGGCTGGCCGGAGCAAAACTGGCTCTGGCAGATGTGGACGAGGCTGGTTTGGAGGAGACGGCGGCGCACTACGGGTTTAGTTTTTGTTACTAATTTTGAAATGGTATCAGAAAACTGTAAAATTGACGGTGAACAATCAGGCCGGGAGCAGGCGGGGATTGGTTGGCGGGGTAGGCTATCAAGCGGTAATCAATCGGCAAGGGCTGGCCGATTTTGTGCCAAATTTCCCAAATTTCGTTTAATTTTGATAAGGCTAAATTTTCCGGGCCAGTTTGGGTTTCGCGGTTGTTAATTAGCACCCGCCAGGCGTAACCTGTGCCTCGCGCCAGCAGTGCCAAATCAAAGCCAGTTTCGTCGGGGAGAACCAGAGCCAAAGCCAACCCGTAAGTTTCGTACTTGCTTTCCATCGGGTAGATTGGTTCACCTTCAGGAGTACGCGCTACATTTTCGGGTGGGTTAATTAATACTGACAATTGAGCTATTTTATCTTCCATCGCTATTGTCAGCAAACTGGTAAAGCCGAAATAAACGCGAGAGGCGGCGCGTTGCCGTTCGTTTTGGTTGGCCCATCTAACCCAGGGTGGAGCAACTTCGCTTAAATCGAATTCGGGCAAATCCTCTATTTTAAACTTGAAATGGCTAAAGCCGTCTTTGATAAAGTGCAATTGTTCAGGATTTTGCAGCCATTCGCGAACTTTGTCAAGTAGCCCGTTTTCACTGACATAAGAATCGTTTTCGCTATTAGCTGGTGGCGTACCTTCCATTTCAGTTAGCGGAATACCAAGTTTTAGCTGACCTGCACGGGTTTCGGGCAGCGCATCTACTTCGTTTTGAGTGGCTTTGGGGTGGGCCATTTGACCGCGCATGGGCATAAAGCCGCCCTGACTGGAAGCTATCGTGACAAGCGTGCCGTCGGGTTGCTTGCGAAAAGCTGGAATCGGGCCGCCCCAGGCTTGGGCCGAAAGCGAAAGTGGCAACAGCAAAATACCATCTTCTTTTAATTGGCTAACCCAATCCGGCGAAATTTCCCACTGCTGCACCGTTACGATAATACGGTCATAGGGAGCGTTAGAGGAATAACCCTGACTACCGTCGCTGGCAATTACACTAAGCCGCTCGTAGTTTGGGCCAAGTTTCAAAATATTCTGGCGGGCAATTTCGGCCATCGCCGGGTCAAGGTCAACCGTAGTAACCAGCGCGGCATCTCCCAAAATATGCGCCATAATTGCGGCATTGTAACCCACTCCTGCCCCGATTTCCAGAACTTTCAGACCGGGCTGCAAATCCAGAGCTTCCAGCATATCGGCCATCAGGGAAGGTTGGGTGCTGGAACTGGTCGCCATTTTAGCTTCGTTCCACTTCACCACAATTGCATCATCGCTATAAACTCTTTGCAGTGGCAGTTCGGGCGGTAGGAAAAACTCGCGGGGGACTTCGGCGAAGGCACGCTTAATCTGGCTAGAGCGGAGTGTGCCGGATGCCACTAACTGCTCTACTAGCTGGGCGCGTAAATGCTCGGCGGTAAGCGGTTTTTCTTCCTCGTCGTCCTGGCCCATAATTTACAGTTTAAGCTTATCGGTTACGTCTTCGATTTCCATGCCGAATTCATGAGCGGCCCGCACTATCCGGCTGATAATATTTTGCTGCTGCTCGTAAGTGTAACGTTCCCGGTTTTTGGCATCACTGAAATAGCTAATCGCGTCGGTAACGTTATAATAAGTATCAAGCGGATAAGTAAACAAATTCTGGTATTGGACTACTTCCTGCATGTTCGAGCCTGCCGAAAAAGGGAAATTATCACTGGCAAGTTTCGGGTTTACAACTGGTTTCAACACATTTTTATTCAAACCGCCCGGCATATAAGCCCCGTCCGGCACAATCGCGCTGGTGGTAGCGGGATTAGTATCGTTAGGTTGGTTTACGTTCTGGCTCATTCTGCTCCTGACTCCTTACCTTAAATCAATTCAAGTTTAGCAAAAAATATTACGCTCCTGATTATAGCACTCTGCCAAAAGCCGGGTCAAAATTTTCGGCTATGTAAACCAGGCTGTCATTTTTGCTTCTTGAAGCCAAACTATAATATAATTCTACTGGGGCTAGGCAACCAAATAAGCAGGAGTGCAACAAATATGACGCTTGAATTTCAGGCCGATGCGGTAGAGACTGAGGAAGAAGCGATGGCGACCTTTGAACACGGGGTTATTTGCAGCAATATTAATGGTGAATTACGGGCTTATCTCAAAGGCAAAAAGTTGGGGCGGCTACTGGATAGCAGTACCGAATATCGCTTTCTCAAAGACAGAATTTCCGGGCTAGGCAGTCAGCCAGATGTTTCTTTTGTAAAACAAGAGCGATTACCCGCCCGTTTTGATACTTACCCGGAGATTGCGCCAGATTTAGCGGTAGAAGTAGTCTCGCCAACCGATAAAGATTTGGACATTGAAATGAAAATAGCCCTGTATCAAAAATATGGAGTAAGCCAAATCTGGATTGTTCACCCTTTTAGTCGTCGAATAGATGTTTACTGTCAGGAAACGGGTTTGCATCCGCAAAGTTATCTTGGGGCAGATGAATTGAATCTTTCCGAAATTATTCCTGGCCTAAAAGTGATCCTTGAAACAATTTTTGATTATCCTGCTAATTTAAATATTGATACAGGAAGCAGCCAATTATAAAAGGGTGCGATTAATTAAACCATACAGGAGAAATTATGCCAGAATTTATGCGAACTTATCCACCCGCCCAACCTCCGCCCGGCCCGGCTTACTGGTTGCCTTTTCGGAGCAGTGAAATAATTGTACAAGCGGTGGGCGAGAGAAAAGTCGAATTATTGCAAGGACACCCCGACGAAATGGCGGCCTTTTTGCAGCCCACAGACGAGCTACTTTATTTAGGAACGCTGGATAATTTGCCCTGTCTGGCCTGTTCGGTAAATCCTGAATTGGCTTTGGATGATGCCTGGTCAGTAATGGGTTTACGCTCTTTGTATGGGCAGTTGGATGAACCGGCTTACGGTTTGGCAGGCTATGCCTCGCAAATGTTGGGCTGGCAACGCACCAGCCGTTTCTGCCCGGCTTGCGCCCACGCTACCGAAACTATGAATGGGGATTGGGGGCGCAAATGTTCAAATTGCGGCCACGTTCGCTACCCTCCCGTATCTCCGGCAGTGCTGGTTTTGGTTCACGATGGCGACCAGCGTTTGTTACTGACCCATAAGCCGGGTTGGGGCAAAATGTACAGCTTGATTGCTGGCTTTGTTGAGCCGGGCGAAGCTCTGGAAGAATGTGTCAGGCGGGAAGTGCTGGAAGAAGTCGGCCTGACCGTCGCCGCCGACCTTGTTTATGTTGGTAGTCAGCCCTGGGCTTTCCCGCATCAAATTATGGTCGGGTTTTTGGCGCGTTACCTTGAGGGAGAAATCAAGCTGGATACGGCAGAATTGGATGATGCTATTTGGTATGAAGCCAACGCTTTACCCAGCTTGCCCGCCAAACTTAGCCTATCCCGCCAGATAATCGACCAGTGGCTTACTTCGCTACAGCCGAATTTGTGAGGGGTAGTTCAAGGACAAAGCCGGGTAGCTCGACCTGGTAGGCAAGACTTCCAAAATGAGCCTCGGCTACCGCCCGCGCCAGATACAAGCCAATATCCAAAGGCCCGGCTTTTATCAAGCTAGGGTTAGTTTGCCTAATGGGGCGGTACAAATCAAACAAACTTTGCTGCTCATCCGCTGTCAAAACCAGATTAGGCATTTTCAATTCCAGCTTTACTTTGCCTTCCGGCTGGGCAACTCGCGCCACTACACTTATTTGTGGAACTAATTCGGCAGCTTGCTGATGTCCCAGCCCAAACAAAATAAGAGTTTCGAGCGAACGTTGCATACGAGGCGGGTCAATTTTAATAAGGGCTGCTTCGGATAGAACCGTATAACTTACCTGAGCCTGAACTATATCTGGCAAATTGTCCAAAACTTCGGTTAGCAACTCGTTTAGCTCAATCTCAATAGGGTCAATGTTCAGGCGACCAAGCGGGATACGGCTGGCTTCCAAAAGCTCTTCCAGCATCGCCACCGTTTCATCACTTTGCTCGACCATACGCCGCATTATCTGGCGTAAACGGTCAAACTCAGCACTTTCCGGCAATTTATCCAGAGCAATTTGAGCGTAGCTATGGACAACTGTTAAGGGTGTGCGTAATTCGTGAAAAACGTAGGAAAGGAATTGTTCGGATAAGAAATCTTCTCTTGAAGAAGGTTGAGCTGTAGTTGACAATTTTAAATTATTATTTGACATTAAACAAAAAACTCCATAACTTCTAAAAGGTCAGGCAGAGATAGTAGATTAAATTATTCGAGAAAATCTAAAAGACCTTTATCCGCTAAATGTAGCAAAATTCGTGCCAAATGAGGGTCAAACTGTCGGCCACTGGCTTGCTCAATTTCGCTCCTGATACTTGATAACGAACGAGCCGGGCGAAAAGGGCGCGTTTGGTGCATAGCGACTACCGCACTAGCCAACCCGATAATCCGGGCCAGCAGCGGAATTTCTTCCCCAGCCATGCCGCTCGGATAGCCCAAGCCATCATAACGTTCGCGGTGATGCCGCAGGGTTAGGAGCAAATCAGGAGTAGTAAGCGGTTTCCAGCGTTCTGCAAAACGCGCTCCCTCATAGGGAACTTGTTGCACTCGTCGCCAATCATACGCGCTTAACTGCCCATTTTTGCTCCAGATATATTCTGGCACACTTAACCGCCCGGCATTAACCAACCAGGCGGCTATCTCAACTTCGGAAATTTGGGCCGGGCTGCAACTACTTTCTTTTGCCAATTGCACTGCCAGACGCTGAATTTTCTCTCCGCTACTTGCTAAATAAGGTTCACGCAATTCGATTGCCTGAGACATTGCCCGTAAGCCGTGCCGCATCGTATCTTCGACCTGATTAACCCGGTGCTGAACGTCATATAATTGCTGGCGAGTTTCGGATAATTGTCGGTAAGTTTCGCGCAGAACTTTAGCCACCACGCTTTGCCGGTCTCCGCCTAACCAGTTCAAAAAGCGTTCGTAATCGTTGGCGGCCCACGTTCCAGTATCCAGCCCGTCCATATCAAGCGGTTCACCTTCTGGTACAAGCGTTTCGGCTTGAGAACGCTGCTCACTTGCACCGCGCTCCAATTCACGCTCGGATACTTTGATCAGCCGCGCTTTGCGTCCAACCCGTACTTCGTTTTTTTGCTGTTTAGCGACATACATCGCGGCATCCGCTCTTTGCACCAAGCCTAACGGAGTTTCGGCATCATCCGGGAAAAGAGCCGCACCCACACTAATACTCAAGTTTATTTTAGTACCATTTTCCAATTCAAGCGGCGTTTCGCAGACGTTGCGACGGGCCTTTTCCGAAACTATTTCCAGACTGCGAGCAGTGCAGCCGGGCAGCATTACCCCAAATTCATCCCCGCCATAGCGGGCTACTACATCGGTAGCCCGAACTGTTTCGCTAATCAAACTGGCAGTATGGCGCAAGGCAGTATCTCCGGCCAAATGGCCGTAATTATCGTTAATTGTTTTTAGATTATCCATATCAATCATAATCAGGCCAAGCTTATAGTTAAGACGACGGGCCTTTTCGACTTGCACCGCTAACTCCCGGTCAAAATAATCGTGATTATAAACCCCGACCCGACTATCAAATTCCGCCGAAAGCTGCTTTTCTTCATAAAGACGGCTATTAACCAAAGCCAGCGCAAACAAACGAGCCAGCTTTTCGACCAAATGCAAACGCGGGTCATCTTCTCGAAAGCTTTCAGCCTTGCGGCTGGCAATTTTTAACGCGCCTACCGCTTGCCCCTTCGCCAGCAAAGGAATAATCAAACGCGCTCCATCCACGACTTTAAAGAATGAAGTTTCCAGCGAAGTATCGGGATTAACCATAATTTCACGTTGCCGGACGGCCTGTTCCAGCAAGCTATCGGCGAGGGGCAAATTCCGCATATAGCCCCGGCGCACTCGTCCCGGCTGGTCGTTCCAGCTAAAAGCCAATTCATATTGACTCCAATCCGGCGAGATTATTGCCAGGGCCGCCCTTTCTATTGGTAGTAAATTGCGAAGATAAGTCATGAAAGTATGAAAAAGTTCTTCGGCGTTGAGGCTGGTTGCCAATGCGCCAGCTACTTCATTTACTAGCGTAGTTTCTGCCGCACTTTCCTTGAGAGCTTCAAAACGGGCCGCATTCTCAAGAGCAATCGCGGTCAACTGAGCCAGCGAACGCAAGTAATGTTGCTCTTCTTCGTCCAAAATCTCTCGCGCCCCGCCGATTAGCCAGCCATAATTTTGGGTCGGGGTTTGCGCTTGAGCATAATAAAAATACTGCAAGCCTAAAATATTTTGAGGATGGTCGGTATCGGCGTAATCAATGAAAAAGCTGCCTTTACGATTGGAATTGGGCAATAAATATTCAAATTTAGCTTCCCAGCGTTCTAGTTCAGCCGGAGCTAATAAAACCCCGTCAAGTTGGGCGGTATAAACTGAAGTATCAAAATCACCCGGCTGACCAAGCAAGCTCAAAGTTAGGGCCGGACAAAAGTCTGCCGCCGCATTCACCACTAATTGAGCTACTACCTGCCGACTTTGCGCTCGCAACAAGACTGCCGCCAATGTTAAAAAACTTTGCAACCGGGCATCGTTTGGCGATTTACTATTATCTACTGAACTCGATTCGCCGATCACTTGCCACCTCTTGAAATCAGGACTACAACTAACGTTCATTATAAAGTGTATTCAACCTCTATTATAACTTATTCCGATTGCTTTTCCTACTGTTGAATACGATGTAAGGCTATGATATACTTTGCTTTAAGCAACTTTAGCTGGATGAAATGGATTTACCCCTTTTCATAGCCTTGCGGTAGAGTTAAAATATAGCACAATCGGTTACAGGTATTGTCAGGTTTGTATGGCCCTAAAAGGCATAATTCGTTCCAGATACAAAATAGTTGAGGAAATAGGCCGAGGTGGTTTCGGGATTGTTTACCAAGCTCAGGATTTGCGCTTTGACCGACCGGTGGTCATCAAGCAATTGCACGATTGGGCGGTGGACGATGCCAACCCCAAAGCCCGCTTGCTTTTTCAAACCGAATGGCAAGCTTTAGCCCGCTTGAGCGAACACCCCAATATTGTATATCTGATTGATTTGCTGGAAGAACATAACGCTTTTGTGATGCAATATGTCGGCGGCGGCAATTTAACCGAGCTTATCAAAAGCAAAAGCAAATTACCCTTGCTCGATGCCGTTCATATTATGAGCGAGGTTTGCGATGGTTTGGCGGCGGCACATCGTTTGGGCATTGTCCACCGCGATATTAAACCCAGCAATATCTTGCTCACCACCGAAGGTCGGGCCAAAATCAGTGATTTCGGGATTGCCCATCAGCCCCACGAAGGCAAAGAATCGGATGTGACGATTAGCGGCTCAAATTTGGGAACGATTAACTACATGGCTCCCGAACAGGCGCGGGGCGATAACCGAATTAGTCCACTGGCTGATATTTATTCAATAGGGGCGACTTTGTTTGCTGCCGTTACCGGGCGGTATTATTTGCCTTTTAAAGCGGTACGTAGTGACGTTGATTACGAAATAATGGCCTATAATTTCAAGCTGGTACGTGAACGTGACCCCGATAAGCCCCGCCGTTATAACCCGGTAGCTCCGACCAGCCTGGAAGCAGTTATTTTGCGCTGTCTGGAAAAAGAACCTAAAGACCGCTATCAATCTGCCGAAGAAGTCCGGCAAGCTCTTGACCGGGTACGTACACAATTAGAGGTTGAGCGCAATCGGGCCTATCTGGAAGCCGAAGCCGCGTTGGAGCAAGCCCGTTGGAGTCAGGCTATCAAGCTTTATGATAGAGTGCTGGCGATTGACGAAACCTATTCGCAAGCTCCGGCCCATCGCGAATTGGCCCGCAAATGGACAAGCCCGGATGAAGCCGATAATCGAGGACGGGGCCTTTCCGCTCCTGAAAAAATCGTGGCAGCGCAGGCCAAAGCCGAAATCGAAGCTCCCAATTTTGTGGGGGAGAACGATAGCTTTGCTGGCCCGCAAATGCTGCCGCAAATTCTTGCCAAAAATCAACCTATTAACGGCAATGGTGTGGTAATGAACCCGACGGTCAGTCACCCGGAATATTCCAACTCCAGTTCTAATTCTAAAGAAGATATTTTGCCGCTTACTGCCGGTAGTACCGAAGCCGTCGCTTTTTTGGCGGATAGCGGGCCAGAAAATAATTTAGTCGGCAGACGCGGCTTTGATGCCAAAAAAAGGCAACGCCGCCGCTTGCTGCTGGCAGCTTTGCTTTTGTTGCTGCTATTATCGGCAGGTTTGCTAATCACGCTGGCTTCTGGCGTTTTAAGCAATAGCCGGACGGTCACGCCGACTACCGCGTTGATTACCGCTACCGTTACGCCCGATGCTACCCTGACCATCCAAGCTTTTTTGCCCGCGCCTGCGGCTACTAGCACTACCGCGCCTAGCCCAACCGCGACAACTACCCCAACTGCCACCAGCCCTAGCCCAACTGCTGCCCCAACTGCCAGCCCTAGCCCGACTACCGAGCCGACGGCTACTATCGCGCCGACTGAAACAGTTGCCCCTTCACCCGTTCCCGGCGTGCGTTTGCCTTTGGTCACAAATTATGGCACGCTTGATTTTGCCCGGCCTGACCGTCGCAATTTTTCGCAGGGAAATTCTGCTATTCCAGTTTATACCGACCAGATGCGGGTGGCGGTTTTCGCCGATATTACCAACGCCCAGCCCGGCGATATTATCGAACTGGAAGTCTTCACCCTGTTTGGCAATAATCGCTATGCTAATGCTCAAAAGGTGCTGCGCCGGATAACGCTGGATAAAGAAAGCGGTACTTTTATTTTCCCTGAAATTTATTTTATCGGGGGTTATACTTATGAGGCCGAATTGCGCTATAACAATACGCCGATTGTGTCGGGTATCAAGTTTAGTGTAACGGTTACACCAACCGTCTTTGTACCACGCCCTGCCACCAATACCCCCACTCATACCAGCGTCCCCGCGACCACTACCGCCGTGTCAGTTGCGACCACTACCGCCGTGTCAGTTGCGACCACTGCCCCGGTCACGACTGCTGCCCCTCAAACCACCGTTGCCCCCGTCACTACTGCTCCCGTCAAAAACACTACTGCTCCCGCCGTAAATACTACGGCTGCCCCAACGACCCCACGCTAATGGATGAAGCCAGTTTGAATGACCAAAACCCGTCAGAATTGAGCCAGGTTCTTATTGCCAACTGGTTGCAAAGGCTGGCTTTTGTCGCACCTTCTGAAACCGAAAACACTCAAAATAATAACCCGCTTGACCAGCTCTCGCGTCGAAAGCTGGAAAAAAAATCGTCGGTGGTAGCTTTATCCGAATTTGCCGCCAGTTTTGCCCGTCGCCAGCTTTTGCGTTTGCTGGCCCGCCACGTTTTGAGCCTTTCGCTAATAGATTACGACCCGCCCAAAAAATATCCTTTAAGCGTTTTTGAGGAAACTGAAGAGGATGCGCTGATATTTGAAAAAGTAAATAGGGTTTGTCAGGAAATTCAGGTCGAGCTAAAAGCTTTGCCGGATACCGCCTTTAACGCTTATGCTCTGGCCGAACTGCAACTTTGGGACGCGAAAAGCAAGCGCGGTCTCCGCAAACGAACCGGCAGCTTTTACACTCCGCCTGCTCTAGCCCGCCACGTCGTCCGCCGCACTCTGCACGACCTTCACCCCTGCACTCGCCTGATTGACCCGGCCTGTGGCGGCGGCAGCTTTCTTCTCGCTGCCCTTGATGAACTCTGGGAGAAAAATTCGGGACTAAGTATCAAGTCGGAAGTAAGTATCAAGTATCAAGTATCAAGTATCAAGTCGGAACTAACTCACAACTCGCAACTCGCAACTCTCTTACCGATAACCGATAACCGACAACCGACAACCGACAGCCTTCCGACTTCATACCTCATAATTCCGACTTTCCTGTACGGCCTTGACCTCAATGCCGAAGCGGTAGATTTGGCAAGATTGGCTCTTTTGCGGCGAGTAGTCGAATTAAGCGAAGGTCGATTAATGCCTGATGCCTTACTGGACAAAATTGCACAGCAAATTCGTTGCGGCAACGCTATTATTGGCAAATTGAATCCAAATAATTCTCAGTTATCAAGCCTCAATCGTCAATTTTCTGGGCCTTTCTTAAAGAACGGCGAGGACGATGAACGAAAGTTGGCCGCCCTTTCGCCTTTTGATTGGGCAGAGGAATGGCCCGAAGTATTCACAGCGGGCGGCTTTGACGCAGTAATCGGCAACCCGCCTTATGTGGGCTTCAACGACTATAGCGGGGTTGAAAAAGCCTGGTTCGCCTTTGCCTACCCTGAAATTTACAATCTTAAAAACGATTTGCTTTATTATTTTGTTGGGCGGGGTGTGCAAATACTGCGAACAGGCGGAAAGTTAGGGTATGTTACCTCGCGTTTCTGGAAAGAAGCGGTATACGCCGCCGCCTTGCGAAAATGGCTGCTATCCCATACCCGACTACTGGCTATCGAGGATTTTGGCACCGAACAACATTTTAAGGAAGCTCTGATAGATATTTGCTTGCTATTTTTGGAAAAGAATCAGCCCGAAGTTGGGCATAACTTTGAATTTGAATTTGACGGAAGGCGCGAGAAAGTGGGGCAACTTGAGCTAGACCCGGCTCGTAAAGGTTTGGCCTGGGCGGGGCTGCGCCAGAACGCCGCCCAAGAGAATTTGACCGAAAAGCTGAACCAAATTTCCTGCCAGCTTGGTAAAATCGCGCTTTGCCGGACAGGAGTACAAACCGGGCGAGACGATGTTTTCTTTGTGAACGAAAATTTCGCCCGCCAGCTCGAAAGCGATGTTTTGCGCCGGGCTATTAAATCCGGCGACATTTCACCTGGCAAAGTGCAATGGCGCGATTTGTATTTAATTTATCCGCCCAAAGATTTTGATTTAGAGAATTATCCGCTTTTGCTAAATTATTTCGCCCCACACGAAATTGATTTGGAGCGGCGTTCGCGTTATACCAAATTTTTTCCCTATTACCAATTGCAATGGCCGCGTGACCCCGAAATTTTCGAGGCTAAAGTTAAACTTGTTACGCCCTACAAAGCCCGCCGCAATACTTTTGCGCTGGATAAAAACCAGCTTTATTTCAGCACCGATGTAATCTCGGTAGTTTTTAAGGTTGCCGCGCCTTTGCTGAGTTCACAATTAGAGCAATTCGCCGTAAATTTCTTGAATAGTCGGCTTTCGACCTTTCAGTTTCGTTCTTATTCCAAGCCAGTAGGCGGCGGCCAGTACGATTACTACGCCAACCCGGTCAAGCAACTAATTTTCCCAAGCATGGCCCTTGCCGCCGATGCTGCCGCCCCTGACCGCACTCTGCTTGAGGGGTTGGCCCAACCCGGTTTGACCCAAGCCCAAATTGATGCTTTGGTCTACCGTCTGTACCGCCTAAGCGATAGCGAAATTGCTCTTATCCAGAGTAGCCTCCCCAACTTTGAACCCTAACTTACCCGCTCCTGCACGATCTAATTCCCTCTCCTGGCTCTTAATCCAGCTTTTAAAGATTAGTATGCTATCCCCTGATACTTGTTGCTTTCTCCATTAGCCCTAACGGTGTATAATTCCAGAAGTGAGCTTTGTTTTTAGGGTTCAGGATGTTAAAGTTTTTAATAAAGAGTTTCTTTTCAAGGAGGAAATAGAGCAATGGCTGACCAGTTTGCACCAACTAAGGCCGACAAATTTACTTTTGGGTTGTGGACAGTAGGCAACCGGGGACGTGACCCCTTTGGCGATGCAGTACGTAATACGCTTGGGTTTGCCCGCATTGTGAAGCGATTGGGCGAGTTGGGCGCGTATGGCGTAAACTTCCACGATAACGACCTTATCCCCTTCGACGCAACCACCGCCCAGCGTGACCAAATTATGCGTGATTTCAAGAAATCTCTGGACGATGCCGGGTTGGTCGTTCCAATGGCGACGACTAACTTGTTTTTTCATCCTGTCTTCAAGGATGGTGCCTTCACCTCGAATGACCCAAAAGTTCGGGCTTATGCCTTGCAAAAGACGATGCAAAGTATGGATTTAGGGGCAGAACTGGGTGCAAAGACTTATGTATTCTGGGGCGGACGCGAAGGGGTCGAAGTAGATGCCAGCAAGGATGCTCGTGACGGTATCAAACGCATGCGTGAAGCCCTCAATTTTTTGTGTGAGTATTCAATGGATATGGGTTATGGCTACAAATTCGCGCTAGAACCGAAGCCAAATGAGCCACGCAGTGATATTTATATGCCAACAGTCGGGCATATGCTGGCCTTTATTTATACCCTCGACCATCCTGATATGGTGGGCCTTAACCCGGAAGTAGCCCACGAGCAGATGAGCGGCCTGAACTTTTATCACGGCGTAGCTCAGACAATGGAAGCGGGCAAGCTGTTTCATATTGACTTGAATGACCAAAAGCCGGGCCGCTACGACCAGGATTTGCGCTTTGGTAGCGAAAGCATCAAAGGTATGTTTTATCTGGTAAAGCTGCTGGAAGATGGGGGCTATGCTGAACCAAAGCATTTTGATGCTCACCCCTACCGTACCGAAGATGAGGACGGCGTTTGGGCTTTTGCTTATGGCTGTATGCGTACCTACAAGATTCTTCAGGATAAGGTTCATCGGTTTAACCAGGATGCCGAAATTCAGGGCTTGCTCAAGGAAATGAACGCCAGCTTTGGCTCGTCCCCGGTGGATACCAGCAGTTATAGCCGCGACACGGCCCAGAAACTGAAGAGTACCAGTTTTGATATAGATGCGATTGCCTCTAAAGGTTTAATGTACGAGCAACTCGACCAATTGGTCGTGGAGCTAATTATGGGCGTGAGGTAAGTTGTTAGTTGTTAGTTGTTAGAGAAATTCGGTTGTCGGTTGTTGGTAGAAAAGTTGCGAGTTACGAGTTGTGAGACGCTGCTTCGCCAGTGGATGCTGACCGAAATTTGTTGGCAGAGCAACGTTCTACAGAGTTGGCTCTAACCCGGTCTTGGCTCTTCCTGCATTTTCTCTAACAACTAACAACTAACAACTAACAACTCTTTATGAGGATATGAATTATGGGTGCAGTCATAACGCAATCGGAAATCGAGAGCCTTGAGAATATCTACCAGATAAACGAACATGAGGAAGTTTTGAGCTTTATTCGGGCTAATCCTTTTTTAGTGCCTTTACTACAAGAAGCACCTGATTATATTCAAAAATACTTTCCCCAAACAATACTTTCGCTGCAACTTGTGACCGACCCCGAAATTCCCAATGATACCCGGCTTTGGCTTAATATCGGCACAAAACTGGACGTAGACGAAGCAATGAACAAAGAGGAAGAACTAGACCAGGATTGGTGGTGGGGTAATATGGAAAGGGCTGAAAACAAGTTTCAGTTAGATTTGGAATTCTTATGAGTTTTGATTGGTCAGAGTATCTTAACGTCGCTCAAGAATTAGCCGGAAAGTCGGATAAGCCCGCCAGTCAGGAAGCAAAAAATCGCTCCGCCATTAGCCGTCCTTATTATGCCGCTTTCACCAAGGCACGCAACCATTTAATTTACAAGGAAAAGCGTGTAATTCCAGCTAATCAAAATCCGCACGAATTCGTAAGGGTCAGGTTTGAGCGGGGAGGTAATCCGACGCGGCTTAAAATCGCCAATAATTTATACATTTTGCGAAAGCAACGCAATATGGCAGATTATGATAATTCTTTCCCTAACCTCACTAAAATAACAAAACGAGCTTTACGGTTAGCTAAACAAGTAATAACAGATTTGGAGCGGCTGTAAAAGCAAAAACGAGCAAGTAAAATTGTTAAAAATGTAAAATTATTCTTAACTTTTTTACCAAGCCCGACTATGTGGGAAACAGGTATAGAAATTGCCCGTATAATAGCTTATCGCGTATAATATCGGGGATGTGGTAAAGCCACCAGAGGGAATTGCACAAATGAGCGTTCAGGATAGTTTGGCAGAATTGCAATATGGCGGGCCGGAAGTACGGGCGCGAGCAGCAGCTAATTTGGGGCGTGTGGCTGACCCGGCTACTTTGCCCATTTTAATTGCTGCATTGGATGATTCTGAGCCGGAAGTGCGGGCGGCGATTGCCGAGAGTTTAGCTCTCTTTCGGAGCAAGGAAGCTGTACCAAAACTTATTCCCCTGCTTCAAGATAAAAGTTGGGTGGTGCGAGAAGCGGTTGCTACTACTTTGGGTATTATCGCCGACCCAGCCGCCAGTCGTCCTTTGCTGGATTTGATTGACAAAAATTATAATCGCGAAATAAACACCCAGCGTTTACACCAAACCATGATGGAAACGACTATTGCTCTGGGCCGGATTAAAGACCCCCGTGCTACGCCTACCCTTACCAAAATGCTTAAAAAAGGCTATCGTAGCTCTATCTCAGATTGGCAACTACAGGTACGGCAAGCCGCCGCGCTTGGTTTGGGTTATCTTGACCAACCCGCCGGAGTTGAGGCTTTGCTAGGGGTTTTAAGCGATGGAGAAGCTCCCGATATAATCCGAACGGCTCTCACTGCTTTAACTATGGTTAAGAACGAGCAAAATTTTAAGCCCCTGGTTAATGGTTTAAGTGTAGGAATGTTGGAAGATGCCCGCAAGATTTGGCCGCGTCAGCAAGGAGCGGTAGTCGGTCTGGGGGCATTGGGCAACCCCAAAGCTGTGCCATATTTATTGCCAATGGTAGATAATCAGGCTGCCGAAGTGCGTAAGGCTTTAGCTAATTCTTTGGCCCAATTGGGCGATGATGTTGCCAGTAAAGACGCTTTGTTAAAACTTTTGCGTGACCGTATGGCCGAGGTAAGGGCCGCCGCCGCTCAAGCCCTGGGCCATTTGCAAATCTCGGATGCTTCAGGCGCATTAAACGTGGTTTTGCGTGACCCCAATCGTCTGGTTTCCGGCGCGGCTCAGGTCGCCCTCGACCAAATCAAAGCTTTACCGCCCGCATCGGGTAATTCAACTTCCTAGTACCAGATGCTTCATTCCTTTTTTGAAAGCTCTAGTACCAGGTTTTCTTTGTAATCAAGCCTTACCTGTGAACTAATTCTTTGCCAACTCGTACCTTCCGAAATTCCAGCGTACCATCGTTTACCCGTCCTAATTTTAGTAAGGCCCTATCCCGCAAGTAATTCTGATAAAGCTTCCAGGGTGCTTTTGAACCTTGATGCGGAAGCGTATCAGCGGCGCGTTGAACATAGCCGGAAGTCAGGTTGATTATAGGTTCTTCGGTAAATATTCCCGATTCGGCGGGCCGTTGTGGAGTACAGATGTTGTAGCCGTGCTTACCCATATAATTAAGCACCCGGCAGACATACTCGGCAATTAAATCAGATTTAAGCGTCCAGGAGGCATTAGTATAGCCAAAAACCGAGGCCAGATTTGGAACTTCACTAAACATCGTCCCCTTATAACTTAAAGTAGCCGGAAAATGAACTGGCTTTTCGTCCACCAAAAATTCTACGCCCCCGCCCAGCTTCATTGTAAGCCCGGTAGCACTCACGATTATATCCGCCTCTAAATGTTCGCCAGAACGTAAACGGATTCCTTTTTCGGTAAAGGCTTCGATTTGGTCGGTGACTACTGAGACTTTACCTTTATTCATAGCATTAAACAAATCATTGTCAGGTACCAGGCACAACCGTTGGTCCCAGGGATTATAAACTGGTGAAAAATGCCGCTCTACGTTGTAATCCGGGCCGAGAGCTTGCTGTACTAGTCTAATAATTTCCTTTTTGGTAGCATCAGGTCGTTTGCGGGTCATTCTATAAAGAAAAATACCATACAAAATTTGTTTCCATCGGGTAATTGAATAAGCTAACTTTTTTGGTAGATATTTACGTAGCCGATTAGCGAAGGCATTTTCGGATGGTACAGAGACGATATAAGTTGGTGAACGTTGGAGCATAGTGACGTGAGCCGCCAGAGGAGCCATTGCCGGGGCCAGGGTGACGGCGGTTGCGCCACTGCCAATTATTACCACCCGTTTGTCGGTATAGTCCAGATTTTCCGGCCAAAACTGAGGATGTACTATCTGTCCGCCAAACTGCTCAAGGCCCGCCCAACTTGGTTGATAGCCTTGGGCATAATCGTAATAACCACTGCACATAAAAAGGAAGTTGCAGCTAAGGATATGGCTTGCCCCAGTGCTACTGTCGTCCACTTCCAACGTCCAGCGAGCTTGCTCGGAAGACCATAAGGCCCGTTTCACCTTATGGTTAAAGCGTATTTTCTGGTCAATGCCGTACTCACGGGCAGTTTCGCGGATGTAGTCCAGGATTGACGGGCCATCGGCAATCGCTTTAGCATTGGGCCAGGGACGGAAAGGATAGCCTAGCGTATACATATCTGAGTCGGAACGAACACCGGGATAGCGAAATAAATCCCAGGTTCCGCCGATAGTATCACGCCCTTCCAGAATGGCATAGCTTTTGTGGGGACACCGGGTTTGCAAGCGATAGGCTGACCCAATGCCAGATAAACCCGCACCAACAATTAAAACATCGAAATGTTCTGTTCGGGTAGCATTGTCGGTAGTTGTCATTGTCCAACTCCTAACTATAAGATAATAGGACTCACACTTGATAAACTGATTGTGGGGCAGGAATAGGCTAATGGCGCAATTTTGCCCGCAAATACTTGCTTAAAAAACTTGCACTAACTAATAGCTGGTTTTACAGAAGGCTTACCATTCGATTTTCCTTAAGCAGGGCCAACAAAACCAGCATTAGACAACCAATTGAAGTGAGATTATCGCTGTCAGCGTTCCAACTGTCAAATTACATGAAATCTAGCAGTTCACCCAAAAATAAACACCTTGAACCTCTCCAAACTTTACCTTCTTTTTTGGCGAGGCTTGGGTCTTTTATCAGACCTCATCCTAATAACCTGACACGACAAAACCGCTCTTTCCAGTCTAAGGCCGACCCAGACTGGAAAGAGCGGTTTTAGCTTTATTCGCGGCTGCGGCCATGCTCGGTTACACTTGGTTCGGGGCTTTGCTTCTGGCTGGCCCGGCCTTCTTCGTAGCCGTCCCGGAGGCTAATATCGTCATCGTTTACATCGCCCGCTTTTTGAGGAAAATTATCGCTTTGGTTCACTCCTGCTGGCTGCTTTTCCTGCTTTTTATCCTGTTCTTGCATTATTTCATCCTTTCTTTAAGTTTCTGGTTTCTGGTTTCAAGTTTCAAGTTTCGAGTTTCGAGTTTCTGGTTGTTTTTACCGACAACCCTTCTTCTCTAACAACTAACAACTTCCTCTCTAACAACTAACTCACTCCGTCGCAGAGAACGTGCCAGAATAGTTTGTAGTATAATTGTGCAGTGTTCGGCCTTTTCAAAATTTCTCGAAAATCTATAAAGGTGTTCTTTCACTCAAAGCGGAGGAGAATTTAAGATGGATTATAATTTGCCACCTGAAATTCAGGATATGAAGCGGGCGACCCGTGAATTTGTGCATAACGTCCTCATCCCGATGGAATCGGTAGTGGACAAAACCGGGGAAGTTCCGGCAGAAGCTCTCAAGCAGCTCAAAGAGTTGGGCTATTACGGTATTACCGTGCCGGAACAATACGGCGGAATGGGCCTCAAGCAACTGGCTTACTGCTCGATTATGGAAGAAATGTCACAGGCACATAGTGCTTTCACCCACGAACTAGGCATTGCCAATGGTTTAGGGTCACACTCGCTTTTGGCACACGGCACAGAAGCCCAGAAAGACCGCTACTTGCCCCAAATTGCCGCAGGCGAGATTGTTACCGCCTTTGCCCTTTCCGAGCCACAGGCCGGAAGCGATGCGGCTAATATCCAGACAATTGCCACCAAAGCACCGGGCGGATGGAAATTGAACGGAAACAAATTGTATATCACTAACGCCCTTAACGCCGATTTGTTTACGGTTATCGCCGTGACTGACCGGGAAAAGAAGTCGCGCGGCGGTATTACCGCTTTTCTGGTAGAGCGGACTAACCCCGGCTTTGAGGTCGCCCAAATTTTAGAGACGATGGGCAGCAAGCCTTATGTTCACGGGGAATTAGTCTTTACCGATTGCTTTGTGCCGGACGAAATGGTATTGGGTACGGTTGGAGAAGGTTTCAGGATTGCAATGGAAACGCTGGATGAAGGCCGTTTGCACGTTGCGTCTTCGGCTTGCGGGGTAGCACAGCGTTTGCTCGAAATGAGTATTGATTGGAGCAAAAACCGGGTAGCCTTTGGTCAGCCGATTGCGGTTAATCAAGGGATTCAGTGGATGCTTTCGGACAGCGCAACCGAGCTTTACGCCGCCCAGCAAATGCTCTATAACGCTTGCTGGCGGCTCGACCAGGGCGAAAAGGTTAGCAAGCAGTGCGCCATGACCAAACTGTTTGCTACTGAAATGGTGGGTCGGGTAGCAGACCGGGCCGTCCAGATTCACGGCGGAATGGGCTATATGCGGGAATTGGCGGTAGAACGCTTTTACCGGGATGTGCGCGTAATGCGAATTTACGAAGGCACCAGCGAAATTCAGCGCATCGTTATCGCCCGCGAATTGCTCAAGGGCAATCTGAAATAAATAGCGAGATTAAAAGGGTGGTAGCTTAATTTAATTGGGCTGCCACCCTTTTTAGCTAGATTCTAAACTTTATTTATTGAATTAAGTTTTCAAGTTTCAATAGTTTGTAATCGGGAAGATAATAGGTTATGCTAATTCAGTACCACTGCCTGACGACGGGAACAAGAGGGGAGAAAATTGGGCGAGGAGGGACTCGAACCCTCACGGATTACTCCCCGGCAGTTTAAGTGCCGTGCGGCTGCCATTACGCCACTCGCCCCAGAAGTCGCTTTATAGTATAACAAAATTAGTGGTTTGTCGCAAATTATGTAAGGTCGAATTTAGCACCAGAATTTGTTGAAATTTAAGAAGAGGGGGAGCAGATGAACAAGGAAGAAGTGTGTTTTACCCCGGCCACCGAGCTGGCAAAACAAATGCGGGCCAAAGAAATTTCACCAGTAGAACTAACCGAAATTGTGCTGGAACGAATCGAGGAAATCAACCCAAAATTGAACGCCATCGTTACGTTTACGCCCGATATGGCGCGAGAACAGGCTAAAGCCGCCGAAGCCGCGATTATGCGGGGTGAAACTGACCAAAAGTTGTTAGGTTTGCCAATTTCGGTGAAGGATTTGATTTTGACCAAAGGTGTTCGCAGTACACGCGGCTCGTTATTATACGAAAACGACATTCCGCAAGAAGATGCGCCTTCGGTAGAACGCATCAAGGCGGCAGGAGCGGTACTTTTGGGCAAAACTAATACGCCTGAATTTGGCTGGCGCGGTAGCACTACTAATCGCGTGTTTGGCGAAACCCGCAACCCCTGGAATTTAGAGCGTACTCCGGGTGGTTCGAGCGGTGGGGCAAGTGCGGCAGTTTCGGCAGGGCTTGGGCCTTTGGCTTTGGGTACGGACGGAGCTGGCTCGATTCGTATTCCTTGCAGTTATACCGGGATTTTCGGCATAAAAGCTAATGCCGGACGTGTCCCGGTTTATCCAGCCAGTGCTACCGGCGATTTATCGCACGTTGGGCCGATGACCCGTACTGTGGCCGATGCCGCCTTGCTACTGAGCGTAATTGCCGGGCCGGACGAGCGTGACCGAATCTCGCTGCCTCGCGAAAATATAGATTATATGGGAGCAGTAGAGCAAGGCCGAAGCGCGGGTTTGAAGGGTTTGCGAATAGCCTGGAGCTATAATTTGGGTTATTCACCAATTGAGCCGGAAATCAAGGAAATTACCGAAAAAGCAGCTCTGCGTTTTACCGAGCTTGGGGCAGAACTGGAAGAAGCCCATCCCGGTTTCAAGCCACCTATCGATATTCTCAATGTTTTCTTTTACGGCAGCATTACCGCCAGCCTGAACGATATATTAGCCGAAAAAGGGGATTTGCTCGACCCCGGCTTGCGTAAAATAACTAAATTGGGCCTGAAACTGGGCGGTATGGATGTTAGCAAGGCGATGATAGCGCGGGCCGGGTTATGGGATACAGTCCGCCGCTTCTTTGATAAATACGATTTGTTGCTAACTCCAACGCTGCCCCAAGCTGCTTTTGAACTTGGTATCGAAGGGCCAACTCATATCGCCGGGCAATCGACGGCTGGACTGGGCTGGACTCCCTTTACCTACCCCTTTAATTTAACCGGGCAACCTGCCGCCAGCGTTCCCTGCGGTTTTACCGCCGATGGTTTGCCGGTGGGCCTCCAGATTGTAGGTCGTCGCTTTGCTGAGGCTACTGTCTTGCGGGCGGCGGCGGCTTTTGAAGCTTTGCAACCCTGGGCCGCCTACCGTCCCAGGATTTAGGGAGTTCTGGTTTTTAAAACTAAAAAAAAGGCTCGGAAGATAGCGGGTGAGTGCTATTCTTCGAGCCTTTGTGCTTAACGTGTTAATTCAGGAATTCACAGTTGATATATTCTTACTTGCTATACCTGATTTCTTGCCTTACTGCCTAAAACTCAGCACTATTATACCTGCCGCCAGAGTTACCCGGAAGATTGTAATGGGTGATTTGAGAAACGCTGTTGAGTGGCAATAACTTATCCGGCGATTCGGAGCTAACGGCGTAAGCACCAATAATCCGCCCATTCAGGAAAAGTACATAAGCTTCAAAGTCGTTACGGGATGGGCTGGTGACCTGATATTTTTCCATCAGGGCGCGTTTCCCGGCGTGCTTTTCCAAAGGTAAGCCAATGCTGGCAGAGGTAGCGAAAGCCTGCTGAATACTGGCGGCACTGTCCGGGTCGGTTTTATTCAAGCTTTGGGTCGCCGGAACAACCCAATATTTCGCGCCTTTGGGTCGCACCACTTGCCAGCCGTGCGAACGAAGTAATTCACGGGCCAGGCCGCGTTCGGGGTGCAAAGCGTGATTTGGTTGAGCCAGCTTAAAAGTAAAGATTGTAAACCCAAGCTGAATCTCATCTTCATGACGTAAGCGATAAGATTTGAGCGGCTCAAGCTTTTCGCCATTCAAGAAACTGCCGTTAGTAGAATCCTGGTCAGCGATAAAAAAGCTGTCGTCTTTATAAGTCAGGCTACAATGAAGCCGGGAAACCTGGTCGTCAGGGATAGGAATTGCCAGATTAGGATTACGCCCAATCAAAATACTACCCTCGCTAAAATCGGTTTCGCTCAATTCGGCGGATTGGCCCTGTACCTCCTGCGGGCCTAGCTTACAAAAAAGCGTCCCAATAGTCCCCACAAGTACCTCCCAAGTATCGGAATACCCATTATAATAATAAAAATTGCCGCATCAGCCAAAATAACTGATTGCTACCAGTTATTTTAGCATAGAAGCGGCCCTAAATCCGGGCTTGTCAGGTTTTTGTGGGAACACTATTAGAAAGTTAGAAGATTGTCAGGTTTACTCGAAATCAAATTCGTGTTTACGTAGAGCGCGAAAAGGGGAGTTACCGTCGTCAAGCGGGTGGGCTTCAAGTTCACGTCCGCACCGTTTCTCAAGTCGGCTGGTCTCGATTTGTTCGAGCAAAACACCGGGCAAACCGCGTAGCAACCGCCGTACCCGCAGCAACAAATCAGAGGGGCGCACCGGCTTTACGATAAAATCATCTGCACCCATATTCAGTACAGCTTGCTCAAAAGTCGGGTTACTTTCGATAGTAGCAACCAGCAAAATTGGAGCATGAAGATTGGTTAGTTTTTGGACGACCCGTAATTCCTGCACAAAATCCAGCCCATCCGAATCATTAAGAAACAAATCCGAAATTATAAGTGAAGGCCGAAAAGTAGCCAATTCAGGGTTATGCGTGTTATATTTAAGCTGGGCCAAAGCTTCGCGCGAGTTAATCACGTGATTAATCTGATAACCACATTGGGTTAAGGGTTGGCAAAGCGGGTGGGTTTCGGTTGGGCGTGTATCATTATCTACTATCATAATACATCGGCTCAGATGTGCTAATGTGGACGGCTTTTTAGTTCCGCCGTTGGTCACGGTGAGCAGGTTATTGGTATCAGGATGCATATCATTCTTACCTTTATTCAGTTCTATTGCAATCATTTATCAACGTACTGTTATAACGCTATTATCTTTAGTTACAACCATTGTCCCAGCCCTTTATCAAACCAACTTCTTATAAGAGGATTATAATTAAAAGACATTACGCTCTGCATTACAAGCCCGTATTTGTAATGTTACAAAATTGGTATAATAGGCAGGAATAAATTTTAATATAAACAAGGGGAGAAATAAGTAATTTGGAAAATTCAAATCTAGCCCGACAACTTGCTGCACTGGAAGCTTTGCTTTTTGTGGCCGCCGAGCCAGTTAGCCTTAACGATTTGCAAAAAGGTTTGGGAGTGGAGGAAGGTTGGCTGCAAGAACTGTTGCAAACTCTTAACGCCGACTATATCGAGCAGGGACGGGGGTTACGCATTTTTTCTCAAAACAACTTATGTCAACTTGTCACCGCCCCTGAAGTTGCGCCCTATATCGAACGCTTCCTGGGTTTGCAAAGTGCCTCAAAGCTTTCGGCAGCAGCTCTGGAAACTCTGACCATTATCGCCTATCGTCAGCCCGTCACCCGGCAAGGCATCGAAGCCGTTCGGGGGGTAGATAGTAGCGGGGTAATCAATACTTTGCAGGGACGGGGCTTGATTGAAGAAACAGGCCGCTCCGAAGCTGTCGGCCACCCGGTTTTGTTCGGTACAACCTTTGAATTTTTGCACCAATTCGGCCTGAAAGACTTAAAAGATTTGCCGTCCCTACCCGAATTGCAAGAGCAAACTCCCGCCGAACCTTCCGGCCCGGTAGCGTTATAGTAGGGCTGAGGACTAAGGACTAAGGAAAAATCGGGAGGGCCGGGAAATTCTGCGGTAGCAAGGTGAGTAAATAATTACAGAATTACAGTTATTTCGTGGTAGGTTTGGGCGAAACCGGGTTATTTTTGGTATCGGGTTGGGGGGCAGTGCCGATAGAGGGTTCAGGTTGGGCTGTGATTTCGGCTTTGGGGGCAACTCCTGGAGTGGTTGAAACGCGGGGGGCGACTGGCCCGGAACTGGTTGCAGCCGAAGTTGCCTCCGCCAGAACAGTAGCGGTGGCTGGCGGAGTAGTAGCAACCGGGGTGGCAGTTGGGACGGGGGCAGCCGTCGCAGTTGGAGCGGGCGGTATAGGCGTGGAAGTCGGGCGCGGGGCAGCCAGAATAATTACGGTCATTTTTGGCAAATTAGTGGCTACCAGACCGGGCGGCGTTTTTACGTCCAAAAGCACCTCGTGTGTACCCTCGCGCAAGCCCGCCAAATCTACAGTTGCCTGAATTTGGTCAAGCGGCAATTTTGGTTGCAGCAGTTGATATGGCCCTTGCAAAGTAATGCCCACCGTCGGGCCGGGTCGCACTTCATAGCGCAAATTATTTGGCGGGGGATTAATTACTAGGTAACGAACTTCTACCGGGACGCTGGCCTGAGCTACTGTAATCCCAATCCGTATTCTGACGCTGGTTGAACCAATTATGGCAACGTTGCGCGGAATTTGTAATTCGGTAGTAGTAATAATATCCGAAGTAGCATTGGTTAAATCAATTGGGTTGGTTTCAATATATTTGATTGGGTCTAGCACAGTTGGGTCAGCGTTCAGGGTAACAATATTGGGTTCGGTGGTAATCGAAGACCCGGCGATAAAGCCCGAAGCGGGTTGCCCGATAGTCGAAACGCGCACTGGTACAGTTTTGGTATTCAGCCCGAATTTAACTGAAGCGGTAATACCGACAGTTTCCGGGTCAATTTGAAAAGATTTATCTTTATTGTTCAAGGTTTGACCGGCACTATCCAGAACGATAATAGGGGCAGTTCCGCTTAGATTGGTATCGCGGTCATCCAGGTTAATCGTCACCTGCGCTTTTACCGCCCGGTCTACCAAGCTTTTAGGGCCTTTTACAGTTATAGTATTGGCACTTAGCTTTATTTCATCTTGCTGATAACCCAGCCGAACCGTACCAATCACATTTTTTTCGATTGCCAAATCTCTGGCGATTAATTCTTCAATTTGTACCTGAGCAATATCCGGCTCGATAGTATAGCTGCTAACATTATCTGGCGTTTGCTTTAGTTTGATTTTTATTTCACATGTGCCGGGTTTGCAGTTGGCTAAATCCAAAACAGGTTGTACCGCCGAAAATTGCACCAAAGTAACTTTATCTTTCGCTCCATTCAAATTTACTCTGGTGGCAGTTAGCGGTGAAATTTGGCGTATAATCAAGTTAGCTGGCAAGTTAATAGTTTGAATCGGAACATTAAAAACGGGAATAGAATCTTCGGGGTATTGGGTAGTAATAACGTAACCCCAGATAACTACCGAAAGCAGCAGTGCGACTATCATCCGGCCCGGACTAATGGCCTTGAGGACACGGTAAAGCATCAGGAATCCCTCCGTTCCCGTTCCTCAGCCTTGCCGCCGCCCTTGATAACCGCCCGGCGGGTTTCGTCCCCGTTTTGGTCGTTGCCATTGCGGGGTTTTTCTTCGGTGCGAGGTGCAAGCGTAATCGAAGGTATTTCTTTTTTAGCGTTGCTAGTCCCCTTTTCGGCGGGGGTAACTTTGGGAACAGTTGCAATTTTGCCGTTACCGTTTGAATTGCCGTTGGGGTGGATTACGGGCGATTTAAGGGAGGAAGTTGAGCGAGGGCGGCGACGTTCCGAGCGCAGCAAACTCGGTTGGAGCAGCGAAATGAGCATATTACGAAGCTGCTCGTTGGATAGATGGGTGTAAATTCGGCCATTGTTGGCAACCGAAATTTTGCCCGTTTCTTCTGAAACAACTACCGCTACTGCGTCACTTTGCTCGGTAATCCCAACCGCCGCTCTGTGCCGTGTGCCAAAATGTTCGCTATTGCCCAAATTGTCGCTAAGAGGTAGTACACAGGCTGCCGCTACGACCCGGTTTTGCCGGATTATAACCGCGCCATCATGCAAGGGAGTATTAGGCACAAAAATATTGCCGAGCAAGGCACTGCTCACTTCGCCATTGACTTGTACACCCTTGTTGGCGATGTCCTGTAGTCCTGTAGTGCGCTCGATAATCATGAGGCCGCCCCAACGCTGGTTGGATAGATAAACCGCCGCCGTGACTACTTCGTCTATCATTTGCAAATTGGAATCCTGGGCGCGGTGAGTTAAGGGGCGGTTAATAAAGTCGCCAGTATGCCCGATTTGTTCGAGGGCGCGGCGCATTTCGGGCGCGAAAATAACCAGAATGGCAATTAAAAGCACCTGTACCGAATTAGTCGCCAACCAGCGCAAAACTGGCAGTTGCGTCGGCCAGATAGCAACTACTACAAATCCTGTCAGCAGCACAATAATCATGCCGCGAAAGAGTATCTCGGCCCGTGTCCCCTGTAGGATAGAGAGAAGCCCGTAGATAAGAAGTGCCAGTATTAAAATATCAACGACAGAAGTCCAATCGAACTTGGTTAATAGCCGACTGACTTGCTGGCTTAGTTGATCCATTGGCCCACCCATTATAGTTATTAGTTATTAGTCGTTAGTTGTTAGTTAAATGCTTTTTCTAAAAACTAAAAACTAGCAGCTACGAAGTCTGTTTTATTTGGCCGGCTTCGATTCCTTTTTGCTCAACCTGGGTTCTAAGGCGCAAAGCCTTTTCGTTTTCCGGCTCAAGACGTAAAACCCGATTGTAAAGCTTGTAAGCCTGACCATATTCGCCGACACCCGTTAACACCGTTGCCAGTTGGAAATAGGCGCGAGTATCTTCCGGCGCAAGCATAATCACCTGATGCAAGGCGGCGATAGCTTCCTGAGTCTGGTTGCTTTGCAAACAAATCTGGGCAATTGCCCTTTGTTCGTCGGTAGCATCCTTGACCCGCCCGGACATAATGTGTAAATTTACCAATTGCTGCCGGGCTTCAATATCACCCGGCGACATCTGGACAATCCGGCCATAAAGTTCATAACTTTTGCTTTGCTGGCCCATCATCCAATTTATTTCTGCGGCTTTTTGCAAGCTGCGGACGGCATCCTTCACCCGGCCAATTTTGTGCTGTAGCCGGGCCAATTCGTCCAATTCTTTCAACCCATCCGGGATTAAGCCGCGTTGCAAATAAACCTGGCTGAGTTTTTCGTGTACCTCGATACGGCTAGGAGCGAGCTGCACCATCTGCTTGAGGACTTCTATCATATCCTCGGTTTTCCCGGCTTGCTCATAGTGGTTCGCCAGTTCGCCCAGTTCACCTAATGCTTCGTTTAAATTGCCTTGCTGGAAATTCAAATCGGCCAATTCCGAATAAACTTCCCGGTCATAGGGCAAAAGCCGTTTGACGGTTTTAAGAGCTTTGACGGCGTAATCAATTTTGCCGCTTTCTGAAAAAGCCCGCGCCAGCTTGCGATAAACTAAAGCCTGACTTGGCAAAGCTCCAAAAGTATCGCTGGTATCGCCAAAGCGTTGGGGGTCGGCTTTTTCTATCAAAGATATTACTTTACTTAGTTCGCTAACAGTTTCATCGCTATGGCGTTGGCTTTGATGAAGCTGGCCCATCTGCCACCGTCCCAAAAGTTCAAATTCAGCCTGACTCGGCCCGGCACTGCTGGCGCGTTGAACGGCCATTTCAAATGAACGCAGGGCCGGAGTAGTTTGCTCGGCTTGCAGGTACAAACAACCTAACGCAAAATGCAAACCGGGATGGTCATAGAGCATAGTGGCCTGACGATATTGGTCGGTAACTTGCATCAAGCTATCGGTATTTTCCCGACTACGTTCCAGTACGCTTTTAAAGCTGCTCCATTTAACTTCACCTTCGTTATTCAGAAACAAAGTGATACTAAGGGAGCATAAAATCCGCAAATTGCCCGGCTCAACTTCCAGAGCGCGACGAAATTCCGGCAAAGCTTCAGCAAATTTTTCCTGCCGGTTGAGTAATTCGCCATACTGCAAACGAATTGCCGCGCTTTGGGGAGCTTGATTTTTCAGCTTGCGACATTCTTCGACAGCCCGCTCAAGCTGACCACTTCGTACATAATTTTGAATAATGCCCAGCGAAATTTCGGCGGCATCTTCCTTGAGGCCGAATTGCAGCATTAAATTTGCCAGTTTGGTACGCAAAGCCATATTATCGGGGCTAAGGTCGGCCAGCCGTTTGTAAGCTTCGATTGCTTTTATCGGCTCGTTCCGCATCTGGTATAAATCTACTACAAATTGATATTTGGAGCGGGCTTGCTCTACCCGGTCTTGCGCTACGTATACTTCCGCCAGAATTATTTGGGCGGGCAAATAATAGGGGTAATAATGAATTACTTCCTGACAGGCATCAATTGCGGCCAATTGCAAGCCACGCCGCATAAAATCTTCCGCCGCCCGCATATAGGGGTAAGTAGCAGCATCCGGCTCCATTTGCAAAAGCTTGCTCGGAAACAGATAAGGGGTAGAGGGCATAATCGGGCCAGCCGGAGCTTCGGGAGGAGTAAGACTACCGCTACCATTCCCTAGAGTAAGCCCGCCGCCGCCGCCTTCACCCAGCGCAATACCGCCGTCGCCGCCCTGTGCGCTATCGGCAATCTGGTCAAGCTCATCTTCACTCAAATTACCAGTGCCTAGCCGTATCGAAGTAGTAGGGCGCGGAGTTGGGACATCTAAAACTTGAGCCTGCTTTTCGTCCAGCCGCTCGTTTAATTCGCGGGCCTTAATAAGTAGCATCGAAGTTTTTTCAGTGCGAAGTCGTTTGCCCTGTATAAAGTCGCGTAGTTTGTTGTAAAGCTGGGCCGCTTTTTCATCCTGCCCAAGCCTTTGATAATCTTCGCCGAGCGGCTCGTACATCAAAATCAATTCGTCAATTTCGTCCTGACCAATAGGTTGCAAGTCAATCCGATTAAGGGCATCTTCGTAAGCCAGCACCGCCGCTTCATAATCGCTTATTTCATCATACATTTGGCCCATCGCAAAATAAGCACTGGCGGCGTATTCGGGGTCTTCAGCAGCTTGCTTGAGATATTTTACGGCTTCATCGCAATTGCCCTGCTGGGCCTGTAAACCGCCTATAGTGTAAAAAATTTCTGCCCCTTTTGCACCCGATTCAATCGCCATTTCGTACTGACGTAAAGCCTTGCCCACATCGCCGTTATTCAGAGCGGTTTCAGCATCGGCTAAAAGACTGTTAATAGTTTCCTGCCGGGCATCTTCAAGGTTGGTAATGGCTGGTTTGCTGGCCGATGGTTGGTTGTGGTTTGTATCGGCATAGCCCAAAGCACTTAGCTCCTGTTTAAGCGCGGTAGCTTCTGCCAGATTGGGTTGTAGCGTCAAGGCTTCATCCACTGCCGATAGCGCGTCCTGGTAAGCTCCCGCCGATTTACAAAAGCTGGCATAAGTCAGGGCGGTAAAAGCGGCGGTCCGGCGGTCTCCGCGTCCTTTAGCCAAATCAATTATTTCACGGTAAGCTTCGGTGCGGGAGGGGTCAATTTTTACGATTTGTTGCAAAGCTTCAATCGCCGGAGCAGTCTGATTATTTTTGACCAAACTTTCTTTTAAGCGATAAAAAGTTCGGACGGCTTCACTGGCGCGACCTGTCCGGGCGAAAACTTCGCCAATCCGTTGCAAAGCTTCAGTATTATTAGGATTATATTTGAGCAAGCCTTGATAAACTTGCATCGCATCATCGTTACGGTTCATCTTAAAAAGAGCATCCGCCAGGCTGGAACGCATCCCAATATGGTTAGGGAATTCGTTAGCGGCCCGCGTATACTCGCGCAAAGCCTTATCCCATTCGTTCCCGGAAGCGAATTCCTGACCTCTTCGCATCGCTGCCTCGAAAATTTGTTTATTTCCGGCCATACCTTTTTGCGCCTCGCCTCTAACACCTGCTAAACTTGCCCGAATTGCTGGCTTAACTTGATAAGTAGTGTGACTTACCGATTATATCATTAACCTACCCGCCTGAAAACCGTTTACCGCCCCATTTTTTAGCCAAAGTTGGAATTGGTACTTATTTCGGGCTTTTCAGCTGATTAAGCTTGACGGGATATGCTAGAATGGAAAAGGTAGTAGACATAACGCATTTTTGACTAACAATATTAATCGGACAATATTTTGATAGAGTTGGAAATCTCGTTTAAATTCGGGCTAAAACCGTGGCGGTTATTTATCGTCTTTTTAGTCTTGGCCGGGTTGCTTCCCGCTTTTCATTCTTCCAATAGTTATGCCGCCCCTTATGCCACCGAACTGGTAGGTTATAGCGTTCAAAATCGCCCGATTGTTTCTTATCGCTTTGGGCAGGGTGCCACCCGTCTGGCTTTTATCGGCGGGATTCATCAGGGTTTTGAGGCTAATTCTACTGATTTGATTGTAAAAGCAATTGCTTATTACAGCGAACACCCTAACGAAATTCCCGGTGGCCTGACGGTTTATTTTATCCCCAACGCCAACCCGGACGGACGCGAATTACGCCAGCGTCAAAATGCGCGGGGAGTAGACCTAAATCGCAACTGGGCCAGTTTTGACTGGAAACCCGATACTTATGATGTGGATGGCTTTGTAAAAGGCGGTGGCGGCCAAAAACCGTTCAGCGAACCCGAAACCGAGGCTCTTTGGAAGTATATTCAGGGCAATGACATTGTCAGCATCATCTGGTATCACGCGCGAGGTGGGGATATAGTCGATACTGCCCCTACCGCCGCTTCCGGGCAAAGGTACGGCACGGTGTTGGCCCGAAATCTGGCGAACGCTACCGGGTATGCCTACCTGGACAACTGGACTTTCTATGATATTAGCGGCGATGCTTCCGATTTCCTGAACTCCAAAGGTATTTATTCGCTGACGGTTGAATTAAATAGCTATACCGATATTGACTGGAATCAAAATTTGCGAGGCTTTTCGGCGGTAATGGCCTTTTTTAGTCCGCGTTTTTACAATGAAAACGGGCGTAGTCTGAGCGGTAGGTTTTTGGGCTATTGGAACAGTAACGGCGGACAGAAAGCTTTTGGCAACCCGGTTAATGACCCGCAGGAGCAGGGTACAAAGCTCTGGCAATTGTTCGAGCGCGGTACGCTGACGCTGGAACGGCGAACAGGCTTGCTTGCCTGGAAAGAAGGCGCAACCGGGCCAGTAGAAGTGCCTACCGCCGCGCCCGGTATCCCGATTGTACGGGGTAGCACTCCGCCAAAGCTAATCGGTATTCCCGTTCCGGCTACCAACAAGGTAGCCTCGGTAGATGCCCGCAGTTCACAGCTACGCGATAAAGTAAACAAATTACAGCAAGACGCGCACGATTTAGAGCAGCAATTTTTCCAGATTAACCAGCGCATCAATCGCCAGCCTGTCGCTCCGGCAGTTCCAGCGATTGCCCCACCTGTGGCGGTAGCTACCGGGCCGGATAAGCAAATCAAGGTTATAGTGAATTCTAATTCGATTGCGACAGTTTTCGCCTATGAAAAGGGCAAGCTAATTCGGACTATCGGGGCGTTTAGTGGCAAACCCGGCTTTGATACCCCACGTGGCGAATTCAAGATTAATCTTAAATTTCCTTTGCTCAAAACTAATCGCTGGTATGAAGACGACGGCACTGAGTATTATCTGAATTTCTTTATGTCTTTCACCGGGCCGGGTCTGCCTGCCGGAAATTCGCCGGACGATTGGGGCTTTCACCAGATGCGTATTCCCGTAAGTGGGCCAAACGCCGGACAAATGCAGGCTGGGCCATCTCACGGCTGTTTAGCCCTTAGCCCTGCCGAGGCTGAATGGATTTTTAACTGGGCCGCTCCCGGCACGCCTGTTTCGATTAGCTAGGGTTTTTAGTTTCAAGTTTCAAGTTGGTAAAAGGGTTGCGGGTTATCAGTTATTGTTAGGAACAGAGTTTGAGTTCTTTGTTACTTGTTACTTGTTACTTAGTTCCGACTTCATACTTCCGAATTGTCCTTTGTGTCCTTTCTGCTGAAAAGTTTGGGTTGAGGTGAAAAAGATGCTGATTAAAGCGGCGCGGTTGTGGGATGGGGTTAGCCCGGAGCTTTTGCACAATGCTTTTGTACGAATTCAGGGCGGGCAAATTGTGGCAATCGGACGGCAGGAGGAATTGGGCGAAAGTAGTGAGGGCCAAACAGCCGAAGCAGAAGTCTACGATTTAGGTGACTGTACCATACTTCCCGGTTTGATTAATATGCACGCTCACATTACTTTTAACGCCTCCCAGACGCTTTTGGCTGATTACTTTCGCGAAAAAGAAGCGGGACTACCCACCCTGACTCTGCGGGCGGTAGATAATCTGCAACGCGCCTTACGGGTTGGTGTAACTACTTTGCGTGATTGTGGCACGCTTAACGAAGTAATCTTCCCGGTACGGGCTGCTATCGAAAGTGGTCTTTTGGCTGGGCCACGTTTAATTGCCAGTGGCACAACTATTACGACGACGGGCGGACATTGCTATTATTTTGGGCATGAATGTGACAACGCCGACGAAATCCGCAAGGCAGTGCGTTACCAGCATAAAGCCGGAGCGGATTTTATCAAAATTTTCGCTACAGGTGGCAATCTAACTCCCGGCTCTGACCCGGTTGTCTCACAATATTCGGCGGCGGAAATGCTGGCTGCTACTGAAGAAGCCCGTAAATTGGGCAAAGGAATTGCTTCTCATGCTCATGGTACAGAAGGGGTACGCAGTTCGGTAGCGGCCCGTGTGACCACTATCGAGCATTGTACTTTTATGACAAGTGGTGGGGTCGAGTATGACCCGGAAATTGCCGAAGAAATTGCTCGCGCCGGAATTTATGTCGTCCCAACTCTAAGTATTAATTTAACCCGTCAAATCCAGGCTAACCCAAATTATGCCAAAGACAATCCCAAAATAGCCCGTTGGGTGGCTACCCGTGAGAAACGGGCCGAAAACTTCCGTCGTTTGGTAAATTTGGGCGTAACTTTGGTAAGCGGCAGCGATTCGGGTATTCCCGGTGTAACTTTTGACGATTTTCCCGCCGATTTGAGCGTAACTGTCAAAGAAGTGGGCCTTTCGCCGTATCAAACGCTAATATCGGCCACGTCTAATGCCGCCAAAGCTTGTGGATTTTCCGACACAGGTGTACTGACAAGCGGTAAGCGGGCTGATTTATTGGTCGTTGCGGGTAATCCACTCGAAAATATCGAAGCTTTGCAAGCTACTCGCCTGGTCGTCGCTAAGGGTCGGCTCGCCTTTCACCAGCCCCAAACCAGCGAAAGAGTAATTGCTTAAAAAAAAGGAGGCGGAATGAGCGACGAACTGGAGCGATTGCAAAAAGCCTGGGCTGGCGAAGAAAACTGGTATTTGTTCGGGCCGTATTTGAGCGAACGAGCTTGGGGAACAGTCCGCGAAGATTACAGCCCTGATGGTAGTGCCTGGTCGTATTTCCCGCACGACCACGCCCGCTCCCGCGTCTATCGCTGGAATGAGGACGGGCTGGCCGGAATTTCGGACGACAAACAAAAATTATGTTTTGCCCTGACCCTCTGGAACGGCAACGATGCAATTTTGAAGGAGCGGCTTTTTGGTTTGGGCGGGCCAGAAGGCAATCATGGCGAGGATGTCAAGGAATATTATTATTATCAGGATAGCACTCCCACTCATAGTTACATGAAAATGCTATACAAATACCCGCAAAGAGCCTTCCCCTACCAAAATCTAGTCGAAGAAAACGCCCGGCGTGGCAAGCACGATATGGAATACGAGTTATTAGACACAGGCATATTTGACGATAATCGCTATTATGATATATCTGTCGAGTATGTTAAAGCTGGGCCAGCCGATATTTTGATAAAAATTAGTGCAACCAATCGTGGGCCAGAAGTAGTTACTATACATTTGCTGCCAACTTTATGGTATCGCAATACCTGGAATTGGGGATATGATAACCGAAGGCCCGATATGGTCGCCGTCGAGCGTGGTATCAGCAACGAGCAAGAAGGCACAATTTATTCTATCGTGGCCGAGCATCACGGGTTGGGGGAATATCGGTTATATTGCGAGGGCGCAAATAATTTGCTTTTCACCAATAATGAAACCAATACCCAACGGCTTTACGGTGTCCCCGGTCTTTCGCCCTATGTCAAAGATGGAATTAATAATTATATTGTGAACGGCAACCAGCAAGCGGTAAATCCTATGCAGAGCGGAACGAAAGCCGCCGCCCATTACATCCGTAAAATCGAGCCGGGCGCAACCAGCACAATTCGCTTGCGCCTGAGCGGGCAACCTCTGGCAATTGTCGCTTCGGGCCTTGTCCCGCCTGTCCCCGCGCCCGTCCCTGAGCCAGAAAATTATCATCCGTTCACCGAATTTGAAGAAATTTTTGCCCAACGTATTCGCGAAGCCGATAATTTTTACGCCGCCTTGCAGCCTACCAGCCTGAGCGAAGAAGAGCGAAGCATCCAGCGTCAGGCGTTTGCCGGGATGCTATGGAGCAAGCAATTTTATTATTATATAGTTAAGGTTTGGCTGGATGGAGACCCGGCTCAACCCGCTCCACCCGAAAGCCGAAAGCACGCCCGAAACTGGGATTGGAAACACCTTTACAATGAGCGGGTAATGAGTATGCCGGACAAATGGGAATATCCCTGGTACGCCGCCTGGGATTTGGCTTTTCATTGCGTTACCTTTGCCCTGATTGACAGCCATTTTGCTAAATCCCAGCTCGATTTGCTGGTGCGCGAATGGTATCAGCACCCGAACGGGGCAGTTCCGGCTTATGAATGGAACTTTGGCGATGTAAACCCGCCTGTATTTGCATGGGCTGCCTGGCGAATCTATGAGATTGAGCGCAAGGAAACTGGCATTTCAGACCGAGCCTTTTTGGAAAGCGTTTTCCACAAGCTGTTAATTAACTTCACCTGGTGGGTGAACCGCAAGGACTCGGAAGGTAACAATATTTTCGAGGGTGGCTTTTTGGGACTGGATAATATCGGCGTATTTGACCGTAGCGCACCTTTGCCGACGGGAGGGCATCTGGAACAAAGCGACGGTACGGCCTGGATGGGTATGTTTTGTCTGGGGATGCTGCGTATTTCACTGGAATTAGCCTGTTACAATCACGTTTACGAAAACATTGCCACCAAATTTTTTGAACATTTCCTTTCGATTGCCGAAGCTTTGAATAATCGGGTTGGTCAGGGTATTGGCCTTTGGGACGACGAGGACGAATTTTTCTATGATGTGCTAAATCCGCCAGATGGTAACGCTATGCAGCTAAAAGTCCGTTCGCTGGTCGGGCTTATCCCTTTGCTGGCGGTAGAAACAATTGATTCGGAACTAATAGACCGACTGCCGGGCTTCAAAAATCGGCTGGAATGGTATCTGGTGCATCGTCCCGATTTGGCCGGATTGGTATCGCGCTGGTACGAACCGGGCGCGGGGGAACGCCGTTTGCTGGCTTTAGTACGCGGCCATCGTATGAAACGGCTACTGCGCCGGATGCTCGACCCGGACGAATTTTTGGGTGAGTATGGCATTCGCTCCTTGAGCAAATACCACGAGGCCCACCCTTTTGTTATGGATGTGAACGACAGCCGATTTGAGGTGCATTACGAACCTGCCGAAAGCCAAAGCGGGCTATTTGGTGGCAATTCCAATTGGCGCGGGCCAATCTGGTTTCCCGTAAATTACTTACTAATCGAAACCTTGCAAAAGTTTTACCATTATTATGGCGATGATTTTAAAATAGAATGTCCTACTAATTCAAATCAGTATTTGACAATTGAGCAAATCGCCGACGAGCTTTCCAGCCGCTTAATCCGGCTTTTTACGCGAGACAAAGAAAATCAAAATCGCCGTCCTTTTAACGGCCAACTGGAATATTTTCAGAATGACCCGCACTGGCGCGATTTAATTCTTTTCCACGAATATTTTCATGGTGATAACGGGGCAGGGCTAGGGGCAAGCCATCAAACTGGCTGGACGGGTCTGGTTGCCAAACTTTTGCAGCAGCAAGGCGAAAAGCGGGAAGGGCTGGCCGACGGTTGATAGAGTTGGGGGTTCGATTGGGGTTTTGGTAGATGAACTAAAAAAGTTGCGCGTCGAAATTCGGAATTAAGCTTTCCGGGTTTCGACTTTTTTTGAAATAAGTTGAAATAGGACTGTTAGCTTTGGAGTAGTAATTAGTACCATGTTTTAGGGGACAAGCGGTTTCTTCAATTGACAGAAAATTGTAATAGATTATAATTGATTAGAAAAGAAAGTGGTATTACTTAGTCAATTAGGGTGATTTTTAGAGTGATACCACGCTTTCTTAATCTTGTCTGTAAGGTTGAACCTGTAAGATAAGCATGATTAACCGGGTGGTTGTAAATCCAGGCCGGGCCAATTGGCTAGAGATGGAGGCGCACAACATGGCAACCGAAAGGCCGTTGGAGTGGGCTGGCGTGTCTGAAGTTGCTGCAAATAATACATCACCGCCTGACCGTACTCATTTCGACCCAGCACTAACAGTCGAACAAGTGGCGGAAAAACTAAAAGTTTCACAGGCAACCGTGTACAGTTTGCTAAAAGCGGGTACGCTAACCAGCTACAAAGTCGGGCGTTCCTGGCGGATTGATGAACTGGATTTAGTCCATTACATCAAACGACAAAAAGCTCGAAACGGGGCAGGATTAAGTGGAATACAGGAAAAGCGAGAGCAGGAATAGAATTGAAAGCCGAGCAGCAAAATCAGGTAATGTACTCCTGGATGGGAAAGGCGGTAACACGCAATGGCATTGAAGCAAGCACCCGAATTTAACGATATTGAAATCAACATACCCAGCGACCTGGTATTCGAGCGTGTGGTGCGTGAAAGCGCCGTCGTCGTCGCCAAGCACCTCGGCTTTTCGGAAGAACGGGTAGCCGATTTACAGTTAGCCGTGAGCGAGGCTGTAACCAACGCAATTGAACACGGCAATAATTGTGACATCAGTATCAAAGTTGGGGTCAAGTTTTTTATCAGTAGCGACCAGTTGGCGGTACAGGTAACTGACAAGGGCAAGTGGGAACGGGCCGAAACCGCGATGGAAGATGTTCCGTTTGAAATGGATATGGAAGACCGCCTGGACCAAGATTTAACCCGTGGTATGGGGATGTTCCTGATTCAACGGCTGGTCGATAGCGTGGAGCTTCGCAGCAATGACGATGGAACTGAATTCACGATGTGGTTTAACATCGAACGTAGTGCTAACAATAGCAGCAATATGAACATAACGCTGCAAGGGCCGGAATACTAGACGGGCTTCGCCCGTAAAAGATTGGCTACAGGGGTTGTAAAGGGTTTACAAGGAAGGACTAAGGAAAGCATGGCCCTCAAAATTGACCAGGGTAATGATGTTACCATTATACATATTCAAAACGATAGCGTAGACCAGACTTCGGCCCGCGAAATTGCCGGGGTTAGCGACCAGATGCAAAATAACACTATTCTGGATTTCGGCTCGGTTTTGTTTATTAATTCTGCCGGAATTTCAGCTTTGCTAAAGCTGGTTATCGAAGCCCGCAAAAAAGGCAAAAAACTTTATGCCGTCAACGTTACGGCCCATCATCGCAAAGTTTTTGAAATGGTAGACATGTTGCGCTATATGCCCATTGCTAAAATGGAAGATTTGTTACCACTTATTAAAGCTTAAACAGGTTTGAGTTTTGAGTTCTAAGTTTTTAGTTAATAAATTCCCTTGAATACGCAAAAGTCTTTTAACTAAAAACTCAAAATTCAAAACTCATTCTGAGTCGCCTGGGACATTGGGTTATCTAACCGTAGCTATCGTTGCGACAGAAACTACATCGAGGCAAAGGACGAAGCAATGCTCACATCCGGGCAATCAAAAGAAAAAAAATCGGCAAAAATCTTCGGCAAACTAAAGCTGGAGTATAGCCTGGTAGCAGGATTGGTTGGTCTGACGGTGCTGGTAATCGCCTCACTTGCTTTCTGGCCGGGCCAATCCGCCGACTGGCATATCTGGTTACAACTGGTGGTAGCCGCCCTGGTTTTTGGTTACGTTATTGGATCAAACCAAAAGAATTTGCCAATCAAGACCTGGACGATTACGGCAGCGATTTTCGCTGGAATAGTTTTTTTCGCCTCTATTTTTACAGGCGAATTTCTAAATGTTTTATTAGCTCCGTTAGTAGTTGGGGCAGGGTTACGTATCCGCAACCAAAATTGGATTATTAGCTTGAGTCTGGGGGCAATTGGGTTAGTAATAATCGAGCGGATTGCTTTCGCCGCGTTCAACTGGAATCCAGCCATTAATAATTCAATGCAGGGAGCGGTAGCCGCGGTAATTGCGATTAGCACGATTGGCCTGACAGTAGCTACTTTTGTTGGCACTTACCGGCGGGAAATGGAGTTGCTGGAAAAAGAACACGAGTTTAACGCCAGCGAAATGATAGTTGCCCACGAAATTCAATCCAGCTTGATGGCTCCTAACGAAATAGAGACGGGCAATTGGTCAATGGCTGCCCGGTCTATCCCGGCCAGAGACGTAGGCGGTGACTTTTACGAGTATATCCCGTATTTAGATAGAGGAATCGGCGGAATTGCGATTGGGGATGTAGCCGGGAAGGGAATTCCGGCGGCTCTGCAAATGGCCGTCGTGCGAACTTTGTTCCGGGTAGAGGCCCGGCGGCGTATTTTTCCCGCCGAAACTCTCAATTCGGTAAACGTAGCTTTACAGGCCGAGCGCAGCTTTGGAATGGTAACGCTATTGTATGCTTTTGTAGACCCAAGTACCGCGACTTTACATTTGGCAAATGCGGGACATAACTACCCGGTTATTCTAAACGGCACGTTTCAGGAAATGAAATTGCCCGGTTTGCCATTGGGTATTGATGATAGCATCGAATATCAAGAAAAAGTGATGAAAATCAAACCCGGCACGAGTATTGTGTTCTATACTGATGGTGTGGTTGAAGCAATGAACAGTGAAGGCGAAATGTACGGCTTCGAGCGTATGAAAGACGCACTTATCGCCAATCAGCATCTTGAGCCGCGTTTGATGGTCGATAATATGATGTCCGAAGTCGCCAACTTTACCGAAGGCGCACCGCAGAGCGATGACATAACCGTCGTAGTTTTGCATCATCACCCTCAGCCGAGTGGCTTAAACGAGACGGACGATAGTTCGGAGGGAGATGATAATGAACGGCAAATCGAATTAGTCCCGGCCACAGTTGCCGCCAATTCTGGTGAAAGCAAAGCAGAGGAAGACGACGGGCTAAATTGGATTTAATCAAATTTTACACAGAATAATACCAATGCTAATTTCGTTCGTTTTATTACAGGGTAGAATAAAATGGAAAAGCCGGGTTAATGGGTAGAACCCGGTGGCTTTAAGGAAATACAGAAGATTAATTAAGTGGGTAGAGCCTCTAACCAGGCTCAGGGGTAAACAATTGAAAGGCGCGGTTGATTTATGAGTCAAGGTCAGTATTTTTCTGCATCTGCTCAGAGCCAGGGGACTGGCGATTCGGGTATGACTCCGCGTGTAGTTTCTCAGAAGATTGATGACCATCTGCTAATTCTTGACCTTGATACTTTCACCGGCAGTGAACGTTTTATGAGTGGGACTAGTCTGGGAGCGGCCTTTTCCACCGGGATGCGGGCTTATCTGGACGGACGCTATGCCGAAGCGGTCAGCGAATTCAAGACTGCTTTAATTGCCGCCTATGTTGAAGGCGATGATTACGCGCAAATCTGGGACAGGGAACGGGCCATTATTCATCTTTATCTGGGCAATGCTTACGCTTACGAAGACGTTTATGCCGAAGCTCTTAACGAGTACATGAACGCCGTCCAGATAGATGGGCAATTAGCCGAGGGACATTACAACTTAGGGGTAGCTTTCCGGGCATTAGGTAAATTATACGAAGCGGTGGCCGCTTTCAAAGTGGCTTTGCAATATAACTCCGAACTTTATGAGGCCCGTTTCGCGCTAGGTCGTTGTTATCACGAATTGGGCGATTACGCTCATGCTTATATTTCCTATACTATTGCCCGGCAACTTCGGCCTAATGCCGCCGAACCGATTTATTATCAGGGGTTATTGCATCAGGCGCATGGCGAAGTCAAGCAAGCCGCCAAATGTTTTGCCGAAGCTTTGCAAGTTGAGCCGGAATATATGCGGCAAAACAATCTGGTCAACCCCCAATCCGAAATGGAACTTGCCAACGCTGAACACGATTCGAGCTGGTATTATCGATTGGCCGAAGAATTAAAGGCGCAGGGCAACGTTATTGGCGCACTCCGGGCGTATCAGGCTTTGTTACAGGCCCGACCCGAAGAAACTCGCGCCCGCTATTACATGGCGAATATTCTGGCCCGGCAGCGTGACTGGGAGCGGGCTATCAGTGAATATAAGTGGGTTTTGCGCGACGATTCAAACTTTATCGCGGCCCGCTACAAATTGGGGCTGGCTTACCGGGCTTTACAACGTCTTAAAGAAAGCTATACGACGCTGGTGCAGTGCGCCCGCCAGCAATCCAACGATGGAGTTATTTTTTTGAGTTTGGGGATAGTCCTTTCCGATTTGGGACAGCTTACCCTCTCGATAAAAGCCTTTGAACGAGCCGCCCGCTTGCTGCCGAATGAGCCACAAATTCATTATCGGCTGGGTCGCGCCCTGATTACGGCTGGCTATGAAGCAAGAGCCTTGAAAGTCTGGCAAAAAGCGGTAGAACTGGACGAGCAATGGAGTGAAGCTCGCTATGATTTGGGGATTTTGTATTTGAAGCGTGGACGCTTTAGCGAAGCCGCCGAATCGCTGGAACAGGTTTACAAGGGCCAGCCCGAAGATATGGAAACCGCTTATTTTCTGGCGGTAGCCTATAAAGAAACCGGGCGAATGGATGAAACTATTAGCCTTTTGGAAAAGGTTATTGAGCAAAAACCTGACAATTATATGGCCCATTTTCATTTGGGGGCAGCTTATTTACGGCTGGGGAACGCCTCGGACGGGTTGCATCATATTCGGGAATATGAAAGGCTCAAGGGGGTGCAGGTTAAACGCCGCCCGGTTAAAAATGTGAACAAGTTAAAGCAACTAATGGACAATCTGGAAAAAGACGAGCAGGGCGAAATACGGCCAATTCGTTTGGGCAACAACAAAGCTAACCAACCAAATACTAACGGTAACGGTAACGGCAATAATCACGCTGCCCCAAACGGGGCTGCAAACGGCAACGGTCATAGCGGGGCTATAACGCAGCTTTCGGAGTATGCGGCACTAGAGGCCAAAACTAATATGAACAGTAACTAAAAGCATGAGTGAGTTTTCTTCTAACAATTTTTCGGCTAGTCCGCCCGAATCCGAAGCCGAGCAGTTAATGCTAGAGATGCAACGTCGGGCGGTAGCTTTTCAGAACGAGCAAGAGCAGGAGCAGCTGGTGTCCTTGCTTACTTTCAATCTTGCTAAAGAATGGTTTGCCTTGCCACTTGACCGGGTAAAATTAGTTTCGCGCCTGACCGAAGTAACGCCAGTGCCGGGAACAAGCCGTTATGTGCTGGGAGTAATCAATTACAAAAGTGCAATTTATCCCTTGCTGGATATTCACGAGCTTTTGCATCTGGATACACCGATAATTAATCGGGCTTCGCGCTTTGTTATTGTCAGCCATAACCAACATTCTTTTGCGGTATTGGTAGATGCAATGACCGAAGTCCGGGAAGTGCCGGAATATATGCTGGAAGGCCAACTCCGTCATAACCCGGATATTTCCAATTATATTCGTAGCGAAATAAAAATAGAAGCTCGGTTGCTCGGTTTACTCAATCTTGAAGCTATTCTTCAAACTGTCGCCGAAGGGGATTAAAAAGTTTTGAGTTTTGAATTACCGAGTTTACGAACTCAAAACCTGGATTTATAATGCCAGATTACACAGAGGCAGGACAAAGGGAGGGAGTAAACGGCCCCGTCAGAGTGGTATTGGTGAGCGTAGCACACCAGCCTTTTGGCCTTTTGATGAGCCAGGTTTACAATGTTATCCGGCCCGGAGCGCAAGGTTTTAAGCTGAAACAACAGCCCGATTCGGAAAACGGGCGGGAATGGGGCGAAATCGAATACCGAGGGCAAGCCTTGCGGGTAATTGAATTAGCCCGCTTGTTGCATTTACCCCTGACCGAGCCAATCGAATATAGCCAGATTTTGTTATGTGGGCAACTTAATTCAAGGGGGGCGATTTTAGAACCTTTCGGGATAGCCTGCGACGATATTTTGAGCGCAACTCAAACTTTTTCGATTGAAGAATTGCGCCCGCTTCCCGGTTGGCTCTTTTATAAAAGATTAGGTCGTCTTATCTGGGGAGCAGCTTTGGTCAACCGAAAAGTTTTGGAGGAACAGCCTCAATTAGCCCCCGGCTTACCCGGCCTGGGCTTGCTGGAAGTAGCTTCAGTCGGGCTGGATTTAAGCCAGAATAAATCAAAGCCACTTTCGGCCCTTAAAAAAGGGAAAGCGACTGATTTCAAACACGATTTTCATCCTGCCGAAACTCAACGCCCGGTAATGCTGCTGGATTTAGAGGTCGTGCGTCGTCGCCTTTTTGTGGATAGCAAGTAGTAAATTTAATGGCGGTAAAAGAAGAATGGGTCAAGCGGTTTCGGGTAGATGCCGAAAACCATTTGAACGAAATCCGGCAGGGAATCCAGAATTTACCGTCACAACTGGGTCAATTAATCGTTCAGGAAGAAATCGAAGCCGAACAGCAAGCTCTACGCGAACTTTTTCGCCGCGCCCATAGTATCAAAGGCGCGGCCCGAATGGTTGGCCTGGATGAAATCGCCGAATTAGCTTTGAAACTAGAAGAGCTTTTTGGTCAGGCTTATTTAGAGCCAGTTAGTTTTAACCAGACGCAACGTGATAAGGCCGAACAGCAAATAATTGAATTGTTGATCCGTATTAAGAGCGAAAATTAAGAGATTACTTGATAATAGCTTTTAAAAATCGAAGCTTTGGGGCAATTCTAGCAAGCAATAAAAATGCTATCAGAAGAAAAAAAGCAACATTTACAGGATAAATTCAAGGCCGAAACTATCCGACAGCTAATTACCTTGCGCCAGAATTTGCTTAAACTGGAACAAGCTCCTGACGATAAGGTTATGCTAGAGGCAATGCTTTTTTCTTGCCACACTATTAAAGGCAACTTGGGGATGATGCAGATGTTGGCCGGGGAAACACCAAAACTGGCTGAAATTGCGTCGGTAATGGAACAACTACTAATTCGTCTGCAACACGACCAAATTTTGCCCGTAGCCGAATTATTTAGTAGGCTTGAACAAAATCTTAGCTTGATAGAAACAGAATTTATTATATGAGTCTGGAAGATACGCGGCGACGGCTGCTCAATAAATTCAAAGAAGAAACCGATACGCATTTGCTTAGTTTGCAACAGCGTCTGATTGACCTTGAACGCGACCCTTTGAATTCAGCTTATATTCACGAAATTTTCCGGGCGGCCCATACTATTAAGGGTAGCGCACGTATGATGGGCTTTATCGAAATTAGCGATATTGCCAATGCAATGGAAGATATTTTTGCAGAATTGCGCGAAGGTAATCTTGAAATCAAGCCCGATACCAATGATTTGCTGTTTGAAGCTACTGATACGATTACCAGTTCAGTCGAATCGGCTCTGCGCGGCGAAAAGTTTCAATTTGACCCGCAAGAGCTAATCGAGCGTCTGCACACGATTGCCTGCTCCGGCACTTCGCCCCAACCCCAAAACGAAGCGAATAATACAAATCGTCCTGCCAATACTTTGGCTACCCCAACTGCCGCCCCGCCTCCACCAATACCCGCTTCCAAAGCCGTTACCAATAGTGACAAACCCTTGCCCAAGTATAACGCCCGTTTCAAAGAAGAAGCTGATACTCATTTGCTAACTTTGCAACAGCGTTTAGTAGATTTAGAGCGCGATTCCAAAAACAAGGCTATTATTAACGAGATTTTCCGGGCAGCCCATAATATTAAGGGTGGTGCAGGGCTAATTGGTTTTAAGGATGTTGGCACAATTGCCGGGGCAATGGAAGAAATTTTCAACGAAATACGGGAAGGGAAGCTGATAATTGCCCCCCAGACCAACGATTTACTGTTCGAGGCAATTGATACCCTTAATAGTATGCTGGAAAGCTGGAAAGACGGCCAGAAATTCCAGACTGATGTAATCGGCCTGAGCCAAAAACTGATGGCAATCGCCCGGCCTGATGAAGTTATGCCAACGCCCGCGCCTGCCGCGTCTCAGGCACAATCCCCAAACCAGCCCGCCACCCA
Source organism: Chloroflexia bacterium (assembly GCA_038323095.1). Taxonomy (GTDB): domain Bacteria; phylum Chloroflexota; class Chloroflexia; order Chloroheliales; family Chloroheliaceae; genus L227-5C. The sequence goes on along the minus strand of JBBQGP010000001.1, from coordinate 40,660 downwards.
GCCGCAAAATACCCGTCCACTTGCCAGCCTGAGCGATGATGTCATCCGGGTGGCGGTGCGTAAGCTGGATGATTTGATGAATATTTCAAATGAGCTGGTTTTGGGCAAAATGGAAGCTGAGGCGACTTTAACCAATTTGCGAAAGTTGCAAGAACTTTTAAGAACCAAGCAGCGAATAAGCACACCTTTGCGTAATTTGCTAAACGGGGACGGTGGCAGTTTGGGCTTTATGAGCGATGAATTGCTTGAGACCCTAAAGCAAACCCAGGATATTGACCAGGAAATCGAATTGTTAGTAAAAAATACGCTGCGGGATTACGAGGAACATACCAGCCAGCTACAAAATCGGGTGGATGAACTCGAAACCAATATTTTGAGTATTCGGATGCTACCGCTCGAAACTATTTATCAGGATTTCCCGCGATTAGTACGCGATATTGCCCGCCAAAACGGGCGGGAGCAACCTAATTTTGTAATGCTGGGCGGTGATATTGAACTCGATAAAAGAGTGCTGGAAGGTATCAAAGACCCGCTTATTCATCTTGTGCGTAACGCCCTTGACCACGGCATAGAGCGGCCTGAAAATCGGGTAGCAAAGGGCAAGCTGCCGGTGGGCAATTTGACGATTGCTGCCGCGCAGGAAGGCGGTTTCGTGCTTATCCGCATAACCGAGGATGGGGCAGGGATTGACCCGGAACGTATCCGCGAGGTCGCAATTAACAAAAAATTGGTAAGCTCGGCCAAAGCTCTGGCAACTCCTGATGATGAAATTATTAATTTGATTTTTGAACCGGGCTTTAGCACAACTTCGATTATTACCGATATTAGCGGGCGCGGCGTAGGTATGGAAATTGTAAAAAATAACCTGGACAGGCTGGGTGGGCAGGTAATGTTAGCCAGCCAGAAAGGGTTAGGTACAACGGTTACTTTGCGGGTGCCGCTAACTCTGGCAACCAGCCGGGCCTTGCTGGTTCAGGTTGGCGAAGAAACTTATGCTATTCCTGCCCCTTCAATTGAAGAAATTAAATATCTAAATCAGGACGAAATCTGGAGCAGGGAAGGCCGGGATGTTATTTTGCACCGCAATTACCCTATCCCGCTTGTCCGGCTGGCAGAATTGCTTGGCCCGAACCCGCGTGGCAAGCACCCGGTTTTTGAATTTCTTCGTAATAATAATATCAAAAATAACAAAATCGAACTGCCCGACAAGGGTTACGCCCCTGGCCCAATACATAATAACGGTGGAGTGGCCTATTATGGTGAACGGGCAGCGGCGGCAGTTAGCGGCGAAGGTTTCATTGGCCTTACTTTAGCCGACCCAATCGCCCAATCTTATATTGTGAAGATGCAGCAAACCGCCCAGGAACGTACCGCGATGCAGCGTCTTTCTTTTGACCGTATACCCTCGGTAATAGTTGGTACGGGAGACCGCCGAATTTGCTTTATCGTAGATGAGCTGGTCGACGAAACCGAAATTGTGGTAAAAAGCCTTAGTTCTCTGCTCAAACAGGCCGAGTATGTAAGCAGTGCTACTATTTTGGGGGACGGTCAGGTTATAATGATTTTGGATATACCAAATTTGATTAATGCGGCACGTGGTGTCTTGCGAAGCGGGCTGCGCCGTAGCCGGGAAAAAGTAGGTCGCCAAAAACGGATTTTGGTAGTAGATGATAGCATTACTACTCGTGAACTGGAAAAAAGTATTCTGGAAGCACAAGGCTATTTAGTCGAGCTGGCCGATGATGGGACTGTCGCGCTAGATATGCTACAACGTAACAATATCTATGATTTAGTGGTCAGTGACGTAGAAATGCCGCGTATGAATGGCTTTGAATTAACAAGTCGTATCAAAGCTTTACCCGAATTGCAGTCTTTACCTGTTATAATAGTATCATCGCTCAACAGTGAGGAAAACAAGCGGCGTGGCATTGATGCCGGAGCGCAAGCTTATATAACTAAAGGGGACTTTAACCAAAATAATCTGCTAGATACCATCGAATATTTAACCCGATAAAATGAGGCGAAGCAATGTATAGTACCGCGCAACAGTTAGGGGAGACAATTATGTCCAAGCGTAAGATTCTGGTCGTAGACGACAGCGCACTGGTTGCCGAAGCAGTCAAGGCCAAACTCGAAGCAAATAACTATGATGTTCAATTGGCTTATAGTGGCGAAGAAGCTTTGGATAAAGTTTCAGGCGACGTGCCGGATTTAATGATTTTGGATGTCTATATGCCCGGAATTGATGGGTTTGAAGTGTGTCGCCGTTTGCGTGAAAAACCCGAAACGCAATCCTTACCTATAGTTATGTTAAGTTCACGCGGCAATATTAAGGAAAAGCTGGCGGGCTTTCGGGTTGGTGCGGACGATTATTTGGTCAAGGAATTTGATTTGCTGGATTTGCCTTACCGGGTAAAACTGGTGTTTCGTTTGCGCGGTTTGGACGAAGAAGGCGCGGCAAGTAATAACCCTAATTAGGAACGGCAAGCAATGACAGTAATAAACTAGAACGGCAAATTTATGGCTGCGCTCAAGATACTAATAGTCGAAGATAACGGAATAGCCAGTGATATATTGACGCAAGCTCTGCAAAGTGACCAGCAGTTGCAGGTAGTAGGAGTGGCCCGCAATGGGCAAGAAGCTCTGGAAATGCTGCCACGTTTGTCGCCCGATTTGATTACCCTGGATGTTTGGATGCCAGTAATGGACGGCTTTGAGACAGTCGAGCGGATTATGGCCGAACACCCTACGCCAATTCTGGTTATTACCAGCAGTAGCCTCAAAAAAGATGTTCAAATTTCGATGCGGATGCTGGCCGCCGGAGCGTTAGATGTTATCGAAAAACCTTACCTGACAGATGAGACCCAGTGGCAACGCTACCAGCATAATTTAACTGCGCGAGTAAAATTGCTGGCGGGGGTTAAAGTAATTACGCATTTACGGGGTCGTCGTTCACTTGCTTCGGCGGCTAATAGTTCGCCCCGCTCTAATCTACCCAATTCTAGCTCAAATTATTCGATGGTAGCGAGTAAACTCGCGCCACTTCCTCGTCCCCCAGAAAAAGCTACGCCAATCAAAGCTTTTTTCCCGACTGCTCCGTTTTATCAAGTAGTAGCTTTAGCAAGCTCTACTGGCGGGCCAACCGCTTTGTTAAGAATTTTGCAAACTTTGCCCGCTAATTTGCCTTGCGGAATACTAATCGTCCAGCATATTTCGGAAGGTTTTACACAAGGGTTGGTAGATTGGCTACAGCGTGAAACTCCCTTAAAATTAAAAATGGCCCAGCCCAGTGACCGACTAACGCGGGGTATGGCCTTGATTGCGCCGGACGGTTGCGATATGCAAATTGGCCCGGAAGGGCAAATTTTAATCTCAAAAGATAGCAGTAATCTATTGCGGCCCAGTGCAGACTTATTGCTAAGTTCGGTTGCCCGTAACTTTGGTTCACACGCTATTGGAGCAGTTTTAACCGGCATGGGTAATGACGGTGCGCGAGGATTGCTGACAATGTACCGGGAAGGCGCGTATACTATCGCACAGGACGAGGCCACGAGCCTGATTTATGGTATGCCCAGAGCTTGTGCTGAAAATGGAGCAGCCCGCGAAATTCTAGCATTGGAAAGGATAGCGGCCCGCCTGGTTTATTTGTTACAACAACCTAACGGGGGGTCAGCAAATGTCTGAAAAATTTGACGACCTCCCCCAGGAAGTAGTCTGGGGCTATTTTTTGCAAATCCGCAAGTTAATGTTGGAACGTACTGGCATGAACTTTGACGATGCCAAATTTAAAGTAGTTCGTAATGTGCTGGCCGAAAGAATAAATGCTACCAATTCAGATAATTTTGAAGCTTATTTTCAACTAATCACCCGCTCTGGTACAACCGCTCGTTTGCGTGAACATAGCCAGCGCGAATATAATCGCCTCATCGAAAGTTTGGTGGTCAACGAAACCAGCTTTTTTCGCAACCGCGACCATTTTAATGCTATTTTTCACGAAATTTTGCCCCAGCTATACCGTCAAAAGATAAATACGCGCCGGTTGCAATTTTGGAGCGCAGGTTGCTCCACCGGGCAAGAAGCTTATTCTTTGGCAATGTTGGTTGTTGAATTTTTGGAGCAGCGCGGCGAAAAACTGGCAAGTGGGCCGAATGACCATAGCGGCTGGAAAGTTGAAATTCTGGCGACTGATATTAGTGAAAGAGTTTTGCACATTGCCGAGAGCGGGCGTTTTCGCCGTGAAGATTTGCGTGGTCTGGACAAAGCCCGGTTAGAACGCTTTTTTAATACGATAAATTCGGCTCATGTAGCTACTGCCCCGCTTGACCCGGCTTTAATCGTTGGCCCAGGTCAATTTGTCCCGGTGCGGGGGTTTGGGCGAGCGGCCTATGAAATTGCTCCCGAAGTACGTGCGCTGGTCAAATTCGATTACTTCAATTTATCCCAAATTGTTTATCCTGTCAATAAAATTAACACCTTTGATATGATACTTTGTGAAAATGTAATGATTTACTTTCCACCCGAAGTTACCCGCCAGGTAATCGAAAATATTCATCTTTCTTTAGTTGAAGGCGGCTACTTTTTTATTGGCTTTAGCGAAACTTTGTGGCAAATTTCCGAACGCTTCAAATTGCTCAATACTAACGATACTTTTTATTACCAAAAACCGCTACCAAACGAAATGCTTTCTGCTAACCAGCTTCGCAATCTGGATATACCCACTACTGATAAACTTAAAGCGACATCAGACAACCGTTCATCCGAAGCAGTAACTCAAAAGCGCGAGAAAGATAGTCGCGAGAAAGACAATGCAACTGCCGCCAAAGCTATGCCCCTTTTGATTAAAGTTGACACTTTGGCTCCTTTACCTAACAAAAAGGCCCAGCCAGAAACGAAAGTGACCGGGCCTCCTCCAACCAATCCCGTAATTAATCCTGCCACTGAAAAAACCCCGCGTCCGGCTACTCTAACCAAAACAGATTGGCGTACTCCTTTGTCCGAGGGCTTGAGCTACATCGAAGCTCACGATTTTGAGAACTCAGCACGAGCCTTAGACGAAGCTTTGGAAGCTGGCCCGCGCGAGGTAGATGTTTTATGCGCGGTAGCCCAATTAAAAGTAAAGCTGGGGGATTATCAGGCTGCCGCTGATTACAGCCGTCAGGCGATAAGTCTTAATGATTTGTGCGAATCGGCTCATTTGCTGCTGGCAATGATTTACCACCGAGAAAACCGTCTGGAAGCGGCTATCAAGGAATACGAGAAAACCATTTATATAAACATGGATTCGGTGGTTGCCCATATGCGGTTGGCCGATATTCGGGATAAGCTGGGGCAATTTAACGCGGCCTTACGCCAATACCGCAATGCTCTTAGCGTTCTTGAAAAAAAGCGGCCCAGCGACTTTATCGAAGGTTTTCCCGTTGCCACTCTAAAACAAGCCTGCACCGACAATATTCGCCGTCTGCAAGGCGCGGGACGCTTTCGCTAATCCTCCAAACTTCAGGTTACTTCATATTAGAAATTCTTGGGGCGTTTGAAAATCCATTCAGTTTCACTAAAGCCGACTAATTCCCAACCATCTTCGCCTACCCGGTCTAGCAGCTTTTCAAAAACGACTGGTTCGCTATCGATTACTTGATTATATTTATTATATTCAAGCTGGGGCTGGTATTCGGGGCGGCTACTGTTCAGGTAGGTAAAACCCTGTAAATAATTCCCCTCAACATCGTCTTCTTCCCAGCTAACCCAGGCCAGCCGCAAATATTCCCACTTCTGCATATCGCTCCTTTTTTGAAACCAAGAGATTTCACGCGAAGACGCAAAGAAAAAGGAAAAGGCGGTCTCCAACTTTGTATTTGCGACTTCTGACTTGCCCCTTTGCGTGAAATCCCTCAGTTCTTACGACTCCTCGGTTTTACTTTTCTTTTTGCCGTTGCCATTGCGAGAACGCGGCTTTTTACCGGCAGCAGCTAAATCCGGCTCGGCGGCGTGTTCGATATGACCATTGGGCGGAGTAGCCGAAACGTGTGGTTCACCGTCTTTTTCAAGAGCGGTATCTAGCACCTGGTCAATATTATCTACCAGCACAAAATTTATTTGTTCGCGTAACTCATCGGGCAAATCATCCAAATCGCGTTCATTCCGCGAAGGTAGAATTACAGTTTTGATACCAGCCCGGTGTGCCGCCAGCACTTTTTCCTTAACCCCACCAATCGGCAAAACTTTACCGCGTAAAGTAATTTCGCCCGTCATCGCTATATCGCCATAAATCGGGCGACCCGTCAAAAGCGAGGCAAGCGCAGTGGTCAGGGCAATGCCCGCGCTTGGCCCATCTTTGGGGATAGCTCCGGCGGGGATATGAATGTGAATATCGCTTTTATCAAAGAAACTTTCGTCAATTTTTAGTTCTTTGGCTTTAGAGCGTACATAAGATAGGGCTGCCTGAGCCGATTCTTTCATCACCTCGCCCAATTGCCCGGTGACGATTAGTTGCTTGCCACCCGGCATCCGGGTCGCCTCGATAAAAAGAATATCGCCACCAACTTCGGTAACAGCCAGCCCGGTAGCTACTCCCGGCTGTTGGGTGCGTTCGGCCACGTCCGAATAATAGCGCGGCTTACCCAAAAGTTCGGCTACTTTATCGTAATTAACCACTACTTTTTCGGTATGGCCCTCGGCGACCATCCGGGCTACTTTGCGTAAAACCGTCGCTACTTCGCGTTCCAGGCCGCGCACCCCGGCCTCACGGGTGTAATCCTGGATAATGCGCCGTACTCCGGCTTCCTGCACCTCAATATCCTCGTCAGTCAAGGCGTGCGCCCGAAGTTGCTTCGGGATAAGGTGCTGGAAGGCGATATGCACTTTCTCTTCTTCAGTATAACCCGCCAATTGCAAGATTTCCATACGGTCACGCAAGGGGGCGGGTATCGGGTCAAGCAAATTGGCGGTAGCGATAAACATTACTTTGGACAAATCGAAAGGTACATCGAGGTAATGGTCACGAAAATCGCGGTTTTGCTCCGGGTCTAACACTTCCAGCAAAGCCGAACTGGGGTCGCCCCGATAATCCATTCCGATTTTATCGACTTCATCCAGCATAAAAACCGGGTCATTCGATTCGGCCCGCCGGATGGCCTGAATAATCCGGCCCGGTAATGCCCCAATATAGGTCCGACGATGCCCCCGAATTTCAGCTTCATCGCGCACCCCACCTAGCGACATCCGGGTAAACTTGCGGCCCAACGCCCGCGCAATCGATTGCCCCAAACTGGTCTTACCTACGCCGGGTGGCCCAACAAAGCACAAAATCGGCTCTCGCGGCCCACTATAGTTATGCACATCTTCGTAAGTTAGCGGCCCGTCGGCGGGAGCTACTTCGGGCAATTCGTCCAGATTTTCGCCTAAATCACCTTCGCCGTTTGTCCCGTTCTTTTCGGTTTTTTCAGCAATTTTGGCCCGGTCAGTCCGCAATTTACGCACCGATAAGTATTCCAGCAAACGTTCCTTGATTTTCTCAAGGTCATAATGGTCTTCATCCAAAACTTTGCGGGCCAAACCAATATCAAGTGGAGCTTCGGTGCTTTTATCCCAGGGCAGCGAAGTCAACCAATCCAGATAAGTTTTGATAACGCCATATTCCGCCGCCGCTGGAGGTAGTTTGGAAAGGCGGTCAAGTTCACGTTCGGCCTCGCGACGGGCTTCAAGAGGCATTTTAGACTTTTGGATAATATCGCGGAACTGATTTACTTCAGCGGTTTGCGGGTCGTCTTCGCCCAATTCTTTTTGAATGGCCTTCATTTGTTCGCGCAAGAAATATTCACGCTGAGTTTTACTTAACTCGTCCTGAACCTGATTCTGAATTTTGCGGCCTAATTCGAGAACTTCCAGTTCTTTGGTCAGGAAAGTATTGAGCTGTTCCAACTTTTGCATAACGCTGGTCGTTTCCAAAATTTGCTGGCGTTGCTCAAGCTCCATCCGTACACTGGTAGCAATTAAATAAGCCAACTGGCGCGGCTCATCTACGTTAATTGCCGCCATCAGCAAATCATCGGGCAATTGCGGGACAAGCGAAACCAAACGCTGAAAAAGGGCGATTGAATTACGCATCAAGGCTTCAACCTCAACCCCGCCTTCGGAAATGTCTTCGACTACCCGGATGCGGGCTTTCAGATACGGCTCAGTCTGGACATACTCAATCACTTCGATTTTTTGAAGGCCCTGCACCGCCAGCCGTACTGTACCATCCGGCACTTTAAGTAATTTATGAACCTCGGCAACCGTCCCAATCATAAAACTATCACCCGGCCCGGCTTGTTCCAATTCAGCACTGCGCTGGGCAACCAACCCGACCAAACGGGGTTGCCCCCCGGCTACCACATCTTCAATTAGTTTTATCGAACGTTCCTGCCCCACTGCTAAAGGAAAAACGGTCATAGGGTACACAACCGTATCTTTGAGGGGCAAAATTGGTAAAATTTCGGGTATCGCGGGCCTGGCATTTTCGCTACGGCTGGTTTCGTCGTCCTCACCCTGTTCTCCGGCTCTGGCCTGAGAAAGCAAGCGGAATAAAGTATTAGCCTGTTCCTCGGTCAAGGCAGGCATCCCGTTCTCGTCCACACTCTGATTTTCGATGTTATTTATAGCTTGCGGCGCGGCTTTTTTACGGCTACGCGCCTTTTTTGGCTTTTCGGATTTATTATCCTGGTCGTCGGCCATTTTTCTCCTCACAGGGCGCAAGTTGAATTACTTAGATTGCGCCATCGTTTCTTGGGCTGGATGAAGCTTGTCATAAAGTAAAAACATACACCTGTATTGTACTTTAAGCCTGCGGGTTTTTCAATTAAATTGGCTGTTCAGGTCAAGATAGTAAAATTTGCGAATTTGAGCTAAATTGGGGTTTGTAGTCAACAACACATACAGCTAAAACTGCTTCTGCTAATCTGGTTATAGTAAGTATGCCAAGAACGTAATGTTATATCAGGGGCAAAAGAAAGCAGGAAATTATGGAAAACGAGTCGAAACAAGGCGAAATGCTGGCTGAACAATTAGCAATGGGCGCACTAATGAGCGAAATCAGCAGTTTTTTAAGTAGCAAACATACGTTGGGCGAAATGCTACAAATGGATATAGAAGTATCCGAAGCTATTACCACCGCCGAAACCGAGCGTTACAACTGCTACCGCCAGTCTTGTCTTAACGAATTGGCCGAACGCAACAAAACGCCCGGCCTGAACGGAGCATTATCCGCCGCAGTCGAGCGCGGTTTTATCATAGGCTACTGGTTCGCCCTGCAACGCTCCAGGATTGATAATTAGAAATTAGTTTAGGTGTAGGAAAAATTTCCAATCCCGATTTACCCAGACCCATCATATCAGGATTAAAAATCCCTCCTACATTTATTATTTGAAACTTGATACTTGATACTTGTCTACTGAAGTTCCTTGCTGCTGTAGCCCAACAAGCGGCGGGCCACAATCAGGCGGTTAATCTGGCCGGTGCCTTCGTAAAGGTCGTTGATTTTAGCGTCACGCATCCATTTTTCGAGCAAATGCTTGCAACTATAACCTTCTGGCCCGATTATTTCTACCGCTTTTTGAGTTATCCAGGTAACGGCTTCTCCGGCCTTGACTTTAGACATCGAAGCTTCCATGGTGTTGGAAATACCCTCGTCCATCTGCCAGGCCGCCCGCAATATCAAAAGCCAGGCGGCTTGAAGATGGGCATCCATTCGCATTATATCGCGCTCTACCGCCGAAAGCTGGCTATAGGGCAAGCCGTAGCGGACGGGTCGATTCTGCTTTTCCAAAAATTCGTGGATAAAATCCAGCGAAGCACGAGCAATCCCAATTGCACTGGCTGCTACCAAAGGCCGGGTCGCGTCAAAAGTTTTCATTGCTCCGGCAAAACCCTTGTTAGTGCTGGCTTCGGGACGGGCTACTTCCGGGCTACCCAAAATATTATCGAAAGGAATCCGGCAATTATCAAAAGTAATCGCGGCGGTATCGCTGGCCCGGATACCGTGCTTCTTTTCGAGGCGAACAACGGTCATGCCGGGCGTATTACTTTCGACAATAAAGCTTTTCATTCCGGCGCGTCCGGCTTTGGGGTCAATTGTGGCCCAAACTACTACCAACCCGGCAGAATCTTTGGCCGCCATCATCCCGTTTGTGACGAAAATCTTTTCGCCATTAAGAATCCATTCTTTGCTATCTTCGCTCAAGGTAGCGGTAGTACGAATACGGGCGGTATCGCTGCCAGCTTGCGGCTCGGTCATCGCCATCGCCCCCCATTTTGGCTCACCTTCGCTAAAACGGGTTAAAAAGCGTTTTTTCTGTTCGGGCGTACCCACCGCTTCGATAGCTGCCCCGCCTAAAGCTCCGCCTGCCGTCGCCAGATAAAGGCCGCCATCTCCCCAGGAAAGCTGTTCGACCACGTGCATCAGCAGCATATTACGAATACGCGGGCCTTCCCCTGCGGGAGTTTCGGCTGGCAACGAACGGCCACGATAGCCCGCATTGTGCCGGGCATCCCACATAAAGTTAATGTACTCCCAGGGGCGGTCATGTTCCTGCTCATCAAATTGACGAGCAAAAGGACGCATCATCTGCACCGCGACCTGCTGGATAACTTCGGTTTGGTGAGCGATTGCCTGTGGTTTCTCAAAATCTATCATTACTTTAACCCCTTTGTTATGGTTTCGTTCTATCAATTTCTTGTCGTTGGCTTTATGATTATAGCCTTTATTATAATAGATGGAGGGCAAATTTGCTATTGGTAGCCAAATTAACATAATAAAACCCTTTTAGCCTATTGCCAAATTTTCGCTTATTATGTATAGTAGAATAAGTAAGTTATGTTTAGTGCCGCGTGAAGGTTGAAAGCTGTAGAATATGTGTTGGAGGGGGTACTTGCCCATGCTTTTTGAAAATTTACCAGCCCTTGAATTCAGGAATTGGTGGGCTATCAGGCTGACCTTAGTCAGTTTGCTATTAACCGCGTTGTTTGCCGGGCTGTTTGGAATTAATCTGGAAAATGTGCAGGCCGAGAAATTTGCTGCGCCTGCTTTCGAGCGTACCTGGGCGCGGGCCGATTTACCGGCAGTGACCCAGAGCGTACAGCGCGGCTACGTGTACGGTCAGGAGCCTTTTTTCAATACCTATGAGGAATATTCGGAAGCACCTAACGGACGCAGGTTAGTGCAATATTTTGATAAAGCCCGCATGGAAATCACCCGCCCGGCTTTGGATATTAGCACCAACGGCCCTTTTTATGTAACCAACGGGCTGATTGTCAAAGAATTAATTATGGGTACGACCCAGCTAGGCGACAATCGCTATGTCAGCCGGATGCCCGCCTTTGATGTGCCGATTGCGGGCGACCCTTACGAATATAACCCCGATGCCCCGACTTATGCCAGCTTTTTCAATCAAGTAGCAGTGCTTTTCCCAACTATTCTGAATTTAGGGACAAGTCCCTGTGCAGTTGGCTCGGCTTGCTCATCTCGCATCAGGATTAACGAACCAGTCACCGAAGTTTTGAATAAGGATGGCTCGGTAGGTCGTAGTGAAGGTTTGGGAACTCTGCCCGGTACAAAAATCGTGTATTATGACCGCGCTCTTAAACATAATGTACCGCAGGTTTTTTGGGAATATTTGAACCAGACCGGCATCGTTTTTAATGGCTCAAGCTATACCAATGATTTGGTTTTTGATTGGGTTTCAACCTTTGGTTATCCATTGGCCGAGCCTTTTTGGGTAAATACGCGGGTAGCCGGAGTGCTGAAAAGCGTAATGGTGCAAGTTTTCGAGCGGCGGGTGCTTACCTATACCCCCGGCAATCCGCCCGGCTATCAGGTCGAAATGGGCAATGTCGGGCAACATTATTACAAATGGCGGTATAGCCCCAAATACGATTTGTCCGTACCAGCCTGTGCCTTCTGCTCGGTAACGCCCCAGGCGGCTTTTCCTGGCGCGATATTTATCATTCGCACCGAGTCTATTTTCCTGAATGTTTCGGGGACGGCGGAAACCGTAACGATTGTGACAATTGGGCCGGACGGTAAAATAGTCACCAATTTATCCCTACTTGGCTTGCCCGGTAGTTCAGTGGGCTTTCAAGACCCGCTTGACCCTGGCCGGGTAAAATTGGCGATACTTACCAATACTACTACCCCGCGCGGCCTTTACACCGTAATAATCACGGGTAACGCTACGGGACAACAGGCCAAAGCCTTCTTCTCGGTTATCAGTATTCCCGGCGTAGCGATAAACTTCGCCTGATACTAAATTAGCCGAGCGGTACGGATTCAGTAACAAAAGAGCCATCCTCTATCAAGTTTAGGGGTGGCTCTTTTTAATTTCGTGCTTCTTTATTCTTTACATTTTTGACGGGTTTCCTTGTAAAGAATTACTAGCCAAAAACACAGTAGCAAAGTGTAACAGCTCAATTAAGCTAAATGTAGGAGGGATTTTCAATCCTGATTTTGCCCAGGCTCGGCTTTATCGGAACTAGAAATCCCTACTGCACGATTTAGTTATAACTCTTTTGCCTACAGATTTAGACCCAATGAGCGGTAAGAATCATTAGCCGATTCTGAGGGATGGGCGGCTTTGGCGGCCTGCTCTTCAGGAGAAGCCCGGCCCGGCCCACGGGTCGTGGCATGGTAAGCGGCTGAATCGTCTGCCGAAGCCCGACCCGCCGTAACTACCGCCACCCGTAACAAAAAGCCCCCGGTCAGCACCATTACTGAATTGAGCAAAGCCATGCCACGCCCGGCCTTGCCTTCTTTGGGAGCAAGCAATTGCAGCAAAAGCGGCCCGACTTGGCCTAACCCGACTGCTCCGGCAAACAACCAGGCGTGAATGCCACTGGTAACGTGCTTGCGAACTTCCGGCGGGAGCTTCCAAAATCCGTAAGTAGTTAAGGCCAGTTCCGAAAAAATAGCGTTACGCTCGATTGGCTCAAGCCGATGCAATTCTTTAGTAGGTGTACCGCCCAGCGTGCGGGCCAACGTGATAGCCGCTGCGCCAGTAGAGAAAGCCGACGACAGGAAAAGCGGAGCAAGAGTTGTGTCGTTTTCAGCCCAAAGCGGTACTGCCGTAGCCGATAGCAGCACCCCGGTGTAAGTGCCGAGGGCCATACCGTCGATTCCTTGCAAGGTCGAAGTAACCGGGTTGGAAGCCAGCAGCGTCAGCTTGCCCGGCAAACTATCTTTAGGGATAAAACCATCCTCAACCACCTGACGGGCGGCGTTCAGACCGCTCAAAATCCCGGTTGAAGTCAGGATATAAGTCCCAACGCTCAAGGGAGAACGCCATTTCAGGATACGGAGCATGTGATGAAACCGCTCCGGGCGTTGCAAATCTATAATCAGCAACACAGGAGAAATCATCAGCCCGCCAATACTGATATAGCGTCCTGCCCGGATAATCGAATGGTCACGTTCCTTGTCGCCGAAAAGCTCGGTAAGGGCAGTAATGGCCGAAGCCCCCCCCGAAATCCCGCCCACCCAGAAATAAAACCAGATAGGCCAAATCCAGTGCGGCTTTTTGATAACAGGCCGCCCGTAATAGCTGGTGAACAATTCGGCATCGTCCTGGCGTTTGCGCTTGCGGCGGCCTTCGACTTCGGCGGGCTTCGTTTCTTTAATTGGCCCGGTTTTAGCCGCGAACAGGCTCGAAGTTAATCCTGCGAGTAGTTTTAGCATTTCTACATCCTCGTTTCTGGCTGCGACTTGCTTCTAAGCGAAAGAGCCGAAAGAACTGCCAGACCAATACCCGCCACCAGCCCGGCCAGATAACCCCGCCCGACCCGGTTTTGGGGCAATTTGGGGTGTTGCGGCAAACCGTAGGCTTCCGGCTCGGCAATTAGCAAGAAAAAAGCGTTAAGGTCGCCCACATCGGTTTTCTCGTCCACCCCGTACAAATAAGCTTCGGTTTGGCCGCGTGCATGCAAATCGGCCACCCGCTGCCGCGCCCGCATTTTGAGGCTATCCAGTTCGCCAAACAAAATGCTATCGGTGGGGCAAGCTTTGGCGCAAGCCGGTTCCAGCCCTTCTTTTTGGCGGTCATAGCACAGGGTACACTTGAAGGCCCGGCCATCGTCGTGCTGCAAGGCCACTACCCCAAAAGGACAGGACGGCACGCAATAACCACAGCCGTTGCAAATATCGGGCTGGACGTAAACCGCGCCAAACTCGTTGCGGATAATCGCCCCGGTTGGGCAAGCCTGCAAGCACCCGGCGTTAGTGCAGTGCTTGCAAACATCGCTCATCATCAGCCATTTTCCCAAATCGGGGAAGCCAATTTGTAATCCGGCTTCTCCCTCCTCGTTAATGTTGATGAAGTTAAGCCTGCCCGGTGTGCCACCGTCGGCGGCGGTATGAACAGGCGGGGCAGTTGCAACCGTAGCGTTTGCCATTGGCAGCTTCGGCTTGGCATCCATCTTTTCGATAAATGCCACGTGCCGCCAGGTGGTTGCACTTAGCGCGGCAGTGTTATCGTAGCTCATGCCGGTTAGCTCAAAACCATCAGCCGGAAGCTGATTCCACTGTTTGCAAGCCACTTCACAGGCTTTACAGCCGATGCAAAGACTGGTATCGGTAAAAAAACCGTTTGCCATTGTTTTCTCAGCTTCCTTTCTAATCGTTGCGGGCGCGTTTTTGTCCGGCAGCTTCTTTGGCGGCGGGCGATTGCCCGTGACCCGCGTTTGCCGAACCGTTTTCGTGCTTCATTACATCGGTTATACCAAGCTTGACCTCACGCGACAATTGCCCGGCCTCGCCGCCACTTGCTACTACTACCGAATCGCTCGATACCGGGTCAGAAGCGACTTTATCAGTTCGGCGACCCTTGCGGATATTGGCAGTAAAGCTCTTGGCCTCGTGAATATGCACATTCGGGTCTGCCGTCAGAGCAATCATATTGTTAACCGTATCGCCCGTCACGATACCTTTGCTACCCCAGTGATAGGGCAAACCAATCTGGTGCAAGGTTTTGCCATCTATCTTGAGCGGCCTGACCCGTTGCGTGACCAACACCCGCAGTTCCAGTTCACCACGTGAAGTGCTAATCGTGGCCCAATCACCGTTTTGCAAATTTTCCTGCTCGGCTAAAAGTGGGTCAATTTCGGCAAAAAGTTCGGGTTGTAGTTCCGAAAGCCAGGGAACCCAGCGACTCATTGCCCCTGATGTATGATGCTCGGTCAAACGGTAAGTCGTGACCACGTGCGGGTAAAGGGGACTGCCCGAAGGATTGAGTGGGTTGTCTTCCCTGAACCAGATTTTTTCAACCGGGTTAGATTGCTGCTTGTAAACCACATTACTTACTGGCGATTCAATCGCCTCGTAGTGCGAAGGAAGCGGCCCATCCGCCAAGCCGGTAGGTGCGAACAATTGCCCAACCCCATCGGCCAGCATAATAAAGGGATTAGCCCCACTATGGGCGGCCATTCCCGCGCCCTGCGGGTCGGCAGGAGTAAACGGGGATTTGTCCAGCGGGAAGTCCGGCACATCGTAACCGACCCACTTGCCTTTATGGTTCGGGGTGGTCGCATCGCCATTTTGCTCACCTGCCGCCTGTTCTCCCCCGCTAGGCTGCCCGCCTTCTTCTTCGGGCTGCCACCAGATTAGCTTTTTACGCTCGCTCCAGGGCTTGCCTTCCGGGTCAGCAGAGGCGCGGTTGTACAAGATGCGGCGGTTGGCCGGCCAGGAAAAGCCCCAGCCGCTATGGTTGGTAAATTCGGGGTCGCCCAAAGCTACCCCTCTGGGGTCGCCCTTGCGGTTATTCGCCCGGTTTGTGCCGTCCGGCGCGACCATCCCGCTATAAATCCAGCAACCACAGGCGGTTGAGCCATCGTCCTTTAGTTCGGCGAACCCGGCCACCAGCTTGCCTGTTTCTACGTTATAGCCGCTAATTTCACGGGCTACGTAGTCTAAATCAGGCTCTTGCAAATGTTCCTCACCCTTTTTAATCGGCAAATTCCATTGCAAGTGCTGAATCGGCTTGTCCCGTTCCAAAGTGCTATCTTTGTAAAGCTCTTTGAGGCGACGACCTAAATGGTAGACAAACCAGGTTTCGCTACGGGCATCGCCGGGAGGGTCTACCGCTTTTTCGTGCCACTGTACCATACGCTGAGTATTAGTGTACGAGCCTTCTTTTTCGACAACGGCGGCGGCGGGCATCAGGAAAACTTCTGTCCCGACAGTTTTCGGGTCAGCCCCGTTAAACTTCCAGAAATCCACCATTTCCACCGGGTAAAGTTCGCGTACCACGCACCAATCCAGCCTTTGCAAAGCTTCGGTCTGCAAGCGGGCATTAATACCGCCAACTCCGATATTTTCGCCCATCACAAACATACCCTTGATTTTGCGGTCTTTCATGCTAAAGAACATCTGGTTATAGCTGTAATCGCCGTTAATCTTGGGCAAATAATGGAAAGCAAAGTCGTTTTCTTTGGTAGCGTGTTCACCGTAC
This sequence comes from Chloroflexia bacterium, assembly GCA_038323095.1. Lineage (GTDB taxonomy): Bacteria > Chloroflexota > Chloroflexia > Chloroheliales > Chloroheliaceae > L227-5C. The sequence continues at coordinate 24,191 of JBBQGP010000001.1, read as the reverse complement.
AAAGCCTTGAGGAAGCTGACCACGTATTTGGGCATATTGTGCCACCAGCCCGTCGCCGTGAAATTATCCTCAAGATACTTTTTCAGGGTATATTGCTCCATCTTTTCGGTGGGACATTGCAAATAACCCGGCAGCAAGTTATACAGGGTTGGAATATCGGTTGAACCCTGAATGGTAGCGTGGCCGCGCAAAGCCAGAATACCACCGCCCGGTCTGCCAATATTACCCAGCAAAAGCTGCAAAATCGAGGCCGAGCGAATCATCTGCACGCCAGTGCTGTGCTGGGTAAAACCGACGGCATAGCATAAAGCCATCGTTTTATCCCGCCCGCTATTTTCGGTAACGGTTTTGGCAATCTCCATAAAGGTTTCTTTGGGCGTACCGCAAACCCGTTCGACCATTTCCGGGGTGTAGCGGGCAAAGTGCCGCTTTAGCACCTGGAACACGCAAAGTGGGTCGCGCAAGGTTTTGTCCTGCAAAGGCGGGCCTAATCGCTTGCCGCTTTGCTCTTGCTGACTGTGGCCTTCGCTTTCATCAACGCGAGAATGGTCACTGTCGGTTTGCTGCAATTCCTGATGCTGGTGCGGCTCATCTATATCATATCTCCATGTTTTGCGGTCATAGTTATGCTCTTTTTCGTCATAACCGCTAAACAAACCGTTCAAATCTTCCGCGTCCTTGAAATCTTCGTTAATCAGAAAGGAAGCGTTAGTATAATTCAAAACATAGTCCTTGAAATAAAGCTCGTTTTGAATTATATAGTTAATAATCGCCCCAAGAAAAACAATATCGGTTCCCGCCCGTACTGGCGCGTAAATATTGGCCGTCGCGCTGGTGCGGGTAAAGCGCGGGTCAACGTGAATAATTTTGGCACCCCGTTCGCGGGCTTCCATTACAAAGCGATAGGCGACAGGGTGGCACTCGGCCATATTCGAGCCTTGAATCAAAATACAATCACTGTTTACCAAATCCCAGGGAGCAGTCGTTGCGCCGCCCCGACCAAAGCTTGCACCCAGACCGGGTACAGTGGAGCTGTGTCAGATACGGGCCTGGTTTTCGATATACACTATCCCTAAAGAGCGGAATAATTTGAGAATTTGGTAATTTTCTTCGTTATCCAGGGTCGCGCCACCCAAATGAGCAATCGCTTCGGTGCGGTTTACCCGCAAATCAGGTAATTCGCTGCTGTATTCCTGAAAATTTTCGTCCCGCGTTTTCTTCACCAACTGGGCGATTCTATCCATTGCCCAATCAAGCGGCTTGTCTTCCCACTTATCGCTGAAAGGAGCGCGATATTTAACGTGGGTCAGCCGCAAGGGATTGACCGTCAGGCCATAAGTTGCGCTACCTTTGGGGCAAAGCGTCCCGCGATTGACCGGGCTTTCCGGGTTGCCTTCAATATCAATAATTTGCTTATCTTTGACATAAACCAGTTGGCTGCAACCTACCGCGCAATAAGGGCAAATACTGTGATATTTTTCTGCCCCTTTGATGCGCGGCTCAAGCTTGATGCTGCGCTTGCTCACCACGTTCGGCACAGCCGCAACCCGGCGACGGAAAAACTCGCCCAGCCCGCTTTTCTTGTTCTTCTCTAGCGTCATAATCTTGCTCTTCCTAGATTTATATTTAACTATCGTAGCAATATAAAGACAATTCGGAAATTGAAAGTATAAAGTCGGCATCATTCACCAGCAACCGACAAACACCAGGTTTGGTGGAAAACTCCCTGCCTTAAAAGGCGGGGCTGATAACATGAAAACGGCCCTGAAGGGTGGCGCGGGGTTTTGGCTAATCTGGCCTGCCTCGTAACGGCTTTAGCCCCGTTTTCATGTTATCAGCCGGGACATTCCGTGTCCGGGAGACAACCCTGATTTAACAAGGTCGGAAGTCGGAACTAAGTATCAAGTAACAAGTATGAAGTAACAGGGAATTTCTAACTTGCAACTCGCGACCCACAACCGCTTTACCAACAACCAACAACCATTCTAATCTAACAACTAACAACTTCTTCTCTAACAACTTCTAAGCCGCTTCCATCTTGGGCGAACTCTCGCGGCTCATGACTCGGGCCACGAAAGGCAGAGCGGTACTGACCAGCATAATCCCGGCGATAATGAGCAGCGCGGTTTTGTAGTCTACACTGGAAATCAGAATCGGGCCAACCACTGCGCCAGCACTCCAGGCGGTTAGCATCACACCATAGATTGTGCCGGAGTTTTTCGGGCCAAAGAAGTCAGCAGCAAAGGCCGGCATCGTACCAAAGCCGCCACCATAGCACAAGCCGATAACTGCCGCCGGAATGAGCAGCAAGGCAAAAGTAGTCATTTGCGAAAGCAGCACAAAGGCGAAAATCTGGACAATAAAGATACTCAAGAAAGTGTTAGAGCGACCAATTCGGTCAGAAAGCCAGCCCCAGAAAAGGCGGCCCGCTCCATTAAAAACCGAAATGGTGCTGACCATAAAAGCGGCGGTGGTAGTATCTACGTGGGTAAAATCTTTTGCCAAAGGCGAAGCAACCGAAATAAGGGCTGCTCCCGCCGTAACGTTCAAGGCCAGAATTAGCCACAGTACGTACCATTTGGGAGAGCGCAAAGCCTCGCCCAGCGTAAAATCGTGGGCAGCGCGGTTAGTGCTTTGCTGCGGGTTAGGTGTCCAGCCCGCCGGAGCATAATTATCAGGAGCTTTGCGGAAGAATTGGGCGGCAGCCACCACTACAATCAAATAAGCAATGCCCAAATACAGGAAAGTTTGGCGTACACCCTGACCGTCAATAATGGCCGAAGCAAGCGGGCTGGTAACGAACGCGCCTAACCCAAACCCGGCTACCGCCAACCCGGTGATAAAACCGCGCTTGTCAGGAAACCATTTAATAAGCATGGCAAGCGGTACAATGTAAGCCAGGCCAAGCCCAATTCCGCCCATAATACCGTAAGTTAGATACAACATAAACAAACTGGGGGCGAAACTAGCCAAAATAACCCCTAAGCCATAAAGCACGCCGCCGATAGTCGCGGTAGTGCGTGGCCCTAAACGGCTTTGAATATAGCCACCGAAGCCGGCGGTAATCCCTAAAGCTACAATCGTAATGGTAAAAGTGAGGCTGGCCTCCGGCTTGGATACTTTAAACAAATTCATTACCGGGGTAAGAAACACGCTCCAACCGTAGACCGCGCCCAGCGCAATCTGCATAAAAAAGGCGGCAACAGCAATCGCCCAACGATTAGGCCCACCTACTTCGTTAGAAGTGGGCTTACTGTTCTCGTATATACTCATATTCTCTCCCGTCAAAACAATGAACCAACTTGCCAAAACAACCACTGATTTTGGTTCTAGCAAAAGCTATACCAATAGTTAGCAATTTGTTAAAAATTAGTTGGCACTTAAGAAAAAGTAAGAAAGTAACAAATTTTATCCCAATTTTTACCAGTCTTCACCGAAGTTTTTACCCGCGCCAGTTAAACTAAAGCTATCAAAGGTTAAGGACTTTAAGACGATTATTAAACAAATAGTTAAAGTATCACTCTTATTAAGAGTTAGAAGAAGCAAAAGGCAGAAAGAGGTTTGTTATGATTAAGCATCATGGAGAAAGTACAGTTAGTTTTGGGCTAATATTTGCCCGTTTGTTCGTGGGGATGACCGCTTTGTTTATGCTGGTTGAAGGCTCAATTGCGGCAGTTCATGCATTGACGAACCTGTTTAGCCGTCACCAGAAAATCTAAAATAAACCTGCCCCTGAACTGGCTTTCTGAGCGACCATAGCCGACCAATTACCTTTAACTGTTTCTGAGCTTTATAACTTCATCCCACAGCGTCACACCAATCGGTATCCCTACAATATCGGGCGTACCGTGATAAATGCCACTATAGCTACTCTAAATGCCCTAAATAATGATGCCGATGTGCGTTCTTCTGGTTCAACGACCTGACCACCCGAAAGCCCGTCAGCGACCTTATAATTGAAGCAGCTAAAGCCATTGTCGCCGACAAAACCCAGGGTCAGGATAGTGCCAACTGGTTCAGGCTACCTGGCAGGACGTACAACAGCACAAAGCTGGTATTACTCTGAATGCGGCAGGTCTTTCAGATGGGGTACGCGCTCTGGGAAAGATACTCCCCTCGGCCTCGCAGGAGCAGCAGGATTCGACCTTCATACAGAATACCCTGGAACAGGCTCAGACTGCCGGAGCCTTTGGGCAGACGTGAAAGTTTGTCCGAGTCTACGAAATCTTCCAAATTTATTCGTTCCATTATTTCGGGCGGGATGCGGCTGGCGGTAGAACTGGCACTGGCACTTGGTTTGAGGGTAGCATCGAGGCCGCCTTTGCTGGAAGTGCCGTTGCTATCATCGGATAAAGATGGGTCAAGCGAGGTGCTGCTCAAATTCGGCACGACAATCAAATCGCGTGACCACTGGCTACGAATAACAATCGCCCACAGAATTTGAGTTTAATCAAAAATATCCACATCGGCATCTACCGCAACGGCGTGCTTGACCCGTCAAGCTGATAGGCCGCTCCAAATCCAGAATATCGTCAGGATGATACGCTCGCCAATCTTCCAAAAAGTTCGCAAATCAGGTGGGCGGCTTACTTTATCTGATTTTACGATTGAGCCAGCTTCGGTTATACTCACGTTAAATACTCCTGAGTTAAATTTATTCGCCCTTCCCAAAAATTTAGTTTACCACTACGCACTACAAAGGGCTATCGTATCAGGGGTAAGTACGTCAAAGAACATCGGCAGGAAATTCAAGCATCACAAGCATCAGAAGGGGGTAAATCAATGCACCGCAGTATTCTGCACGCCGTCATTATTGATTGTGATAACTTTGAAGCCGGAGTTGCCTTTTGGAGCGCGGCTTTAGGCGCGTCCGAAATCAAGTATTTAATGGATAATAGTTATGCTTTTCTCAAAGGTGTTCCCGGCACGATGGATATTGTTTTGCAAAAAGTGCCTGAACCAAAAATCACCAAAAGCCGGGTTCATGTAGACTTTGCTACCGATAATGTAGAGGCCGAAGCCGCTCGCCTTGAAGCTCTGGGCGCGAAAAAAACTACAAAGCATGAATTTTGGTGGACAATGAACGACCCCTGCGGCAACGAATTTTGCGTGGTCGGTATCGACCATCCCAAAGTTTTAGAAAACGCCAAAGTTTGGGAGTAACTTTTCGTTGTGCTATAATTTGTTCAAATATAGAACAGAGTAACTAAAAACTTATCTTATAAAAAAGGATTTTAAATTGTCTGAGTTCATCGAATGGCAGAACCAGATTTGGCAAGGCGATTGCTTGCAGCTTTTGCCCAAATTGCCGGATGCCAGTGTAGATTTAATAATTACTTCACCACCCTATGCCGACCAGCGTAAGGACACTTACGGCGGAATTCATCCTGATAAATACGTCGAGTGGTTTTTGCCGATTGCCGCCGAACTGAAGCGAGTGCTAAAGCCGAGCGGGTCGTTTGTGCTAAATATTAAAGAACGGGTAATGGATGGTGAACGTCATACTTATGTGCTGGAACTAATTTTGGCTTTACGAAAACAGGGCTGGCTTTGGACGGAAGAATATATGTGGCACAAGAAAAACAGTTATCCCGGTAAATGGCCTAATCGTTTTCGGGATGGCTGGGAGCGACTGCTACATTTTACCAAACAAAAGAATTTTGCCATGTATCAAGATACAGTACGTGTACCGATGGGCGACTGGAGTCAAAGTCGTTTGCGTAATCTGAGCGAAACCGACAAAAAGCGCGATAATTCAAAGGTGCAAAGTGGTTTCGGCAAAAATATTTCAAACTGGATTGGCCGCGAATTAGCTTATCCTGATAACGTTTTGCATATGGCAACCGAATGTGGTAATCGCAACCATAGCGCAGTTTATCCACTAGCTTTGCCAGAATGGTTCATCAAACTTTTCACTCAGCCGGGAGATATTGTGCTAGACCCTTTTATTGGCTCTGGTACCACGGCAGTAGCCGCCGCTCAACTAAACCGACGCTATGTTGGGATTGAACTTAACCCGACCTACATTGAACTATCCCAACAACGCCTCAAAGCACTCAACAAATTGCCCGATACTTTCCAACCGACCCTATTCCAACTAGAAGAAAGTGAAATTGATGCCACCAACCCCGATGACTCCTTTGCAATTGGAAGAATTGATAAAGAAATGCCTGGATAGTTTCTATGAAAAAAGAATAAAAACATTAAGCACTCTCCAATTGAAAAAGACGCTTACCCGAAAAAATCCTTATCTTTTTCGAGCAGTAGGAGTTAGAAGTGTCGCTGACTAGCAGGGCAAGTATTTTGGGAAGAAATGACTGACGACCCTGATTTTTACCTAAAGCTTGTTACTTTGATGAAAGATTACCCGGCGCAGCACCGTTTAGAATTTGAACAGGAATGGAGTAAAGCCCTTAATCGCTTTACTGGTGAATTTATCAACGATTTTTGTACTGCTGAGGGTGCGATTGATTGGGAAAAACTGGTCAGGTTTAACAGTGCTAAACAAGAACCGACGCTACCAAAGCTTCAAAAAGTAGACAAAAGTAGAAAAACTAATATTAAGATTGAAGAATCGCGTTAAGAAAGAAAGGATGATAAATGCAAGCCTATAAGTCGGAGCAGGTGAAAGAAGAATTGGCAAAAGTCGAGAATTGGCAACAAAATAAGGAAAATGGCGAGATTTACCGTGAATTCAAGTTTGAGAATTTTGTCAAAGCTCTGGATTTTGTAAATAAAATCGGGGAAATAGCCGAAGCGCAAGGCCATCACCCCGATATTACCATTAAATATAATCGTGTTTTGTTAAGCGTAATTACCCACGATGCCGACGGCTTGACCGAAAAAGACTTCTTTCTGGCCCGTCAAGCGAATGAGCTGGTTTAACTCTTGGTTTCAAGTTTCAAGTTTCTGTAAAAGAAGTTGTTAGTTGTTAGAAAAGTCTTTGGTAAACTAAACTTGAAACTAATAAGTCTTCACCACATTGCGGAGGATACCGATTTTTTCGAGTTCGACCTCAACCACATCGCCTTCCTTGAGGTATTCGGGTGGAGTGCGGGCAAAACCGACCCCGCTCGGCGTGCCGGTAGCGATAATATCGCCCGGCTCAAGGGTAAAACCTTTGGAAATCCAGGAAATAATTTGCCGGATATTAAAAATCATATCGCTAGTATTAGCTTCTTGCTTGGTTACGCCATTAACCCGGCAGGAAATTTTCAAGTTTTGGGGGTCGCCGATTTCGTCGGTAGTAACCACCCAGGGGCCAATCGGACAAAAAGTATCGAGACTTTTGCCCTTGAACCATTGGTTATGGCTGCGCTGCAAATCGCGGGCGGTAACATCGTTTAGGCAGGTATAGCCAAAAATATAATCCAGCGCATCGGCTTCTTCAATGTCGCGCCCGGTCTTGCCGATGATAACCGCTAACTCGGCTTCCCAGTCAATTTTATCGCTGACTTTTGGGTTAAAAGTAATTGCTTCTTCCGGCCCGATAATACAGGTATGGGCTTTGGTAAAGAAGACCGGGATTTCGGGCGGCTTTTCGTCCCCGATACTATTGCGGGCGGCAGCTCCTTCTTTTACATGCTCCAGATAATTTCGCCCGATGCAAAGCACATTCTTGGGTGGATAAGCAATCGGGGCAAACAGTTTAGCCTGACTGAGCGGAATACCTTCTTCGTGGCTAAAATCGTGTTCACTAACGAGCGGCCCTTGCCCGATTAAATTCAGCAAACTACCTTTACTGCTGCGGTCAATAATTCTCTGAGTTTTGGGGTCAATAATACCCAGCGCGGGTTTCCCGTCCCGTTCGTAGCTTACATAACGCATTTGAGTTTCTCCTCCTCAGCACTTCTTTAAAAAAGCTCTTTTCTTACCGCGTAACTGCCGCTATATATTACCTGACAAATCAAAAATCACGAAATAAGTTGCTTTGTAGCTTTGTATTCCGTTAAAAGCGGGAGTTGGCGCAAAGTTGTTTCCAGATGACCCGCTTCGCCCAGACGTAAAGTAGTTATTCCGAAAAAACACATAGTTTCCTCTAAAACGTCCTCAACTTCCCCTTCGATGGTAGTCTCTTCGCCTTCGCGCACCAGGATTTCCCGCCGCAAAAAAATTTCCAGTTTCTTCTGGTCTGATTTTTCAAAGCAGCAAATCTGCCCACCCTCGCTAATTATTCCAACTTTGCGCCCGCTTTTCTGCTCAAAAATTTCGTACATATTTATGACCCTTTCCGCCCCTTTTGTCTTATCTCCAAATTTATTATACTCTCGCCATTTTGATAAGGTCTTGATTGTAACAGTTCAGGCGAATCTTAAAAAGAGCAAAGATTACCCAAATTGGATAATCTTTGCTCTTTTATTTTAGAATCTACTTACTACTGTGTTTGGCAGCTAAGTCAAAGATGTTCAAACCGCTACACATTCATAATTAGAGCATCGAAATATCGGTGTCGCTGCTATCGGTGGGGTTGAACCCGGCGTTAGAACTGCCGCGATTAGGCTGGCTTTCCTGACGGCGGGCGCGTTCGGCCCGGAGTTGCTCAAGCCGTTGCTTGACCTGCTCCAAACGATTTTCCAGCTTGGTCTGCATTTGTTCCGCCACTTTAACGGCTACATCCAGATTGGGCTGATATTGGCCGTAGCCGTACCAACCACCGCGCCAGCCACCAAAGCCGCCACGTCCGCGCTGTTCACCACCAAAGCCGCGCTGACCTTGCGGGCCATGCCCGTGTCCGCGCTGCTCACCCTGCGGCCCGTGTCCGTGTTGACCTTGTGGGCCATGCCCGTGTCCGCGCTGCTCTACACCTGGCCCACGCTGACCTTGCGGGCCGTGTCCATGCTGTTCACCATGTTCATGACCTTCTGGCCCAGCGTGCGGGTGAGAATGTCCCGGTTGGTCTCCTTGCTGCGGGCCGCCAAAGCTACCCCAGCCGCGCCGCATGTCTGGCCCAAAAGTTCGCCAGCCCTGCTGGAAAGCCCAGCGTCCCATACGTGGGCCATAGCGGAAAGCTGGCCCAAAAAACTGCTGTGGCCCAAAGCCACGACCCGGCCCTGCTTCCGGCCCGAACCCGCGTCGCGGGCCACCCGGCCAACCAAAGCGGGTTTGCTGCGGCTCTAATTCTTCGTCAATGTTGCCGCCGCGTTCGTCATAATTGTCAAACTGAGGCCGTCCAAAGCCTCGAAAGTTATCGTTGTAATTGCGTCCTCGCATAAAATTTTTACCTCTGCTTCTCAAGTATCCAGGTTTCAGCCTGCTACTTGTTACTTTATTTAAATTGGGTTATCTTCATATTCATCGCTGTTTGGGATAGCATCGAGCGAAATTCCGCCCTCCGGCCCAAAGCTCCGATGAAATTGTTCTAAAAATCGGTTGATAAGCCGGGTGCGTTGCTCTAATGCTCCGGCCCAGCGTCGTACCATTTCGGTGCCTTGTGGTGTAATCTGGTATACCCGTTTGTTTGGCCCAGGCCCAGGCCCACTCCAATTGGATAATACCAGACCCTCGGCTTCCATTCGGCGTAAAGTACGGTACAAATTGCCCACATCTACTTCACCGCCCAATAACTGACGCTGGCTTAATTGTTCCATCAGGCTGTAACCGTGCTTTGGCCCGTCGGTCAGCACTAGCAGCAGGCAGGGCTGTAAAAATCCCCAGACTGGCGGTTGCATAAACGAACCGCCGCGCTTGCCCCCGTGCCAGGGTGGGCCTCCAAAACCATGATGCACCTTTGCTTATCTCCTTTAATCTATCTTGTATGACCTTTAACCGCTATATAAGCTTGTTATATGTCATAGTCATATATTAGCGGCATATAGTCTTTCTGTCAATAGCCTTTGTGTTAGTTTAATGTTAGAGAAATTCTAATTTTTGTAGCTTGTGAAATTCCAGGCTTTCGGCTAAAATAAGACAAACGCTGCTCAAAGCTGACAGGCGTAAGCGAAAATCGGATTTCTATAATCGAGCCAGTAACAAAATGTAGCCAAAGGAGCGAAATGCCTTCCTGCCAGGTAAAGCTGGGCCTGCTTTGAATGGTTGGGTAATTCAAGAAGTATGAATAAAAAGCTTGTCATTGCTATAGCCGCTATTATTACCGTAGTTGCCGGATTTATCGGTGCTACTTTTTTCTTCCTTAATCCTTTAGCCAATCCCGTGCCACCTGTGCAAGCCAAGATTGTGGTTAGCCCGCTACCGCCAACCGCTACCCTTGCCCCTACTGTTACCGCTACGGCTTTGCCAACCGCCACCGCTACCGCTACCCCGACCCCTATTCCGCCGACAGCTACTCCGAAGCCTTCACCTACGCCAATGCCCACCGCAACCCCCAGACCGCCTTTCAAATCACTTTTCACGTTTGACCCCGGCGATAAGGTGCAGCAATTGCGGCCCGGTGTGATTCATATTCAAAGGCTGGCGAAAGGCCCATTGCGGATAAACGTTTTGCTGTTTGATTTAACCGCCAAAGAATTAGAATTGCGGGTTGCTCCGGCCAAAACTGATACGCTCGGTAACGTCGCCCGTACCAGTATTATAGCCGATAATAACAAGGCTCTGGCGGCGGTAAACGGCGATGAATTCACTTATGCAACGGCTTTGCCACAGGGGATGATGCTGACCGATGGCAAGTTGTTTATGGCTCCCAAGTACCGGGCGACTTTCGGCTGGACTAAAGACCGCCAGCCTTATATTGGCTACTTTACTCAGGATTGGACCTGGCCTTCGGAAGTTATCGCGGCTAATGGCGGGAAGCGGTCTTTGCAATTGCTAAATACGCCCTGCGAACAAAGCTGGCTTTGTGTTTACAACGAATACTACAAAAATATTCCGGCCCGCTATGGTGAATTACGGGTAGTGCTGGACGAAAATTATCAGGTAGTTTCGATTAAAGAAGATGCCGCAATCAAGATTTTGCCGGGACAAACCGTATTGGTAGGACGCGCCCTAAGTAATACCTGGCTTAGAGAAAACGTAAATGTGGGTGATAGCCTTAACTTGCGGCTGGTCACTAACCCCGACTATCGCAACTTTACTCAGGCGGTAAGCGGTGGGCCAATTATGCTGGATAAAGGTCGTTTTGTGCAGGATTGTTTATGCGATTTGCGTGATTGTGGTCAGGCTCCGGCTCAGTATAAGGGCTTGCAGTGCGAAGAATTCCCGACTGACTGGAAATTGGCTCATTATCTAACCGTGAGGATGCCGCGTATCGGGGTAGCCTATGACCAGAATAAAACTCGCCTGATTGTTATTTCAGTAGATGGTTATCAGCCCGGTTACAGTATTGGGATGACCCAAAAAGAATTATCCGAGCTAATGCTGGAATTTGGCGGTTATAGCGGGATGGAGCTGGATGGCGGCGGCTCGGCTACCATGTGGTTGGAAGACCGCTTGATTAGCAAACCCAGTGACGGCGGCGGCTCGGTAGAACGCTCGGTAGCCAACGCCCTGCTCTTTTTCTGGAATGAAACGCCAGTACCATTTAACGCCTCGCGCTAGGGCAATTCGGAACTAAGTATCAAGTATCAAGTATCAAGTATCAAGTATCAAGTCGGAAGTATGAAGTAGAAAGTCTGAACGCTAACAAGTCGGTATTAACAATTATCAAAAGTAACTACTCAGGCACCGTCGATGTAGGAGGGATTTCCAATCCCGATTTTACCCAAACCCGTTATGTCGGGATTGCAAATCCCTCCTACACCTGAGTAATTACTATCAAAAAAACTAAACTCCCTGCCTTGAAAGGCTGGGCTGATAACATGAAAACTTGGCTAAAGCCTTACAGGTCAAGCCAGATTCAGCCAAAACTCGCTCCACCCTTCAGGGCCGTTTTCATGTTATTAGCCCGGACATTCCATGTCCGGAAGATTACCACCGGCTAACAAGTCGGAAGCACTAATCTTTAACTCGCAACTCGCAACTCCGTTCCAATCAACAACCGACAACCTTTCTAATTATGAGGAAAGAATGAACGATAACGATAAAGAGCTGGAATTAGAAAAAGTAGTGCAAGGCCGGGTGAGCCGGAGACGCTTTTTAAGTCAGGCGGCTTTGGCAATGGGGAGCTTGACCGGGTTAAGCTGGCTGGCGGCTTGTGGTGATAATACTGCGACCCCCGCCCTTGCCCCAACTTCGGCGACGACTGCACCCGCTACAGTTGCGCCAACTACTGTCGCGCCGACGGCTACCCCGGCAGTTCCGGCCACGCCAACGACTACAATAGCAACTAATCCAACCGCCCTGCCCACCGCGACGACTTTGCCGACGGTTGCTCCGACGATTACGCCTGTTCCGGCCAAACCGCTTAATTTTACTATTTTTGGCGATATTCGCACCGCCGGGATTAAGCCACCCGACGTTTATTATAAGCTGGTGAATTTGGCGGCTAAAGAAAAGCCGGACGCGGTGCTATTGGTAGGCGATATTATCAACGCTGAAACCAATAAAAACGTTATCAGGCAACAGTGGGCCGCTTTTCGGGAAGCTACCACGCCGTTAAGTTCGGCCAAATGGTTGCCGACGATTGGCAATCACGATACTAATTTTTTGGATTGGGCCGAACCGTATTATTTGGAAGCTTTCGCGCCCGACAAATTGCCGGGTAATGGCCCGGATAACTATTTGGGACACGCTTATTCGCTCGACCTCGGCCCGGTGCATCTGGTTGGGCTGGCAAGCGAACTCCCGGCCCATCCGCACAAGCTGGGCAAGCAGCAATTGGCCTGGCTGGAAAAAGATTTAACGGCTAATACCCGCCCCTTTACTTTGGTGATGAGCCACGACCCGGCTTACCCGCTTGGCCCGCACAAAGGCAGCAGCCTGGACGTTTACCCGGACGAGCGGGACGCTTTTTGGAAGGTTTTGCAAAAATACAAGGTCAATGCCTACATTTGCGGCCATGAGCATCTTTACTTCCGTTCGCAGCGTAGCGGGGTGACGCAGCTAATTGCCGGGACGAGCGGCTCTAATATTTATGCCGGGTATGGCGGGGGCGAATTCCAGTTTTACACCAGCCTCGCCGTAACCGATAAAGGCATTACCGCCAGAGTAATTGATTACGCCGGAAAAGAGCGCGATACTTTCAAGCTGGCCTAAGTCTGACTACTCGCTACCTCTTTTGCAATAGAACCAATTGAACGTTTTCACAACGCTTCTTGAACCGTCATTCTGAGCGACCAGAAAAATATGTCAAGCTTTCGATACCCTAATCCACAATTGCCCAAGAATAGGTTTAGGCTTATTAGATTAGTGGTAAGCTTGCCCTGAAATGAATTTCGGGCTAAGTTATGGGAAGTTGGTTAAAACCAACTGTAACAAACTTGACCTCTGGCTAAATTAGTTGGTTTCGGCACAGCCCACCTTCGGCGAACCAACTTACGGTCTCTTAGCCCGAAATTCATTTCAGGGCGATTGAAGGCTAGACGTTTTCCTGACTTGCGACAAATCTTTGTGGCCGCACTACTCAGAATGACAGGTCAAGCGACAGGTTTTGGCTTAAAAAATTCATGCTACAAAATTTGCATCAAACCCATTCCCCCAAATTGATTAGTAAATCGCAGGATTCTTCGCTATAATAGCCTTGATTTCAGAATGAGTAACGTTTATTCCAATTCCTATCCATTTGGAGTGCTTGCATGTCCGACCCGAAAATACCTCCGGCTAAATTACAGGTTTTCCTTTCCCATTCTCACGGCGACAGGGCGGAAGTACGCGCCCTTTATCAGCGTTTGCAAGCCGAGATATGGCTTCACCCCTGGTTAGATGAAGAAGAATTACTTCCCGGTCAGGAATGGCGCGAGGAAATCGAAAAAGCGATAGAGCAAAGTCAGGCAATTTTGATTTGCCTTACGCCTGCTGCAATCACTAAAGAGGGCTTTATACAGCGAGAAATTCGGGTAGCCCTCGAACATGCTGATTATATGCCGGAAGGGACAATCTATATTATCCCTCTAAAGCTACAGGAATGTGACGCGCCGCGCCGCCTAAGTCGCTGGCAGTGGGCCAATTATTTTGAGGAGCGCGGCCACGAAAGATTGTTGAAAGCTTTAAGAGTCCGAGCCGAAAAGCTGGGCATCGCCATTGATACGGCTCCCGCAAATCCTCCCATTGTATCTACCAACCCGCCCGCCGCGCCACTAAACCCGCCTCCGCCGATACAAACGGTGGTAGAACGGCCAGCTCAACCAAAAGTTAATCCAACTGCCGTTCCACCTACACCCAGATTAGTTGAAAGACCAACACCCGCTCCCAAACCTGCCGAAATCGAACAGGAGCGGCTAATCCTTGAATTAAACGAACTAAAAACCAGTCACGAACGTCGGCGGGAGATTGGAGACCGCCTAGAGGTTATTGGCGATACGCGGCGCGGCGTAGGACTAGACGCGAACGGCTTGCCGGATATACTCTGGTTGTCAGTGACACCGGGCGGAGAATTAAAGATTGAAGATGAAACTTTTCAGGTAAAGCCTTTCTATATTGCTAAATATCCCATTACTTATGCCCAATACCAAGCTTTTGTGAAAGCTAAAGATGGCTTTGAGAACCTGGAATGGTGGAAGGGAATACCCAAAGAATACCAAAAACAAGAATTAAAAGAACAAAATCAGAAATGGTCTAATCATCCCCGAGATAACGTATCGTGGTATCAAGCGGTAGCCTTTACGCGCTGGCTGACAGCCCATTACCGAACAAGTAATTTACTAGGATTAGCAGAAGAAATTAGACTACCAACCGAATGGGAATGGCACTGGGCGGCTCAGGGCGGTAGCGAACAGCGAAAATACCCCTGGGGCGAGTGGAAAGAAGGATATGCCAACACAAAGGAGGCAAATATTCGCCGGACAGTTGCTGTAGGAACGTACCCACAAGGGGCGGCATTATGCCGAGCGGAAGATATGAGCGGGAATATTTGGGAATGGTGTGCGAACAAGCCTTATGCAAAAATCTACGCCCGCGCGGTGAGAGGTGGCTCGTTTTACAATACATTAAACGCGGCTTCTTGTACAAGTCAAGGCTATTATGCTAATCCTGACAAAGACTGCAACAATGAGGGTTTCTCAAATTTCGGTTTTCGAGTAGTAATATCATCTATTATTGCGCCGTCTGAACTCTGAGTTCTTCAATGTCATAGAATTGTTATTGTGACCTATTGAAGCCAATATAGCCAGTGACGCAGGTTTTTGTAATAGTTTGCTCCACCAATGGAGGTTCGGGTAAAATCAATGGGCAGAGCCATATCCTACAAAGTGCCTATATCCCTGTAAGATGTTGCTCCGCCAATTGATTTTGATTGAGCTGGATTCTTGTAAGATGTTGCTCCGCCAATTGATTTTGCCTTTACCAAAGAAATTAGTCCAGGAACAAATCGGGTAGGGGTTCGACACCGGGAGTTACCAGATATTTGTCGAAATTGGTAACGCCTTCGGCTTGCAAAACTTCGTCGTCAATGAAGAAATTGCCGGTAGTGCTGCGGCTGTCTTTAGTCAGGATGGCGTGGGCGGCATCGGCCATAATCTCGACGGTACGGCAACGGGCAATCGCGTCTTTGCCGCCGAATACCACCATCGCCGCCGTTGCAATCGCCGTTCGGGGCCAGAGCGCGTTTACCGCTACGCCTTGTTCCCGGAATTCTTCGGCCATGCCCAGTACGCACATACTCATCCCATATTTTGCCATTGTATAAGCGACGTGGTTCTTAAACCATTTCGGGTTCATATTCAAGGGCGGAGAAAGGGTCAAAATATGGGGATTTTGCGCTTTCAGCAAATGCGGTAAGCACAAATAAGAAGTGGAATAAGTGCCACGCGCGTTAATCTGGTTCATCAAATCGAACTTTTTGACAGGAGTATCGAGCGTCCCGGTCAGGCTGATTGCGCTGGCATTGTTCACGCAAATGTCTATTCCGCCAAAAGTTGCCACCGCTTTAGCGACGGCCTCGGCGGTTTGCTCATCATTACGAATGTCAACTACCAGAGGCAAAGCCTTGCCGCCCGCCTTTTCGATTTCTTCCGCCGCCGAATAAATCGTCCCTTCCAGCTTGGGATGCGGCTCGCTAGTTTTGGCGGCAATCACGATATTCGCCCCATCCTGCGCCGCCCGCAAAGCAATCGCCTTGCCGATGCCCCGGCTTGCCCCGGTAATAAACAAAGTTTTCCCCTGTAGGGTTGCCATAAGTTAAATTCCTCTCTGTGCGGATTTATTTTTTCGCTGTTGATTGTATATATGATTGTATGCTACTTTGCCATTCTTTTCAATTCAAATCAGTTCAAATCAGTTCGGTTCAAATTAGTTCAAAATAAAAGAGGCAACCCCTTTTTTGGTGAGAGGGTCGCCTCTTTGATTTGGAATTAGAAAGAGCTATTTTTTGAAACCAATCTTCTTACCGTTGCTGCCGTCATCGCCTGAATTGCCGCCGAGCTTGCTAGGTGGGACAGGTGGGGCAGAAGTTGGGGGCAATTTGTCTAACCCGGCGGTTGGGTCGCTGCTGCCCTTGCCGCTAATATTAAGCGGAGCATCTTCTTTTGTTACCGTTTCCTTAATTTCGGTTACGGTGCTAACCGACTCAGGAGTTACCTTCACAGGCGGGATAGGCGTTCCTGTGACGGGCGGAATGGAAGTTCCTGTCACAGGTGGAATGGGAGTTCCTGTGACGGGTGGTATAGGCGTTCCTGTAACGGGTGGTATAGGCGTTACCGAGACGTTTGTGATTGGCACCGAAGCGGCGGGCGGCACAACCGAAGTATCCTTGACCACATCTGAAGCGGTCATCGCCCCCATCTCGGCCAAATCGGTATCACCCACGTCTATTTCCTCGCCTCCGGCAGTCCGCACCCGCAAACGGCTATAACGCCCGGTGGTAATTTCCGATTCAACCGGGAGCAGCACAATATCAAGTAGTGGCTTGACAAAAGGCCAAACTGTATAATGCAAAATCAGATTATCGCGGAAAAGCGAGTAAGCCGAAGAACGTACCCGGCTAACCGCAATGGCGCGGGCATCCTCATCGGTATTTACTACTCCGGCAATTTCAAAAGCGGCTTCCGCCGTCTGGCTCAAATCTCCGGCATTGCGAACCAAATTACGCGGGTCAACCCACAAACCCCGCGCCAAACGGCTAAGGCTGTAGGGATTGAGCAAGGCTCGTGGAATAGCCACGCCGATGGGCATTGTCACCGGGCGGTCATTGCCACCGTAAGGCAAAACTCCGGCACTCGGCGTATCCAACACATCCCCTACCCGTTCGCTGCGTTCAGGACGAGCCGGACGAATACCAGCCGTGCGGGAGACCGGGGTCGGGCGAGGGGTAGCCATCCGTGGCGGGCGAATACTGGGCGGAGTGGCCCTGACCGATCTTTCGGCCTGGTCAGCCATTGCGCGAGTAGCGGCGGGGTTGACTGTGCCAGAAGTAGGACGGCTGGCCCGACCTGAAACGCGACCTTCGTAATCATCCAGCTTGCTGGCCCGCTCAATCGGCCCGGAATTCAGCCGCACCGTTTCGCGCAGATTTGATATTTCACCACTACCAGGCGCGTTAGTGTCCATATCGCGACTGCCCCCGCGCATAGTATCGGTCTGGCGATTACCCTTGTTCAAGGCGGCGGCACTGGCCTCGCCCCGGTTTACTCTGACGGCAGGATTGCGATAAGGCGAACCGGGATTACGGTAAGGCGAAGTACGTACCGCACGCAAATCTTTGACCGTGTCGGCTTCCACCAGCATCCCGTTGCCCAAATCCATATAGAAAGGCCGCATCAGGCTATTGACCGAAGCCAATCTTCGCTGAGAATGACTAATATCATTGCGGAATTGTTCCTTGAATCCGGCCACCCCGCCAGCCTCGCCCAAAGTCTTAATCAAATGATGAATCATGCTGGCGCAAATCCGCACATCGCCAATTGGCATCAAATCCAGATAAAGCAGCACTCCCCCCAGCATATCCGGCGCGGCAGCCCCGACATTAACGGTAGTATCACTGCCATTACCATTTTGCGGGCTTTTAATTGAGATACGTCGTTTGTTGCCGGAACTGGCTTTGAGATTGTAGGCGATTTTGATTACGCCCTCGATAGGAGTACGTCGCCCGAATTTATCCAGTCCAACGCTTGACCATTCAAATTTATCTACAATATCACGGTTCAAGCCCCGCCCCCAGGTAATCAAATGCTGGTCGGTTAAAACTACATAATCGTGCAAGGTCAGACCGCCCAGCCGTCGCCCGTTGGGTTCAAGCAAAACACAATCGAACATTGCCAGAGGAGTTTCACCCGCCGAAAGTAAGCCCTGCGTCCCGGCCCGGTAGAAAAATTCGACAATGTGCCGCCGCACTACATTTAAGCCGATATACATATCGGAGGGTATTTCAAGTTCGGTTGTCCCCCCAGCCGGGGGAATAGTTTCGGTTGTCATATTTTATCTCCTCAAGGGCAGCCGGGCCTAATCTTCCGACCAGATTAATTCAAATCCGGCCCACTAGGGGCAGCCAAATCCAGCGATGCCCGCACACTTCCGGCATCGTCTTTTATATCTAGCCCGCCGCCATCGGCTGCCCCTGCCGTAACATTACTGCTACGAATGGTCAGGCGGTGACGCGGCGGTTTCGCGGCCATTTCTGGCTCGAAAATTTTAGTTTGTGAAGCGGTACTACTTACTAATGCTGCTTCTCTAAAAGGTTCGGAGTCCAAGTCTACATCGGGCAGGCGCGTTTGTGAACCCCCAATCGGTCTGCTTTCTTCTTGCAAGTTTGAGGCCGGTTCTGCTTGCAAATTCAAGACTGGGGCTTCGGCTGCTACCGACAAATCCGTTTGCGAGGCCGTCAGATTGCTGACCTCCGAGCCGCCGTCCTCCACTTCGAGTACAGGTTGGGGCTTGCTGCGCCGTTCAACCTTGACCCGTCCCGGTCTGGGAGCGGGAGCAACTGGCGCGGGTTCTTCGGCGTTTTCGACCTGAACCGGGCCTTTATTGCTACGTAAGGCACTGGCCGCTTGCATAGTTTGCTTGAGCTTACCGTTATTGTCGTTAAGCATTTTGCCAGCAAACATCATGGCTAGTTCGCGGGCCGCCGGATTATGGCCGATGGTATCCAGCAATTCATTCGCGGCCATTACAAATTCGGTAATATCCCGAATATTCATCCCTGATTCGCGGGCGGCATTCAGCAAGGGCAACAACCCGGCGTTTTTGGCTTCGGCTTCCTTACGCAATTTATCCAAACCATCAAAAACGCTGCGTCCGGCCCGGTTTACAAAGTAAAAAGCGTCCGAATTGCTCAAATCTTCTTTAAGCCGCACTCCCGGCGGAAGTTGCGAATTATCACGGTTAGCGTTAGGGTTTCCGCGTTTTTGCCCAGACGGGGGATTTCCAGCACCGCCCAACCAGCGTAATTCCTGCTCAATCTGGGGAGCTTGCCCACTGGCCGAAGTTGCAAAATAACCCTGAT
Source organism: Chloroflexia bacterium (assembly GCA_038323095.1). Lineage (GTDB taxonomy): Bacteria > Chloroflexota > Chloroflexia > Chloroheliales > Chloroheliaceae > L227-5C. The sequence goes on along the minus strand of JBBQGP010000001.1, from coordinate 4,765 downwards.
TCTCCGGCTTGGGCTGGTACAAACGGGCCTGCGCCTGCGTCGGTGGCTCGTATTGCAAGCGTCCCTGCTGACGAGGGGCTTGCGGCTCGTAGCGCGTATTAAAGCTATCCAGTTTATCCAGGCGGCTTAAAGGGGTCATTAAGGCTTCCGCTTCGGAATCTTCGATAATTTCGACCAACGGCTCGTTATGTAAATCGTAGGTGCGGCCCATTGTTTCGCGACCCGGCTTGCTGGCACTAGCCATCATTTTTGATAGAAAAACTTGCGAGAACAAAACTCGCGCTGCCCGGTAGCAATCTTCCTGTTTTGCCCCGCCCTTGATTAAATCGCGGTGAGCGCAACCCAGCACATCGATTACCCCAGCCAGCAATTCCAAATCGTCTAGCGGCACAAGGTCGAAGGTTAGCTGGATTAGCTCGGCTTTGTCCAGTGCATCGGCGGAAGTATCCGGCAAGGCCAGACCTAATTTCACGAAAGCGTGTTGCGAATCTTTTTGCTTGCGTTCCAATACGAAAACGTGCGAAAGCGGGAAGCGGTCTACAATATCGCGGTATTGGTCACGCGCCCAAAGCGTTATATTCTGGTCGGTGACAATCAGAAAATCGTTCAGGGCTAATCCGCCAATTCGTTTGTTTCCGGCTTCATACAAAACACCATCGAAGATACCCAGCAGTTCTTCATTTGGGCTAACTATCCCCTGGCGTTTGGCTTCAGCTACATTTCGCGGGCTGCTATTGGTTCCCACGATATAATTTTGGATTTCATCGCTGGTGCTAATCAAAATGATACCCTCGCTAATAATTAAGTGAGCAGTGAGTGAATTTCAGGTTCACCGGCTACCGAGCATAGCGGCCCGGCTTTGGGTGCAGAGTGAGTGAATTTGGTTCACCGCCCCTTGCGCTTCTAAAAGCAAAAGCTTTGCAGAAACGATGAGCGGCGGTGTACCCTGGCTTGTTTCGCCCGGCTAATCTGGTTAGCCGAGTTTGGTGAAGCGCGACACAATCTCCTTATCACGGAAACTGCTGCTAGTGCTGCTGCTGCGTGCGGATACTGGTCGCTCGACTTCAGGACGAGCCGAGACACGACCACCGCTAGATACGCCATAAGTGCTGACAACGATGCGTTCTACCGCATCGGCGGTAGTACGTAGCATTCCAGCTACCCACATCCACCAACCATCACTTTGTACCTCAAATACTTCGGCCATATCCTCGGCGACTTTGGTTGCTAAACCGGCCATTGATTTCACCCCCTCTCATTAAGAGTGTATTCAAAAAATTTGTAAATATCTATAGATATAACACTCAGCCAGACACTTCATAGCGGAATGCCCGGCCAGAAATTTTTCTATTTAGGCTGATTGCCTTATGCCCCAACCGCTTTAGCGGCCAGACTAAAGGGAATGACAAGCCATTGGCCGTCAAAATCGGCCTGGCCCGCTTCCATTCCGGCCACGGCGGTAGGCAAAGTTGCAATCCGACGCTGGTTGCCGACCTGTACAATCAGCTCATCGCCCTTGTGCCACAAATCCAGAACGGCTTCCTCGGCAAAGGGTAAACGCATACGAACTTCATAACCTTGTCCAACCTTGCGGATTTCGTAAGGGCGTTCCCGGTACATAAAGCTGGTGGCATCGGTTTCGCCGTAAATATCTTCAGCCATTGCCTGTAGCGATGCCAGGCCGACCACTTCCTCTGGATACATTGGGACGTGACGAATAGGCAGGGGGCTAAACGAATCGGCGATTTCGAGCAAATGCTTTTGCTGAATGGTTTTCCAGCGGTTCATATAGCCGCTATCTTTGTCTACCGGCAAAATCCGATTGACGATAACGTTATCGACCATCATCCCGTACATGCTCAAATAGGTCAAGGCCCGCTGTGATTCCTTGATGACCATTTTTTCGGGGTTCATAACCAAACGCACACTGGTTACGCTGGTGTTGTTCAAGATGCTGCTAAGACCGTCCAACTCGGTAAACATGCTATCAATTGAAACAAATACGTCTTCGGGGGCGACCATTTTGCTAAGTGGGGAAATTTTGGCAAGCGGGCGCAATAAGGGCTTGACCAAAAACTTTTCGGCATTACGGAAGAGTTTGATACCCCAATTCAAGGTTTCGGGCAGACTCAAAAGGCGTAAAGTTTCGCCGGTAGGAGCGCAATCTACGATTAGTACATCGTAAGCTTGCGATTTATAGTAGCGTTTAATTCGGACAAGGCTAAAAAGTTCGTCCATACCCGGCAAGACGGCAATTTCGTCAGCCAGCAGCCCGGTTACACCCTGTGCGCTGAGAAGGGCGGCAAAGTGAATCCGCACATTTTCCCAGTTCTGGCGCAAATCATCGTAAATATCGACTTCGAGGGCGTGCAAGTTTGGCGCAATTTCTTTTGGCTCCGGCCCCAAAAATTCGTCCCGGTCAAACGAATCGGCCAAACTATGGGCCGGGTCGGTACTCATAATCAGTGTTTTATAGCCCTGGCTGGCCGCTTTAACTGCCGTAGCAGCCGCAACACTGGTTTTGCCAACTCCACCTTTGCCAGTAAAAATTATTATCCGCATCGCTAATTCTCTCTATGCTTTTTTTTTGAGTGAGGTTTTGACAGGTGACGCTTACAGTTTCGGGCCAGCAGCGAACTGCTGTATTCTTTCTAATCCACAGTTGAATTATGGCGCAATTGTAGAATGCAGCCTTTAACTGTTTTGTAGACTCATCTTAACATAGCCAGTCTTAAAGCGTCTGTAGCATCTACTACATGGCCTTTTCTACCCCTGATGCTATTATGGGGGCAGTGAAGTAATCAAGAATTTGTTCTAATGCTGTTTTTAATTTCAGCTAGAAATCTGGAAAAAATGATGAAGCGAAAGCCCGCTCACCTGCACTTGCTCAAGGAAAACGATAGGCCCGAAATAGTTGCGAGTTCCGAGTTTCAGGTTGCCGAAGCCGAAAAGGTAGCCAGTGGTCAATGGTCAGTTGGTAGTAACCGGGTAGCCGCCGCCCCTGCTCTCCCTGACAACCGACAACCGACAACCGACAACCGTTCACTCGCAATTCGCAACTCACAACTCGCAACTTCCTTACCAACTAACTGGCGGCAAGAGCTAAAAGTTAGCCTGAGCATAATGAAACCGATAACCTGGGTGCCGGTGGTCTGGAGCTTTTGGTGCGGGGCAGTAGCGGCGGGCGGCTTGAATTGGTCACTTGAATCAATTGGGAGGCTGATGCTCGGCCTTTTACTTTCCGGCCCGCTTTTGTGCGGCATGGGTCAGGCTATTAACGATTGGTTTGACCGGGAAGTTGACGCGGTAAACGAGCCGAACCGCCCCATTCCAAGCGGCCAACTTAGCGTTACCCGGATTTACCAAATAATCGGGACGCTGGGCTTTTTCGGTTTGCTGACGGCCTTTTATCTTGGCCCAGTAGTTATGGTATTGGCTCTTTTTGGCATTTTTATGGCTCATAATTATAGCGCACCGCCCTTGCGCCTTAAAGCCGTAACCTGGCTTGGCCCACTTTGCAGCGCGGTATCCTATATTTTAGTACCCTGGCTGGCGGCGGCCAGCATTTTTGGCGGGATTAATTGGCGTTCGGTAGTTATCCCGGCAATTTATACCATTGCTGGAACGGGTATTATGATTTTGAACGATTTCAAAAGTATTCGGGGGGATTACCAACTAAAACTGCCTAGCGTCCCGGTAGTCTACGGCACGCACCGGGCCTCGCGCATGGCCTGTTTGATTATAGATGGGGCGCAATTAACAATTTGTGCTTTCCTGCTTTGGCAAAATTATTTTGTAGCGGCAGGAATTGTGGTAGCTTTGCTTATTCCCCAGCTTTTGCTACAACTCAAATTTATCGAGAAACCGTTGGCCCGCGCCGTCTGGTATAATGCCCGCGCCCAAAATTTTCTGGTTTTGGGGATGTTGGTGGCGGCCTGGATAATGTTTTAATCCGGCCAGTCTGACAAGGCTCAAAATTCAATTTTAGTAAAATTAAAAGGAGCTAAAATGGCGGTTGCAACGGTACAAATGGTAAGCGATGCGCTGGAAAGACGGGTGCATTATAACCTTATTTTGCCGGATGTAAAGGAAGCCGGAGCCGGGCCGTACCCGGTTTTGCTGCAACTACACGGCTATTGGGACGATTACAACGCCTGGCTTTATAAATCAAATATTTTGCGATATGTCGAGAAATTGCCGCTAATCGTAGTGCTGCCAGATGGCGCGAACAGCTTTTACACCAATCTTGGTCGGCCTAACAATTTTGAGGATTTTGTAATCAAGGATTTGTGGGAACACGTTAATAGCAATTATGCGGTGCGGCCCGGCAAATGGGCGATTGGCGGGCTTTCAATGGGTGGCTTTGGCGCAATAAAGCTCGGCCTCAAATATCCAGACAAATTCTGCTCAATTTTTGCCCATTCCAGCCGGATTCCCGACCAAGACGGCCAAAACATGCTTTGGGAGAACTCAATTTGGTCAATTGAACACCGGGCCAAATTAAAACGCGAAATGGATTGCTATCAGTTGGCGCGAGATATAGACCGGGCCAATTTACCAAGCCTAAGTTTTGATTGCGGTACGGAAGATTGGATACTTGACGACAACCGCAAATATCAGGCTCTTCTCGAAGAAATCAAGCTACCCCATTCTTACGCCGAGCATCCCGGCGGCCACGACTGGGATTACTGGGATACCCATATCAAAACCGCTTTGCAACAACACGCCGAAGTTTTGGGGATTAAACCAAAACTGGCCCAAAGCT